>JAWBPF010000049.1:0-10634 GCA_038825355.1 Bathyarchaeia archaeon
GTGAAGGAGTATGAGGTGCGCTTCTGGAACGCCGTTAAGAACATAGAGAAGATCCTGAAGAAATGCCGGGAGAAGGGGCTCGACGTAATCCACGTTAAACTTGAGGCGCCTACGGATAATCCCCGGCACACCGCGAAGGTTAACCGTAAGATAGGACTCATAGTCCCCCCGGCCAGCGAGGAGACGGGGTTCCTCGACGAGGTTAAACCCATTAAAGGCGAGCTGGTCGTAGCCAAGACGAATGGAGGAGCCTTCACGGGTACGAACCTGGACTTCATGCTGAGGAACATGGACATCGACAGCTTCATACTCGTAGGCTTTCTAACGAATGAATGCGTGGCTGCAACGGCTTACCACGGCGCCGATCTGGGCTACGACATCCTCCTCGTTGAAGATGCCTGCGCCACCCATCTGAGGGAGCTTCATCAGGCGATCATAGACACCCTAAGCGATATGTGCCTAAAAGTGAAGACGACGGATCAAGTCCTAGAGATCCTAGATAAACTTTAATAAATATTATAATCGATTAACCGGCTATTTACAGGTAACCCACCCGTACTCAGCTATGTCCATCAATGAAATCCTTCACCCTTTCAAAGAAGCCTTCAAACCTCACTGTGTGCCCAACCCCAGGTACGATCCATAGATCGCAGCATGGAAGGCTATCCCTGAGAGCTTCAGCACCTTCCACGGGATTATATTGATCCAGTTCACCGTTCACTATTAGAACGGGCTTATTTATCCTATGATACTCCGATCTCCGCAGTGGATCCCTGAAGCGTTTAGCGGTCTCCTCCACAGCTCTGAGATAGGATTCTAGAAGCCTCCTCCAGTATCTCCGCCCATGGGTTCTCATCATCTCCTCAGCTATAAGATTGTAGTGTTCCTCCACGCTTCTGAGGAAGGCTGGGTTAAGGTCGCCTCCAACCCCGGAGACCACTATAGATTTTAAACGTTCAGGATCCTCCAGGGCCATGAGGAAAGCGAACTCACCTGCATCGCTGAATCCGATTAAGTGGACATCCTCTAAATCTAAGGCTTCGATCAAGGCGAGCATATCCCGGGCATGCTCCAAATAATAGTTTCCCTCGAAGGATCTAATGTGCTGCGACTTTCCGAAACCCCTCAGATCAGGCGCGACGACATGGAAATACTCCGCGAATCTATCTATCAGTGATCCGAAGTCACGCCTCGCGGTTGACATGGCGCCGTGCATCAGTAGGACATCCGGCCCCCCGCCCAGCTCCTCATAGTACAGCTTAGCTCCTCTAACTTCGAATTTAGGCATGATCCATCACCGGCCATAAAACTGTTAATCAATGAATCTAAAAGAGTTTTAACCAGCTTTATCAGCATTTAAGTAGAGAGCAGATTCCGAGGCTTGCTAAGTCTTAAATCCATCAATTATTAGGGTGAAATTCTAAAACAGCTCATAAGATAAGATAAAATCTGGATCATGTAAAATTTCGAACTATTGACTAAAACGGTTTAAAAACGCTTTATTTATATTCCTTTGATTCCTTGATTCTGGGGTACCATTTCGATTCTCCCCCGTCCGTCAAATAGAACTCGAATGGGTGATGCCGTGGAAGTCTAGAGGGCTTTAAGATAAATTGAAAGCGTCATCTAACGTTCCCTAAATCAGTTCTAATGGTAGGTGAAAGATGCGCGATTGAGGGCGGTCTCCCTTTCAGGTCCTCTGCATACTACGTAAATCATATTAAAAATGGAGATAAGATCTTAAATCGACGATCCTCTATCAAAACAACCTAGTCTCACTAGCTTGGTAGTGGGTTATCTTAATACGTTTTATTACGGGGATCAGCCAGGCCACTAGTAATGCGGAGAAGGCTAAGGCCAGCATTAACTTAAGGTTCACTGTGTCCCCATCCCTTACGGGTTCCATTTGGAGGGTTTCAGGGAAGAGCTCCTGTAAAGGCTTTGTTGAGAGGAGGTATAGGGCGGCGGCTACCACATTCACCGTCTCTAATAGGCGTCTCGGGTTAAGGGTGTCAAATGTATCCAGAGAGGTATGGATATAGGTTGTATCCCGATCCCATAGTCTGACGATCCTTAATCCTCTCCCTAGGAAGGATGCGCTGTCGCTTCCACCGACAGCGAGGCTGCTCTCAGCCCAATGGAACTCCTCGAAGCCTAGCATCCTCGAAGCGTTAAGCATCAGTTCCGCTAAGGGCTTGGAATGATGATCCGCGAACATTATCCATATGCCCTCTCCTCTTCCTACTCCATCTAGGCATATGCCCGCTACTATCTCGTCAATGGTCTCAGCATGGTCTTTAACCCATGCTTCAGAGCCTACGAGCCCCAGCTCTTCGCCTGAGAAAGCCATGAATAGCAGTGAACGATTCCAGTTTCGCCTGGCCATCAGATAGGCAACCTCCATCATAACGGCTACTCCGCATGCATTGTCATCTGCTCCAGGAGCCGTATCGTAGGGCTCATAGGATACGGAGTCGTAATGGGCGAACAATAAGACGTATTCGTCGGGGCTGACGGCGCCCCTCTTAAAGGCGACTATGTTCACACCATTTAGCCTGCTATGCATCCTGAAATAATGATAGGAGGAGTTGATTCCGTCTAGGGATGAGAAATACCCGTATATGAACTGCGCCGACAGGTTACATTCCTCTGTTAGGGCGTACCTCGTCTTATAACCGGTCAAGCAGCGTACATGATCCATAACCCTATCTATGGAGGCCTCATCTAAGAGGAGGTTCAGCTCATCGCTCGGTCCGAGATTTAGATCAGCTAGAGTGGATAAGGCTAAAAATTGTAGGAGGAGAACTTTCACCGAGAGGTTAAAGGCCATTCCAAGAATAATCCGGTATAATCCGGGATTTTAATTCTTCGCCTAAACTAGCCTTAGCCTTAGCTAGTAGCTTATTCCATGATTCAGGTTTACTTGTTCTGGCAGAATGGACAGAAGCTCCACTGCCACCATCGAGGCAATGGATCGCCGCATATGGCACATCTTCTACCCGTTTTAATGGTCTGTACAACGGCCGTCAAGCTCATCATCCTCTACTATATGCGCCTAAAACGGCTAGCCATCATACGCTACACCTTCACTCTAAGATAAACGGGGGAGTAGAATGAAAATACTGCTCTTAAACTCAAACCTTCTGAAAAATTCATCGAACCACAGAAAAATGCTGTGAATCCACAGTTTACCCCTATATATTTACTCCTAATCAGAGGAATATGAATCGCTTATCAATATCCTTAATCCTTCAGATTTGAATGCTTGAGGGATTACCAGCTTTGGAAACATTTTTATGGAGATGGATGTGGAATCCAGCTCCGACGCCTCCCCTATGGAAGTCTCCCTATGTCGCCCATGTCTACGGGAATCAGGGGTTACTGTGGTCGATGGTCCTCCAGAGCTGCGATGAGAGGACCCCTAATAGTATTAGGGTGCAGCCTACGATCCCCTGGGATGATATGATTTCATTTAGGATCAGCCATCCTCCAAACGCGGCGAATACTGATTCTAGGCTTAGGATGATTGCGGTGTGGGCTGGGGGGGCGTGTCGCTGCGCTATTATCTGTAGGGTGTAGGCCACGCCTACGGAGAGCAATCCCCCATATAGGATGGGTATAGCCGCCTGGTGGAGGCTTTGCAGTGAGAAGATTTCAGTGGCGGCGGCTGCGATGAGGCTTAGGATAGAGCATACAAGGTATTGGAGGAAGGCTAGCCTCGCAGGCCTCATCAGGGGTGAGAGTTTCCCGATTATTAAGACGTGTCCAGCCCAGAAGAATGCACCTATAAGCTCTAGGAGGTCGCCTAGGATCAGAGTAAACCCTCCTGTAGTGCTTAGGAGGTAGTTGCCTAAAGCGGCTAGGGAGACCCCTATCCAGGATCCGAGGCCTACTGGACGCCTCCATAGGAGTCCTAGAACGGGTACGAAGACCACGTAGAGGCTTGTGATGAAGCCGGCTCTACCCGCCGTAGTATAGATAAGCCCTATCTGCTGCAGCGAAGCCCCCATGAACAGGATTAGTCCAGCTAGACAAGCGTTAAACGCGGCCTTCCCAGAATTATAGCTGCAGCCTTGTCCCTCTTCAGGCGCAGATGAGCCCTTCTCCTCTCGGAGGAGGAGGGGCAACATGAATAAGACCCCTAGAGCGAAGCGTACACCGTTGAATGTGAAGGGCCCTAGATAGCTCATGCTCATCCGCTGCGCCACAAAGGCGAAACCCCAGATCATGGAAGTGATGAACAATAGTGAATCCGACTTCAAAGTCTGAACGTTCAACGGCATATCCTACCTCCATCCTTTATCTGTTGGATAGCTCTTCGAAGGGTTTCTCAGTCTCCGGGCTACTCATAGTCTAGGGGCTTCACCCTGACCAGCTATATCGCCCTATTAAAATGGATATCTCCATGACAGGCTGATCATCCTCGGGATTCAGTCTCGATTTAACGGGTTGATCCATAAAGGGCTCCGAGTGGAGAGGTTTACGGGAATAATCCGAGCTTCAGATGGGCTTCCGCTAACCTCTCGACAGCTATGATGTAGGCTGCGGTCCTCATGCTCTCGCTTCTCTCTCTGGATAGCTTGTATACGGCTTGGAAGGCTTCCCTCATCCTGTCCTCTAACCGTTTATTCACGACTTCTAGGGGCCATCTCTCCCGGTTCAGGTTCTGCACCCATTCAAAGTAGCTTACGGTTACTCCTCCAGCATTGGCTAGAATATCCGGTACTACGAGGATCCCTTTCTCGTTGAGGATTCGGTCGGCCTCGGGCGTCGTCGGCCCGTTGGCTCCCTCGATGATCAGCCTCGCTTTAACGTCTCCAGCGTTGCGGCTTGTAATGACGTTCTCTAAGGCTGCGGGTACGAGTATGTCGCATTCCAGGCTGAAGAGCTCCTCATTGGTTAATGGACATGCATCCGGGAATCCTGCGACGGAGCCTGTTTCCTTCTCGTAGGCCTTAAGCTTCGGAGAACTAAATCCATCGGGGTTATAGACTCCTCCTTCAACATCGGTTACAGCGATGATCCTAGCGCCCATAGCCTCCAAGTTTTCAGCGGCGTAGTATCCCACCTTGCCGTATCCCTGTAGGGCAACTTTAGCTCCCATCAATCTCAACCCCATCTTTTCAGCTGCTTCTCTAGCACATATGGCTACTCCTCTCCCGGTGGCAGCCTCCCTCCCGTAGGATCCCCCCAGCTCTATGGGTTTCCCAGTAACCACCTCAGGCACGCTATAACCTTTCAGGCTACTATAAGTGTCCATGATCCAAGCCATGGTTTGGGCGTCGGTGCCTACATCAGGCGCGGGGACATCCACGAACGGACCTATATCATCGCGTATCATCGAGGTATAACGCCTAGTTAAACGTTCCACCTCTCCGATGCTGAGTCCTCGTGGATCACAGATGACACCTCCCTTAGCACCCCCATAGGGAAGGTCCACGACAGCGGTCTTGAAGGTCATCCAAGCCGCCAAAGCCTTAACCTCGTCTAGGTCTACGCGGGGATGATATCGGATACCTCCCTTATACGGGCCGCGCCAGCGACAATGATGAACTCGATAACCCGTAAAAACCTCGACGTGCCCATCATCCATGCGGACTGGTATAGAGACCTCTATCACCCTTCTAGGCTTCTTAAGCTGGGCTATGACGCTCGGCTCAGCCTTCACCAACTCCCCGATGAAGTTGAGCTGCTCCTCAACAGCCTTCAAAGGATTCTCAGCCATACGATCAACCCCAATCCCCTTCCTGCTTAACGGCATTAGAGGAGTCGTAAGAGCCTCATTAAACTTTCTCGTTGACCGCTGAGGATGGATGGCTCTGGTCGAGCCAGGTTGGAGATTCTATCTATCTTCGATCATCTGTAACTGGGCGAGATCCGATGGTTTGCCTAGAAGTTGGCGGGCCCGCGGGGATTCGAACCCCGGACCTCTCCCCAGGATGATGCGGCTGCATCATCCTTTCGGGTTAAGAGCTTCAGCCCATTCTTAGTCCGCTGCTCTACCTTTTCAGGATCTCTGAATCTCTTCATGAGATCTGGCTGAGCTACGGGCCCACCCAGCCGTATCCTCAATTCTATAAAGATCTAGAATCCTCTTAGATAAATCTTCTCGAAATAGTTATCCATCCATAATTTATCGATCGCTCGGCTTCGGGGTGGATTATTTAAAGGCTCGCCGATATCGGAACTTTAACCGTTAATTGATTTAGTTAACTATATTTTTAACTGTCTAATTGCTTTCTATTATGGATGGATTATGGACGGTGGATGATTCCTCTGCAAGGTACAGGTTTAATGGCTCCATAAATGGGTTTCCGTCGTAGTCGATTTAGGATGGGGGGAGCTTGGGTTTGCTGACTTTCGTGGGTTTAGGCCTATACGATGAGACGGGTCTATCCCTTAAAGGTTTGGAAGAGGTTAAGGGGGCGGATCTCCTCTTCGCGGAGTTTTATACGAGTCTTATGCCCGGCTTGTCGGTTCCCCGGCTGGTGGCCCTAGCAGGTAAAAGGGTTAGAATCCTCTCCAGGAGGGATTTAGAGGAGGATTCGGAGTCAATTCTACTGGGGCCCGCTAAGACCCTAAAGGTGTGTCTACTGGTTCCAGGTGATCCCATGACCGCTACTACGCATGTAGATTTAAGGCTTAGGGCTGAGGCCATGGATATTGCCACTAGGGTGGTTCACGCAGCCTCTATAGAGACGGCTGCTCCAGCCGCCGCCGGCCTTCAAAGCTATAAGTTTGGGCGTAGCGTCACGATACCCTTCGCCGATGGAGGAGGCCTGCCCGGCTCAGTATATGACTACTGCAGGGACAATAAGGCTTTAGGGCTGCATACCCTTATCCTCCTGGATCTAAGGGTTGAGGAGGGGAGATATATGTCCATATCTGAGGCGTTAGAGATCCTTTCAAGGCTTGAGGAATGGAGGCGTGAAGACGTGTTCCCAAGGGATCGATTAATGGTTGGAATGGCTAGACTCGGCGGCCCCGACGCCGTAGTCAAGGCGGATAGGCTGGAGGAATTGATGGACTTTATGTTCGGTGGCCCCCCATATACTCTAATAGCCCCGGGGAGGCTACACTTCATGGAGGTTGAAGCCTTAAAGGTTCTAGCTGGGGCCCCTGAGGAGGTGTTTAAAGATTAAAAGTAGGGTTGAAGGCGAGGCTGCCAGGCTTGCAGGGTTTTACATCTCGAAGCTTGATAAGGTTCTAAGGGATCTAGCCCTCAAAGAGGTAGGGAGGGGCGTGGATGAGGTGATCGAGGAGGCTAGGCGCTACCTTTCAGACAGCCGCTACTACCTTGAAAAAGAGGCCTACTTGACCGCCTTGGCTGCAGCCTCCTACGCTGAGGGGTTACTCGACTCCCTGAAGATCCTGGGCTTAGCCGAGTTTGAATGGTCTGAAAGGGTGGATGAGGGTTGAATCCCAGGCCGCATAGAGGAAGGATAGTTTTAGCAGCAGGGGTCTTCGACCTACTCCACTATGGCCATCTAAGGTTCCTTGAGGAGGCTAGGAAGACCGGGGGGAAGGGGGCTAAGCTTATAGTGGTGGTGGCTAGGGATAAGACTGTTGAGGAGAGGAAGGGCGCCAAGCCCGTTATGCCTGAGGAGCAGAGGAGGATCCTGGTGGAGGCCTTAAAGCCCGTCGACGAGGCAGTTCTAGGATTCGAAGACTTCAACATCCATGAAGTCTTAAGGATAATAAAGCCGGACATAGTGGCTGTAGGCTACGATCAAGACGACATATACGAGGAGGTTAAACGGTTCATAGTAGGGGAAGAGCTTGGAATCCGGATAGTCCGTATAGGAAGGTTTGGAGATGAGAAGCTGGGGAGCTCAACCAGTATCAAGAGGAGGGTTATCGAGGAGTGGAGAAGACCCTTAAAGTGACGGTGGATCCATCCCTGAGTCCAAGCTTCTCTCTAAGCCTGTAGGGGGCTATGACCTCTAGGACATCCTCCTCGTAATGGGTTCTAAGAGCGGTCACCACTATGCATGGCTCAGAGTCGTTCAAGGATGCCCTATAGCATTTGACGGGTCCGAAGCTCCTATCCATGTTTTTAAATCCTTCAATGGTTATAGGGGTAAGCCTCTCCAGCTTCCCCCTCTCAGGGATGAAGCCGCCTATAAGCCTTAGGTTAAGGGTTCCAGGATAGGGTTTAAAGCCGAGCCTCTCCTGGAATTGCCGGATATAGCCCGGCTGGCTCATATAGTAGGCGCCTTCCCCTAAGCCTGTGAACACTATTCCTTTAAGGATCAGATCCCATTCCGGAGGCTCTATGAGGCCTCCCAGCATATGATACAAGCTTCTAAGTTCAGCCAAAGCCTGATCCGTAGGTTGGATCCGCTCCCCCCTCAGGATCTTAGCCCTAGATATTAGGCCGAGCCTCTCCAGCTCCATCAGGTGCCTGGAAACCGTCTGCTGGGATACCCTGAGCCTCTCAGCTATCAGCCTAGTCGTAACAGGGGATCCCAGCTTCTCCCTAGACAGTTTAACCGAGTATATCAGGGTGAGCAGCAGCTGAGGCTTCAAATTCAAACCCTACAGGCCTCCCTAGCCTTTAAATGGGCCAGCCTTAAAGGCTGAGGCCCATACTCACGCATGCATAGCTTAACGATCTCCACAGCGTCTTCAAGGGTTACCCTATGACCTATGCTGACGTAGTATGGCTTACCCCCCCGGTCATGGATTATCCGAGCCATGGGGCTCCCGGAGTCATCCAGTAATAGCCCATTGGATTCGAAACCGTAGAGTCGAGCCTTAGCCACGCCTATCGTAGGCTTATCAAGTATCACTCCTACATGGCAGGCTGAACCGAATCTTCTAGGATGAGCTAAGCCATGGCCGTCGACTAGGAGAACGTCGGGCTCATACTTAAGCCGCCTCACGGCCCTAGCCATTAATGGGGCTTCCCGGAACCCTAGAAGACCGGGGATATACGGGATCCCCTCCTCTAGACGGATCGTCGAATCCTCCATCAGGGTGAGGTCCTGGATTGATACTAGAACTGCGGCGGCCACCGCCGACCCTTTAACATAGGATACGTCGACCCCGGCTACACGCTTAACCTTGCCGAGGCTTAAGGGCTCCTCCCTCACCAGCTTAGCCATCATCAGCTGGGCCTTCCTGGCCTTCACGGCTGAGAACAGCGTCTCCCCATCCCCCCTTAACCCTTAGGCGATCCATGGACCGGTTTAAATCGTTTATCGCCTCCTCCAGGCTCTTCCTCCTAAGCTCGGAGACGACATCTCCCCTCGTAGCCTCTATAACCCTCCTAGCGGCATCCATCTTATGCCTGAAATTTGGTATCAACGCCGTATGATCCAGGGAGAGTAGATCCCCATAGATCCTCTCCATGATGTCCAGCTTGGACTCGGCTGATTCGGGATCCCCCCTCTTCAGGGATTCGAGGACGACCCTCCTCAGCTCCCCTATCATATCTAGGAGACCTAGGAGATACTGGGATATGGGAACGTTAACCTCATCTAATCTACATAGCCTATCCTCCCGGGCTAGGATGTAGAGGGATTCAGCCTCCACATATTCCTGATATGCCGTTAAGGCGTTGGAGTGGCTTGACAGTTCCGGATACCTCCCCACAGCCTCCTCCATCTCCCTTAAAGCGTCGCTTACCATTTTAAGGGTCTCCCAAGCCTTATCCAGCTGCATCCTATGCACCTGGAGCATAGCCCAGCTGGCCAGCCTTACAGCCCTCCGGGAACACTCCAGAAGCTTCTCCCTTGCAGAATCGTAATCCTCCAGGTAGCTCTGAATCCTCTCCAAATCCTCCCTCAACAACATTTAAGGCAATCCTCCATAGGTGAAGCCACCATAGATAAATGGGGAATCGGGCTCCCTTAATCCTTTACCCTGAAAGATTAGATCAGCCAATTCAGCCTTCAGCCTCCCAACGTCCCCCAAAAGGTTATGAGGCATATAAATGGTAGGCGGCGCCCCTTTCTCTTTAACTTCTTTAACGGAGCCTTTTAGGCGTCTTCAACCTGCTTAGGAGCACTACCCTACTCTCCTCCGATGAGGCTACAAGGTTATATCCCATCTCCTCCGCTAGGGCTTCAGCGAAACCCTTTACCTCGCCGAAGGATGGCATCGCATCGTATCCCAGCCTTTTCCTTGAGTATCCCACATACATGTAGGCTTTAGCCTCCACGTAGGTGGGCTCGACATCTCCTAGGAGCTCGGCGTATCCCCTAGGGTCTTCCATGTTAAAGCCTTTGATGAGGGTCAGCCTTACAACGGTTGACGATTTGAAGTTTCTGAGGATTTCAAGGGATTCCTTAACCTTCCTCCAAGTTTCTCTGTTTAACGGCTTACATAAAGCCTTAAACCTCTCCTCGTCGGGGGCGTAGATGGAGAGGTAGAGCTGTGTAGGCTCCTCTTCTAATCCTTTTAAAGCCTCGGGGATGCTCCCATTCGTGACCAGGAACGTGGTGAACCCCCTCTTGGAGTACTCCCTTATCAGCTCGTCTAGCATAGGGTAGAGGGTAGGCTCCCCGTCGAGGCTTATAGCTGCATGGCGGGGATTTAAAGCCTCTGAATATTTCGCCTCCTCAAGCGAACCCGTTAGGACATGGGACTTATATCCTGATAGGATCCTCCTCTGAGCCCTTATGGACTCC
>JAWBPF010000050.1:0-10589 GCA_038825355.1 Bathyarchaeia archaeon
AAGGTAGCCGGATGGGATACCCCAGTCATTCATCATGGGCCAGGGGCTCATACCTGTGCCGCCTGGTGCGCCGTCCAAGGTGATGAGGCTCAGCTTCGCCTCGGCGCCGTATCGGAGGGCCATGGCGAGGTCAATTGCTGAGTAGGCTCCGGTCTTGAGAGTTATCCTCTTAAACCCTAGGCCTCTTAGGCGGTCTACTTCCTCGAGGAAGGATGCTTTATCCACGAATCCGAGGCGGGAATGGCGTTCAAACTCCCTTATGGAGCCTTTCATGTAGGCCCTTCTCGCCGCAGGGGCCTCGGGATCCGGGATGACCATGTAACCCCTCTCCTTCAGTTTAACCGCCATCTCTATGTCGTTGACTTTTATCTCCCCGCCTATGGATTTGGCTCCCTGACCCCATTTCAGCTCTATCGCCTCGAGCTCATGTCTGCTGGATATGTACTCAGCCACCCCGAGCCTCGTATCCTCCACGTTCATCTGTACTAGTAGTTCGCCGTAGCCTTCATGGAACCTCTTATATGCTTCTATTCTGCGATCCATCTCCGGGGACTCACTAATCTTTCCCTTCTCATCCAGTTTGAGCTCCGGGTCTATACCGCATACGTTTTCGCCGCATACCAGGGTTATCCCCGAAATGGCTGCGCCCACCGCGAAATGCTCCCAGTTTCTACGGGCGATCTCAGTGGAGCCCATGGCGCCTGTAAATATGGGTAGGCGCATCCTAACCTTGTCCTCCCATCCATATGCGGTCTCCACGTCGACAGCTGGGAACAGAGCCGTGTCAGGTCCAGGTTCGATGTCCTCTGGGAGACCCTCAGCCCCCCATGCATAGCCTTGAATATTCAAGTGGGAGTAGTCGACGGGGTAGTTCTTGTTGGCGCCTATGGTTACCTCCCCGAAGGGCCCGGGGTATAGGACCTCCCTGCCCCTGAACGAGGCCAGCCATGCCTCGCAGCCCCCTACACATCCGTCGATGCATCTAGTGCAGATTCCAGACATCGGCGTAACATCCATGGAGCGGTTAAAAGTCCCGGTGGCCTCGCCGGCGTTAGGCCTCCTCAAATTCAACCCTTAACATCCCTCCTATAGATTTTAGAGGCGTCTGAAGGACCTAGATAAAGAGGCTCAAGACGACCCTACGATGGCTCCACCAAGCATGTATTTTCCAGTATAAAAGTTTTATCTCGGAGCTCCCCTTGAAAGGGTCGGTGAACCATAGGGTTCGAATATAGATACTCGATTTTTGGCGCCGCCGGAAGGATTTGAACCTTCGACCAACGGGTTAACAGCTTCAGCCCCGACTCTAGGTCGAGTCCGCTGCTCTACCACTGAGCTTTCACCTACCCTTTGCTCCGGTTCTTCTATAATGGAGGGTAGACGGCGGCTCAGAGTCCGGCGGCACTCCACGATACGAGTTAGAGTCTCATTAGATAATATTTAAACTTAATTTCAAGGGTATCGAGCTCAGGAGGCTGAGGCGATTTCTATGTCTTGTCGGGAATCCTTTTTGATGATCCGTCTTTTATTTTAGTGTAGTTAAAGTAGGAGGCTGTGGCAATCGGTTTCGAGCGTCATAGTTTTCAGCACTGCGTTTTTCGAGTTATCGTTGGGAGGGGATGAACCCGATAGTTGTTAGTGGAGTTTATTGGATCCATTGTGTAGGCTGGCTTAAAGGTGGATTGGAGGGATCGGATCATTTTTAAGCTGTTATTCGATAGCTTTGAAGGATGAGGGGGGATGAGGACTTACTTCCGTTTCGGTTCATCGATTATCAGGATCGGGCCGTCTTTGCCTATTATCTCGGCCTTGGATCCCGCCTTAATATAGGTTTTAGATTTCGCCTTCCAATATTCGCCTTTATATCTTATGAACCCTATCTTTTCAGGGTTTAGGTCCTCCGTTACTTCTACTGTTTCTCCGATTATTTCTCCGATGAGGGGTTTCATCCGCCTGGCCTTTAGAGCCTTGTAGGCGGCGAAGAGCATGAATCCTCCAATAGTGCATGTGGAGAGCAGGGATAGTATTATGAGTTGCCTATACCATTCTGGGGAGATGAGCCATTTTGCTCCCCCTGATGGGATTAAGAGGAGGCTTCCGATAGTTAGGCAGATGACCCCTGCTCCCCCTAGGGCGCCGAACCCTGGGGTGTGGGCTTCCGCTATGAGCAGTATGATCCCTAAGCCTATGAGGAATAGGGATGCGAAGTTTAGGTTGAAGCCCAGTCCTATCAGCCCCAGTGTTAAGGCGATTATTCCAGCCAGTTCGGCCCCGTATCCCGGCGTTAGTAATCCGAAGATTAGGGCGTAGAGGCCGAGGGTGAAGAGGAGGTATGCCAGTAATGGGTTTGAGATGGCTGATAGGATTATTGCCTTTATGCTTGGAGAGTATTCTATGACGGTTGCTCCCCTCGTTTTTAGGGTTACAAGGCCTACCGGCGTTCTAATGTTTCTCCCGTCTATGGCCTCTAGGAGTCCCTCTACGTTAGGGGCGACCGCGTCTATGGCTTTGAGTTTTAGAGCTTCCTCAGCGTTCAAGTTCAGGTTTTTTCTTACGAATAGCTCGGCGATGGTCTCGTTTCTATCATGTATTCTGGCCTTTTCGGCTATGAGGGCTGATAGGGCGTTTATGATCTTCTCATCTTCTACTGGTGTGGAGCCTTGGAGGAGATTGTAGGAGACGGGTTGGGCTGATCCGACGATGGTGTGGGGGGCCATGGCTGCGGTATGTGAGGCTGTTAATATGAAGGCCCCGGCTGACCAGGCTTTAGCGCCTTCAGGATAGATGTAGACTATCCATGGGATCCTGGAGCGATCCATCATCTCGATGATCTCAAGTGTGGCGTCTAATTGCCCCCCTGGAGTGTCTAGTAGGATTAGGATTGCTTGGGCCTCATGGCTCAGGCTGAATTCGTAGGCTTCTCGGATGAGCTCCACAGTAGCGGGGGTTATGGCCTCCTCTACTCGGACGGCGACTATCTCCACTGTGTTGAGGGTGGCGGCTAGGCTTATTTGGAGGAGGATCGATGATATGGCTAGTAGGATTAGGGGGGTGCTCTTCACTTGGCTTCTTTCTCCAGGAGTCCTTTAACCATGGCTGCTATTTTCCCTAGGTCGCTTGCCTCCGTGGTCGTCGTAACGACGACCATGTTCTTCTCTCTAGCTATTTCCGTTAGGGTTTGGAGCTCCCTCAGCCTTAATGCGGAGGGGGTTTCCATGTAGAGCTTGGCTGCAGCTGCGATCTTTTCAGCCGCTATATATTCGCCTTCAGCCACGATTATCCGAGATCTCTTCTCCCTCTCAGCTTCCGCCTGTTTTGCTATGGCTCTTAGCATGCTTTCAGGCATGCTTACATCCTTTATGGAGACGGCTACGACTTTTATCCCCCAGGGGTCGGTGTAGGCGTCTAGGATGTCGCCGATCCTCTTGCTTAGCTCTTCCCTCTTGGTTAGTAGTTCGTCTAGTTCTACTTGGCCTAGGACGTCTCTGAGCGTGGTCTGGGCCAGCAGGTTTGTGGCGTGTAGATAGTTTTCAACTTGGACCACCGCCTTGCTTGGGTCGAATACCCTATAGTAGACGGCGGCGTCGACGTCGACGCTGACGTTGTCTTTGGTGATTACCCTTTGTTTGGGGATGTCGAAGGCCACTATTCTAAGGTCTATCTTTACGAATTTATCTACTATTGGGACTATGAAGAAGAGGCCTGGGCCTTTCGCCCCTATCAGTCTTCCAAGCCTGAATATTACTCCCCTCTCATATTCCCTTACAACCTTTATGGCTGAGGATAGGATCGATATTATTATGATGAAGATGATTACGCCTAGGAAGGCTTCAGATAATCCTACTTGGAGAAGGAGGCTGCCCTGCAAGGTTTTCCACTGGCTTTATCATCGACGATGGCTGATTTAAAGCTATCCTTGACTAAGTGTAGACTTTTTACCGGCCTGTAGGATTGTATGGGAGCCGATAGGCCGGGGTTGATCCTTTAAGCGTGGATGGTTGAGGCTTTAGCGTTGATGTATGGTGCCCCTGTGAGGGGGAGGGGCTTCTTATTCTATGTGTACCCTTAGCAGGTCTATGTCCTCTTTCAGCTTTGGCGTTGAGTCCAGTAGGTCTCTTACTGTTCGTGTGATGTCGCGGGACTGGGTTACGTATCGGCTTACTATGGCTATGTCGGCTCCTCCCTGGACCAGTATTGGGAGCGTCTCCGTGGTTACGTCTCCCTCCACTCCTATTAGGAGCCTGTCTTTGAACGTGTCCTTTATGGTTTTTATCTGGTGTATGACTGCTTCGGTGGGGGTATCGTATGTTTTATGGATTATGATTCCGTGGGGTAGGTCCTCCAGGGTTTTTAGCCTCTCTAGTGGGTCTTCTACGCCTCTCATGTCTAGGAGGCTGTATATTCCGAGCCTCTTCGCCTCGTAGATTAGGGCGTCTATGGTCTCCTTCATGGCTACTCCTGCTCCTACTACGCCGTCGGCTGTCTCGTTGAAGACTTCGTCTACTTCTATTTTGGCTACGTCGAGGGTCTTCAGGTCGGCCATTATGAAGACGTCTTTTCTTATCTCTCTGAATTCCCTTATGGCTTTTGCTCCTTCGCCTTTTATGAGTTGGGTTCCTATCTCGAAGGTTATCTTATCGCTTGGGGGGATCTGCTGGGCTACCTGCTTCATCCTCTCGAGGCTTGGGATGTCGAAGGCTATTTGGAGGTACGGCGGGTTCCAGAGCCTGTGGAGCATGCGCATGCCGAATACCGGATGGACCGCCCTGTCCTTCTCGTAGGATATCTTCTCCCATGAGGGATAGTTCATCATGGCCCTCCTAAGGGCGAGCTTGGTTGCTCCATAATTGTAATGGAATATTTTACGGTCGTCTTTGGCTTCGGGGTGTATGAATACCCCGCATATGATGAGCCATTCATCCAGTTTTTCTTCTGGGATTACGCCTTCCTCCACGGCGTCGGCTACGGCCTTGGCTACCGCGTATTGGGCTGGGCCGAATATCTTTCCCGCCTGCTCCATGTTCTTGACTGTGACCTTTGGAACTATTAATGTAGGGGGTTTAGGGATGAGGTTAGGCCTTATAACGGCGAGAAGCGGGGTATGCCCTGTGGAGGGGCAGGCCAGTCCTGTGGCGAAGGCTTGTCCTACAGCGCCTTCACGGTCTCCGATTATTAGGTCTATGTGGGCGATCTCTGGGCCGCCGCCGAGAAGGGCTTCACCGACAAGGTAAACCAAATAGTCCACCCCTTTACAGCTGACAAGAGAATAGGGCTGAACTATTATAAAAGAGTAGCGTTGAAGATGGAAGATCCTCGCTTAAGGGCCTCATCCAGGATGATGCGCCATAATCCATGGATGACCCCGTTAGATTAGATTAGGTTTGGTAGGGGAGCCCCTGTATAAGCCGCGAAAACCCTATAAGAAACCTGTAGGGGGAAGATATGAATTGGAGAAAGGGTTAGTGGCTGAAGGAGGTCTAGAGGGGAGGGGAAGGGGGCCCGTAGCTCAGCCTGGTCAGAGCGACAGGCTCATAACAGGTTTAATAGGAGAGACCTGTTGGTCGGGCGTTCAAATCGCCCCGGGCCCACCACGTATCAAGCCCCCATATGAATCGGATTAATGCTAACCCCTTATATCTACTGTTCTTAATGGGTTCCAGGTCATCGATTTGGGGGTCCGTATCCTGAGGGATTCACCGGACGCACCTAACGGTTAATACGGAGTGTAGATGGATTAGGTGGGTGGACCGCTTATCCACACTTCTGGGCTTCGGATAGGCTTGGAATACTTTCACTCCTTGGAGGGGACCCCCCCTCCCCCCTAGATTTATGGTTTATACGTATACCTGAATTCATGGGTTTCATAGGTTTCACGTTTTCATAGCTGTGTTTTCTTAGCTACGTGTCTTTTTTCTTTGTGGGTTCCACACTTTTATAACTTTGTTAAATGGCCTCAACGTTGAAGAGTTACGGGCAATTTTAGGGAGGCAGGTGAAACTTTCACCTACCTCTCCCTTTATATATTCGCTGATTCGGTGGATTTAGGGCTGCCGCATAGGCTTATGGTTTAGGTGTCTGCCGCCTGTGACGGGGTTGCCGTAACCCGTATCTTCCCCAATTGTAGGCCTCACCGGATATGGGAGAGGTATTGGTGGATTAGAGGCCTGTTTTTCAAAGTTATGGGGTCATGGGGTAGCCGTCCATGGTATGGTTTGGATTGTTTGGAGGCTGGGTTATCTAGGTTTGGGATCTCAACTGTTGGATTCTGCCGAGGTAGGTGCCGTCGAGGAGGAATGCTTCGCTTTCGTCTAGGTTTATGATTCCAGCCCTCATGAGGGGGCCCATATATTCGCCGTCTCCTCTGCTGGAGTTGACGGCTCTTCCTCCTAGGAGGTCGTTGAAGGAGGGGAGGATGGTGCAGCTGATCCATTCCTCTAGTTTAAGGTCTTCCACGTTTCTACGGCGTCTCCTTAGGATTTTAAGCAGCTCAGCGGCTTCGCATCGGGTTTTAACCCATACCTGCTGTAGGGTTTTGAAGCCCATCTTATCCCTTAAGGCTATTACGGGGTGCATATGCCCCATCACGAGTCTGTTGCATCCCTTTAGGATCTTGGGGGATGGGAGGCTGTGGCCGTGGAAGAGGGCGGTATCGCCTATGATGGCCCCCGTCGATGGATGAAGCTTGACGTCGGCGGGTAGTAGACCCTCCAGGTTTCCGTCATGGTTCCCTGGGATGACTGAGATGGATTCAACCATTCCCTGGACCTCCTCGAAGAATAATGGTACATCCCTCCACTCCTCAAGCTCGGCTCTGGCGACGGTGTGCTTCACGTCGCCGAGTATGAGGAGCTCATCAGCCTTTGAAAGCTCGAGAGCCTTTAAAGCCTTGGAGGTTAGGCGGCCAATCTGGGAGGGTATATGTATACCCTGCTGGCTCAGGGAGACCTCCCATCCTATATGAAGGTCTGCGATGACGAGGATCCTCCTCTCACCCTCTAATACCAATGCTGGAAACGGAATCAGAGGATATAGATACATTTGTCCAGTTTGTTCCCCTTATCTCCTATTATCCCTTCATTTTTTCTTATCTAAGGCTTAGCATGAGAAGGCCCTAGATATCCATCTAAGTATATATGGGTCGTCGATAAAAGTTATTATCCCTCGGCTTCATCCCTCTCCACGGGGGATGGCTTAAATCCGACTGGAGGAGTCGCCGAATGGCGGAGTCCATCGTAGACGAGGCATCCATGCTGGACGCGTTATGCTCAAGCCTCATAAGCGGAGCCTCAAAGATGGAGGAGGTTAAGACAGCCTTATCCCAGGCCTTCTCGGAAAGGTTTGAGAGGGCGATTAAGGTGATCGGGGAGAAGGGAGTCATCAGATACGTATTCAAGCCCAGCGGCCGCATAGTCTGGATGGTTAAGGGGAGGAGGAGCGCCTACCAGGTGATACCGGCCACCCCCTACTGCAGCTGCGACGACTTCTACTACAGAGTTTTAGGAGGTAAACGTGGAGTATGCTACCATCTAATAGCGCAGCGTTTAGCCTCAGCCATGGGAGAATACGATGAGGTGGAGGTGCCCGACAGAAGGTACAGGGAGATTATAGACGGGTTGAGGCCGGATATTCAACCATGAAATAGAAGAGGAATATGAAATCCACCATTTAGGGATGATCCCTGCCTATACATGGTTATCCTTAATATTCATCTTCGTCTATCGCTGTGTTTGGTGGAGATATGCTTTTAAGATGCTTGGTGATTCTGCTTTAGGGGATCTCAAATGACGGGGGATGACCTCTACAACCTGATTCAGACAATTATCATAGCTTTAGGCTTCATATCTATTGTAGCGATCTTCATCTATATGGGCATAGAGAGATCGGGAGAGTAGCCTTTTAAACGGTATATTAACTAGTTGGGTTAATCCCAGTAGGCTCGGGTTCTAGCGTATATCCGCTCGGCCTTCAATATCTCAATGTAGATCTCATCGTCACCCCTTAGCGGCTTCCTTAGAACCCTTACAGCGGTCGCTGGGCCTATTCCCCTGCCCGCTAGGACTACGACGGCCTTCTTACCGTATACTTGGACTAGGCCGGCGCTCCTCCAGGATTGCCTCCAAAGCTCCTCCTCTTCCCGGGAGAGCCGCCTCCCCTTAAGCTTCTTTCCAATGATCCTTAAGGTTTCCCCGTCTTGGGGATGCGTAACGGCTATAAGGGTTGATCCGCATCGCGGGCAGCTCAGCTTCTCCGGCAGCATCCCAACAGTTTTAATGGACTCCCAATCTCCCCTATGGATGCAGAGGAGCTTCACCAGGCTTTTCCCTACGCGATCCTTCACGATCTCTACGAGGGACTCCGATGGCAGGATGGGCCTCAGGAGATCTCGAGGCATGACCTTATCCAGTATGGGCGCCGCGAGGGATGTGCAGTTTTCCCCATCATCTTTGACGGCTATCTCCACCTCACCCTCAGATATGGATTCCAGAAACCCCTCCACGGCCTTCAGGTCCAGCTGCTCCGTGTATATCTCCTTTCTGGCCTCGGAGTAGAGGAGGCTATCCTTGAAGACCTTCACGAGGCTCCTCGCCTTGGCGAGGCTGTAGTCGGCTTTCCGCTCGACAACACCGAACCTCTTGGCGATGTGCCAAAGCCTCCAAGCGAACTGTTGGGAATCCTCCAGGGAGTCATCGACGATCCCCCTGAGAGACCCTGAATCCAGGGATTCAAGCATCTCCTTAACCATCTCAGCCTCGATCCTATAGGGGGTGGTTAAGGCGATTCTGTACGGGTCAACCTGGAAGCCTACAGGTATCCCATATCTGGAGTCTAGGAGGTGGGATAAAGCCAAGGCTAAGGCTTCATTAGCCCTGTTTCCCAGGCATAAATGGATGACCGTGGTGTTCTCGAAGCGTTCTATAAGGATCCTCTTATCCGTGGGTAGCGGAGCAGCCTTCACATGCTCCATGAGGGTTTCAATTACCCTTTTAGCAGCCTCATCGGAGAGCCTCCCCTCGATCCGAGGCCGTTGATGGCCTTCAAGGGGGGATTCAGCGGAGAATAGTTCCCTAAGCCTTCCAACCCCCACGGCGGTCTCATATTCCACGGGGATCATCTCCCCCTCCCATGTAGGGATCGCCTTCAGGCTCGGCTCCGCGGGCTCCACTTCCACTTTGAGCCCTTCATCATCCACCCTCAGGATCCTCCAAGTGTATCCATGCATGATTATATCCGTGTCGGGGCTGCACCTCCTAGCTACAAACTCTTGATCCAAGGTGCCTATACGCCTCCTCGAGACGAGGTCGAAAACCGTGTAGCGTTTAACGTCGGGGATCACCGAGAGGTTCTCATAATAGTATCGGTATGCTCTAGGCCTCCGAGGCCTTATGAGATCACCGTCGACCCTGATCAGCTTGATCATCTCCAGGAGTCCTGATACGCTGCTGAGCTCCTCCACAGTAAGGGAGGCGTAAGGGTAGGCCCTCCTGACGGTCTCATAGACCTGTCTGAGGCTTACCCCCCTGAAGTCTAAGGCTAGACCCACCGTCTGATGGGCTAAGACATCGTAGGGTTTAAGGTGGAGGCTCGGCTTCTCTAGATCGTCCCCCTCTATGCGTCGAGCTAGGATCGCGGACTCCAATATGTCGTCGGCCCATCCCGCTATCACGATGCCCCGGGATCGCCCTCCGAGGCGGTGGCCGCTCCTCCCCACCCTCTGTATAAGCTTAGCAGCCTGTCTGGGAGACATGTATTGGACCACCAGATCCACTGAGCCCACGTCTATGCCTAGCTCGAGGGAGCTTGTACAGACCACGGCTTTAACCTCCCCCCTCTGAAACCTACTCTCCACCTCCTCCCTTATCTCCCTGGATAGGGATCCGTGATGAACCCTCACAGGTAGGTCCGGCTCCAAGGCGTGGAGGAGGGAGCCCAGGGCCTCCGCATGCTCCCTAGTATTCGTGAAGACAAGGGTGGACCTATGCCCCGATATAAGGTCTATGATTCTACGCGCCCTAGCTACGTTGGATGGAGGAATGCCTAGAGCCTCAGCCTCGGAGACATCCCGGGGGGTAGGCTTCAGAAACTCTATGGAGACGCCGACCTCCTTTAACTCGGGGGATTTAACCACCTCGAAGGATCTACCCGCGCCGGCTAGGAAGCAGCCCACCTCGTATAGTGAGCCTACCGTAGCGGATAATCCTATCCTCTGAAACTCTACATGGGTCAGGTTTCGTAGACGCTCCAAGCCCACGCTTAGCTGCGAACCCCTCTTATCGGAGACCAGTTCATGAACCTCATCCACTATGACCCATCGAACGTTCCTCAAATGGTTCCTCATGCGGGCCCCGGGGAGTATGGCTTGAAGCGTCTCAGGAGTAGTTATAAGCATATCCGGAGGCTTCACAGCCTGGGAATACCTCACCCCGCTGGGAGTATCCCCATGCCTTACATCAACCTTTATCCCTAAAGCTTCACCGAGGGAGATGAGACGCCGATAGATGTCCCTGTTCAAGGCCCTTAAAGGGGTAATATAGAGGATCGAGATGGGCTTAGCCTCGCCCTTAATCCTAGCTGATAAGTAGAGGTTGAAG
>JAWBPF010000051.1:0-10211 GCA_038825355.1 Bathyarchaeia archaeon
CCATAATGGGGTATGGCCAGGCGGGCACCGTCTCCATAAGCCTCCATTATGGAGCCGTCGTATCCGGAAGGATAATCCTCACGAACGGGATAACCGGGACGCCTGAAACCCCTAGGGAGGCGGAGAAGTCCGCATTTAAAACCGAGTCGGGCAGGAGCTTCGGAGGCCACATACTCATCGAATTATACAACAGAGAAGGCGTGCTTAAAGGGTTAACGATCATCAATGGAACCTATGCGAACGGGACCACGCGGTATGCCGATCAATCCACGGTAAGGTTCTGGATCCTAGGCTTCAGCGAACTCCACAACCAAAGCTACTCCGGCACTTGGGTGGAGGGGTCTTATCCCGGGCCTAGCCCATGGGACTACGGCTTAGAGGCCGGCGCATATTACGTCCGTGTATGGATCAGGGGATACCTCCAAAAAGAGATACCTGTCGTCACTTTGAGCGAGATGGGGAACTCCACTGTAACCGTCTGGATGAAGCGGGGTGGAGCCCTAGATGTCACAGTATACTCATACCATTCGAAGCCTGGAACCAGGTTGATACAGGCTCCTACCCCTTGGCGTTTCCTCGAACTATGCCCCCCACCACGCTTGAGGATATACATCTACGATGAAACCGGCGTGGAGATAGGTTACTCTGAGAAGATTTTACGCCTTGGGGAACCCGGCGTAACCGAGACCAGCGTCAAATTAAACTTTACAGGCCATAACTGGCATTTATCCGAGATGATCTACCTGGGACATCTACCTATAGCCATAGACCAGGGAAATTACCGGATCGAGGGCTACACCTACGGCTACGTCCAGACGACCCAGGTTAACGTATACATCCCGATAAGCCAGACCGTAAGCGTTGCTTTCCCGCTTATAATAGGCTGCGGCATCTACGGCTACACGCCCTTAATGGCGGATAACCTCTTCGTCTCCCTCACCGAAAATGTAACGGCGAGGGTAGAAGCCCTCCTCGAGGGATCATTAAAAGGCGTTAACGTAACCAAAGCCGTGAAAGACGAGCCCGGTCTCCAATTCCATATCTACGGCTTCTACGGTCGAGGCCACTTCTTCTACGTAGACCCAGATGGAGTATTATGGAAGGACTACGGCTTAGACACTGGAAACTACTCCGTTTATGTACCTGAGTTCGGCTATGATAGGCGCTTCATGCAGGGAGTCGACATCTACGCGGATCTCCCATGGCTCATGATGGAGAGGGGCGTATACTTCCCCATCCAGCGGATGATAAAGATCCACGGCGTCGTCACCGGATACGACCGCCTCAGCCACATCCACGTACTCTCATGGGTGAGCATATACTCCAATGGCAGAGAATCCTACTCAATAGACGGATACTATATGGTCCATCTCCCCAGGGATACAAGCTTCGAAGTAGCCTACTCTATACCTGGATATAGGGAGCATACCGCCACGCTATCCACAAATGACCAGATAGTATACTCGCCGCCGCCTCTAGAGGAATCAGGTGAACCATTCCCGTAATTCATATTGGAATACATGTATCTCCACAGAATATTCTCGGCGATTCCCTCTTCTCAGTTTTCGAGGCTTCGGATGAATTTCTCGTCTCCTTTAATGGATAAGCACATCTAAGATTGTATTCAAAGATCAGACGTGAAAATTACTTGCACCTACAAGTAACTTGTAGCTACAAGTTATAAATCTTTGCAAAATCATCCCATTTAAGGAATCTTGAAAACCCAACACCTCATCGGACGAGCATTATCCAAGGATACTTTAATCAGCAGCCTTCATTTATTTGTGATCCATCTGTTGAAGCTTCAGCCTGTAACTTATCACTATAAAACCCTTTAGGGATCGATGGATCCGCTACGGGTCATCGGCGCATTTCAATCGAGGGATGGCTTCCCATCCCTCATTATCTCTAGATTATCTGCCTCCACCACGCCGCCCCTCATATCCTTTATCATGTCCAAGTGGCTTGAAGCCTTGTTCTTTCCATGGTAGGATCCCGTGTTGCTCCCTATCGCTACATGGATGGTCCCGTAGATCTTCTCGTCGACTATTATGCTTCCGCCCGTGTACTCGGCTCCAGGGTTGCAGCCTATACCGAACTCAGCTATCCTATCCTTATCGCCCGTGTTTGCGTATAGGAAGGCTTTAAAGTTCCCGGCTCCCTCATCAGCCTCGAAGTCGATTATCCGCCCCCTCCTAAACCGTATACAGAGGCCCTCTGCTACACCGAATCCTGATATGTGAACCTTGTCGAACCTTATCTCTCCGTTGGCTGTAGACTCAAGGGGGGCTACGAAGACCTCTCCGCAGGGTATGTTCAAGCCTACATCCCCCCGGGCTAGATCCTCATCGGATATGACGCCGTCGTCAACGAGGATAGGCCTTCCATCAATCCTGAACTCCAGCCTCGAGCCATCCTCATGTGTTATCCTTATGAGGCTTCTCCCCCCAAGGCCTCTCCTATAGGTTGAGGTGAGCCCCCTCAGCTCCTGGCTGAAGCTTGAACGGATGGCGTTGAAGAATATCCTCCTAAACTCCTCAAGGGGCAACCCATAGTATTCAGCGGCTCCGGGTATAGGCCAGCCGAAGTAGAGCCATTTAACCCCCCGCCTGTCGAGGATACGCCTTATAAGTTCTCTACCAGGGGCTGAGAGCCTAACCCGGTCTTGGATGCCTGAAGCCCATCCAGGCTGATCCTGCTCACCTATATAGATGGTGGCGTCCACTTTCCCAGCTAGGGCCCTAGCTAGGGGGCTTACCTCCCTCAGGGAATCCTCAGGGGACAGGGTGAACCTGAGCCTCTCCCTCCCTGAGGAATATGGGAGCAGGAGGGTGTGAGCCCCAACCCTCCAGCATTCCTCCTCAACCATTAGGGCGAAATCCTCGCATGTAGGATCCGTGGAGTTATACGCGATCCTCACAGATTCGTATCCCCCGTCGCTTCTCCTACCGATCCTAAGGGACTCCCTGACAACCCTCCCAGCCAGACTCCTCATCTCTTCACTTGAGAGGCTCAAACCATATCATCTCTAAATCTTTAAAGGCCCATTCACCTGAATCTTGGTTAACACCATGAGCGAACGATTTAATAAGGGTTAGGCCTACCCCTAAATCCCATTCAATACAGAAGGGGAGTTAAAGCTGAAATTTCAAAGTGAAACATGTCCATACAGGATATTATATACTTGTACCTGCTCCTTCCATCCTTTATGATCCATGCCTGGGGGCTCTGGAGTTGAGGGCTATAGGGTTCAGGATGCGTCTGATCCTCCTCTCCACACTTGGGGCATCCATCATCACAGCCCTATTCATCCATGTAGGAAGCCCGAGGATTATCTCAGCCTTAAAATACGCCAACCCTTTATGGATCCTTGCTGCCTTAACCCTTGATGTAGTCTTCTATCTCCTTAAGGCGGCCCGTTGGAGGCTTATAATCGGAGGCATGGAACTCAAAACCTCCTATAGGACTGTTTTAAATGTCACATTCATAGGATACCTGGCTAACATGCTCATACCCTTCAGGCTGGGTGAGCTCGGCAGAGCCTACGCCCTTAAGAGGGCAGGCAGGGTTCCCCTAAGCCTAGCCATCCTATCCATAGCTGTGGAGAGCCTATTCGACACCATGGGCATGGGATTCATCTTAGGGTTAAGCCTCCTCCTCATGTCTGAAACAGCCGCCTTAAACGCCGAAGTCCTCCAGGCTTTAAAGCTTCTAGGATGTGGAGGCGTAATCCTCTCCTTACTCCTGCTCATAGTGCCTAGCATCGATGCCTTCAGAGAATGGATGATACGATTCGCGGAGCTGCTCCCAGAGAATATTAAAAGCCGCCTAAAACCCTTAATGTTAAACTATTTCATTAGATTAGCCAGCCTCTCCCATAGGGGGATGGAGCTAATGCTCCTATGGACCCTATCAGCGGCCATGTGGATCATACCGGGATTATGTATAGCCGCCTCCTTCAAAGCCTTCAACACCGGGATGTCCATGGCTAAGGCCTTGCTGGGATCAATGCTCCTCCAAATCTCCTTCGCCGTACCTGCTCCCCCCGGCTATGCAGGTACCTTTGAAGCCTACTGGGCTCTAATCTATAGGCTCCTAGGCTACGACGTTGTGGAGTCCCTAAAAGTAGGGGTTGCATATCATATCCTCAATTTGGTTATGGCAACAGTCCTAGGAGGCATATCCATACCATGTCTGAACCTAAACTTAACTGAGGCCATCAAGCCTAGAAGCATAGATGTAGAGGAGCCCAGCTAAAAAGGGTTCGTATTGGATGGTTGAAAATCTCATTCCGTGGCGTTTACCTCTGTGGATTTGAAGAGTTCATCGATCATGGAGTCTACGCGTCTCTTCTCGAATTCCCTGATCCTCTCTTCCAGGCTCTTTTTCTCGACCACCGGCTTCCCCTCCAGATATTTTATCTCTAGGTGATTCGAGGGTATAACGGGTATACCATGTTCGGCTAGGACCTCCTCCGCTTGATGGGACATTTCTGTGCATCTTACAACTACGCGGGGCTTCGCCTCCGCCAGCCTCTTAGCCGTTGATAGCCCTCCACCTGCGGCGTTTAAGAACATTATATAGGAGCCTTCACCCGCCTCCTTGACGGCTTTCTCCACCTCTTCACGGGTGAATGAGGGGACCTCTCTGAAGGCTATGAGCTCTCCGGATATCTGCGGCTCCTCCTCTGACGGCTTTGAGGAGAGCTCCTCTATCCTCTCCTCAGCCTCCCTTAATCTAAGCCTTAGGTCGGCGATCTCCTTCTCCTGAATCCTATAAGCTAAGTCCCTTCTGAGCTCCCCATATTCCTCGGATACCTTCCTAGTCAGAGTCCTCTCCAGTTCGTCCCGTTCAGCCCTAAGCTTCTCAAGCTCAGCCTTCAGCTTTTCATTCTCCCATCTGAGGAGGTTGATAAGCCTGTCCCTCGGGTCCCCAGGTCTCTGATCAGCGGACCTTGCCTTGTCCTGGACGTAGACCTTGACTATCCTCTCCTTCGCCTCGTCTTCTAGGTCCTCTATCTCCCTGGAGATTATGTGGCTCAGCCTTACACCCCTTATTATCTCAGCCCTTATCTCCTCTAGGGTTTCAGGCTTCAGGAGCCTCCTAAGCCTGGCCTCCACGCTCTCAAACTTATTCTTATACGCTAGATACGCCTTTAAGGCGGCTGCTAGGGCATCCAGGGTATGCGCATCTAGGCCCTTGGCTAGGGATTGGAAGTGATCCTCCACTATACGCCTCTTCTCCTGGATCGTCATATCCCGCCCGGGGGTGAACAGGCTAGCTTCGAAGAGGGATGCAACCTTTCTGACGAAGCCTGGAGGATCAGCCACATCGCATGCTACTAATATAGGCTGCCCAGCCCCGGATACCTCCTTAACTATCTCGTCCCTGTTGGCTCCCCTGAAACTGGTGAGGAGGATGGGCTTCATATCTAAGCCTATAACGGCTACTCCACAGGTCGTCCCAGGATCTAAGCCTACGATCAGCTTCCTATCGTTATCCTTCTCCAACCTGGGAGCTATATATTCAAGGGTGGATTTTAAAGTAGCGTTTCTCGGCTCCTTTACTGGAATACCGGTTTAGTCAACCCTTGTCTCAGGTCGAGGCATGACTTTATGAATCCATAATATGGCGGCGAGGGTTTCTCGGGCCTCGACTTGAACTCTCCATGGAACTGGGTGGCGAGGAAGAAGTATCTCCCAGGAATCTCCAGGATCTCCATACGCCTCCCGTCCGGGCTCACCCCAGAGAAGACTAGGCCCCCCTCCCTTAGGGCTTCAACGTAGCTTGGGTTGACCTCGTATCTGTGTCTATGCCTCTCCCAGATCCTTCCCCTTCCATATAGCCTATATGCTAAGGTTCCAGGGGTCACATGGACCTCGTGGGCTCCAAGCCTCATGGTCGCCCCCTTCTCCTCCACCCCCTTCTGTTCAGGCATGAGGTCTATAACCGGATGGTGTGTATTGGGGTCCAGCTCGGTGCTGCTAGCCCCTGTGAACCCGATATTCCTAGCATACTCCACGACGGCGAGTTGGAATCCGAAGCATATCCCCAGGAACGGCTTATCCATCTCCCTGGCATACTTGATGGCAGCTATCTTCCCCTCCGTCCCCCTAGACCCGAAGCCTCCGGGTACAAGTACTCCATCATATCTTGAGAGCCGCCCTATCTCCTCAGGGTGCTCCTCGAAGGCCTCGGTCTCGATCCAATCT
Organism: Bathyarchaeia archaeon; assembly: GCA_038825355.1. Lineage (GTDB taxonomy): Archaea > Thermoproteota > Bathyarchaeia > 40CM-2-53-6 > DTGE01 > DTGE01. The sequence goes on from JAWBPF010000051.1 coordinate 6,213, forward strand.
ATCTTAACCCTCACGTTACATGCAGCCCCAGCATGCTTTAAAGCCTCGTTCACGCTCACATAGGAGTCCGCTAGCTCAGCGTATTTCCCGCACATGGCTATCGATACCTCCCCCTTAGGCGAAGTAAACCTCTCCACGATGGATCCCCAACCCCTCCAATCAGCCCCCCTCGACTTTAGAGCCAGCTTCTCGCAGATGTAGTCGCCCATACCCTGCCTGTCAAGGATCAACGGGATCTCATATACGCACTCCAAGTCGGGCGAGGTGAATACAGCCCTCTCCTCCACGTTGCAGAAGAGCGCTATCTTCCTCCTGGGAACCTCCTTTAGAGATGCGCTGCTCCTCGCCACTATGATATCCGGCTGGATACCTATCCTACGGAGCTCCTGGACGCTATGTTGGGTAGGCTTGGTCTTCTGCTCTCCCACAACTGAGAGCACTGGAACCCATGTGACATGGATATATAGGACGTTTCCACCACCCTCCTCAAGCCTTATCTGCCTTGCAGCTTCGAGGAATGGAAGCCCCTCAATGTCACCGACCGTCCCGCCTATCTCCGTGACCGTTACGTCAACATCGCCCGCCTCAGCGACGGAGCGAATCCTATCCTTGATCTCATCCGTTATATGGGGAATTATCTGGACGCATCTACCGAGATACTTTCCCCTACGCTCCCTATTTATAACCGTGGAGTATACCTGGCCCGTTGTGATGTTATGCCTCTTGGAGAGATCCACATCCAGGAACCTCTCATAGGTTCCGAGATCCATATCTATCTCGCCGCCGTCCTCTGTGACGAAGACCTCTCCGTGAATAATAGGATTCATCGTTCCAGCGTCCACGTTCAGGTATGGATCTATCTTAACAGCCGTAACGGAGAGACCTCTAACCTGGAGGATCTTCCCTATAGAGGCTGTGACTATACCCTTCCCGATCCCCGACATCACGCCTCCCGTAACGAATATAATCTTAACCAATCCCACCTTACCCTAATCTGAATCCTTATACATGGATAAGTAAGGCCTTATTAAAAACACTATGGACATGCCCCTTAGAAAAAGCTAAGCCCAAACCTAAAGCATGGTCATCCTCGATGCCTATACCCATCCATGCATGTGAAGGATGAGATCCGCCTCTAAAGGGATACGGCAGAGTTAAAATACCTCTTTTCCTTATCCCTGATGAGCAAAGATGCATGAGTTTACGACGGCCCAAAGCATACTCTCCACCGTGCTGAAGGTGGCGGCTGAAAACGGGGCTGAGAAGGTGACGGAGATAGCCTTAGAGATAAGCGTCTTAAGCCATCTAAACAGGGATCAGCTAACCTTCTGCCTCAAGGCCTTAGCTGAGGAAACACCAGCTAGAGAGGCCGTGATATATATAACCAGGAGGAACGCCAGAGCCTCATGTAGTAGATGCGGCTATAAGGGCCCCGTAAAGGCTAAGGGCGATCCATTCGAAGCCTTAGTATCGGTTAAGTGCCCTAGATGCGGAGGAAGAGACATCGAAATAGAGGGATTAAACGACTGCATCGTGAAACATATAAGGATAATGAAGCAGCCGGGATAATTCCCCCGTCGAACCTGCTCCACTAGGACCTGAGAACAAGCATCCCTCTGAAGGTTAAACTTAAATCAGGGAGAGACGGTTAATTATTCGGCGGCGTGATGAAACATTAAATGCTGAGCTTATATGCTGTGAAGTTACGATGGGCGAACTGAAAAGCCGCCTCCAAACTCTAATTAAATGCATTAAAGCGTTGTTTATATTTATGTGTTGGCTTATTCTTGTTCGTTTGTGTGTCTTAGGGGCTTTGCAGCTCTTTATATTCTCGAATATTGTCGGATCTGATCGGTGTTGGATAGTTGAATCACATTTTCCCAGCTCATCTAACCTATATCTGGATAATTCTCGTCCAACTCTCTAACTCGGATTCTAAAAATAAAATCGAATGCGAAAGGTTTTCAAGTTAAGACTTCTTACCGCAGTTTATTTAAGAGTTGTGAAGATCTGCGTAGACCAAACAGGAGCCGAGTACTTTTTCAAGACCTCCGGGAATAGTTTAACGCTTTTAAACCCTGCACGTTTTATTAAAACGTCTTCCACTTAACGTAAGGTAAAACGTATTTTAATAATTTGAAGTATTCAACCAAATTCTTTTCAACCACGGTATTTTGTCGAATTCCACATCCTCCGATACCACATGCTTGACCCCAGCTTTATTCATGGAAGCTACATGAATTGCGTCAGAAGGTTTCAGGTCATGGTTTTTCATAGTTACCTTCATGACATCGTAGTCGCCATAGTCTATTGGTATGATCTCCAACAAAGGCATCAATTGATCCGTTAGTTCAAAGGCTTCGTTTAACGGGACCTTATACTTCTTCGTTAAAATCCATAGGGTCTCATCTATAACTATCATATTGGCAAGTAAATGGTCTCTCCGTTTAACCGCTCTTCTAAGAAAGTCGGTTACGTACCTAAAGATAACATCATCTTTAGAGTATCTTAAGTATATTAGGTATGAGGAATCAAGGAAGAGCTTCAAGAGCTTCGTCCTCTAAACCGATCTTAGAGACGAGCTCCACTATTGGCTTCCTAGACCTCTCCAGCCACTTTAACAACTCTTCGACCTCTAGCCCCCTCTGTAAAATTAGCCGATCCTCTTGAAGATCTACCGTTACTGTGGCGCGGGGTTTAATTCCAAGTTTATCTCTTATGACCTTCGGTATCACTACCTGTCCTTTAGGTCCAACCTTCAATTTTAATCTAACCATAAGTATCACAAAGTATTCCTAAAAGTTCTACAATATAAACTTGTTTACGCGCGTGAGCTCGTCAATAAATCAACTTTTCAAATATTCACTAGCAGTATCCCTAAAGGGTATGGGTTTGTCAACCCAAACCGAAATAAACCGACAACGAGTAGGAACAGGCCCTAAACGGCGCCTTGCAGACTAAGTTGGGGCTGACGCTCATCCACATTTACTCCTCAAATCTTATAAATTATAAACCTTAAACCCATCCTGAACTAAGTTAAATCGTTTAAGTAAAAATAAGCTACGGAATGGCATTCTACCTAGAATAACCATAACATGTCTTTAATAAAGGCATATCCTTCTGATGGACCTTACATAACCCCGATTCTTTAGAACACCAACTTCAAGAAGGTTTTCAAGCCGAGAATGTAGATCCATCTCCGATTGCCGCCTGGGCTTTCCTAAAGCCTTTTATCCTAAGCGTTCTATCCTTCCCAAAGGGTGGAAGGGATGCCTTGTAGGGTTGTAGTAGGTGGATTCTTCGGCGATGAGGGTAAAGGTAAGATAATCTCCTATCTAGCTTTGAGGGATAAGCCTGAAATAGTGGTTAGGGGTGGTGTGGGACCTAACGCCGGGCATACCGTGGAGTTTAAGGGAGAGAAGTATTTCCTCCGTATGATCCCAAGCGGCTTCATATACGAGGATGCTCAACTCTTGATAGGTGCCGGCGTCCTAGTTAACCCAAGGGTTCTATTGGATGAAGTTGAGAAGTTGAACTGCGGCTCTAGGCTAGGCTTGGATCCCCAGTGCGCCATAATAGAGGAGAAACATATAGAGGAAGAGGCTGAATCATCCCACCTCGTAGAGAAGATCGGGTCCACCAAGAGCGGCATCGGGACCTGCAGCGCCGACAGGGTTATGAGGAGGGCTAAGACGGCTAAGGATCTACCTGAACTCTCCTCATTTATGAGAGATGTACCCCTAGAGGTTAATAATATCCTGGATAAAGGCGGCGAAGTCCTCGTGGAGGGAACTCAAGGCACTTATCTATCCCTCTACCACGGGACATATCCATACTGCACAGCCAAGGATGTATGCGCCTCAGCCATATTATCCGATATAGGCTTAGGCCCCACCAGGGTTGACAACGTGCTAGTGGTATTCAAAGCCTATGTTACACGGGTTGGAGCCGGCCCTCTGAAGGGTGAGCTCCCGAGGGAGGAAGTACTTAGGAGAGGCT
>JAWBPF010000052.1:0-9945 GCA_038825355.1 Bathyarchaeia archaeon
GATGTGAAGGTTAGGGGTATATCCGATGTAGCCCTGGAGCAGGTTAGGGGGGCTGAGGCTGAGGGTATGAGGGGGAAGCTGGTGGCGTCCGCAGCCGATGGGAGGCTCGAGGTTAAGCCCGAGCTTGTGTCTAGGGGGGAGCCCCTATGCGTCGATGGAACCCTTAACGCTGTAACCTTCAGGGCTGAGCCGGCTGGGGAAGTCACCATAGTGGGGAGGGGGGCTGGGGGCCCGGAGACGGCGAGCGCGATAATCAGGGACCTAGCCAAGATAAGGATGGAGGCCGCTAAGCTAATAGCCTAGATGGGGGAGGATTGAATGAGACGTGCGGAGATGGGGCGGGTCGGCTAGGCTGGAGGCGGATTAGGTCTTGATCCTCGTGGTAGAGCTCGGCGGATCGAGTATCGCGGATCCCGGGAGGCTCTCCAACGCTTCACGGATCATCACGGATAGGGTGGCGTCCGGGGATAGGATCGTAGTAGTGGTTTCAGCGTTGCCCGGGGTGACCGATAGGCTATTGGAGGTGGCTGAACAGGCCTGCGCAGGGGATCAGAACCACGTCAAGGACACCGTTGAAGATATCAGAAATTTACATTTAGGCTTCGTCGATGCATGCATAGGGGAGGATTTCAGGGAAGATTCCATCCATAGTTTAAGGTTTCTATGCGAGGATTTGAACAGGATCCTGATCGGCATCTCCTATCTAAGGGAGTTGACGGCTAGGTCGAGGGATTACGTGCTCGCCTTCGGGGAGAGGCTTTCAACCACAATAGTCTATTATCTTTTAAGGTCTAAAGGCTTGGAGGCTGAATACTTCCTAGGGGGAGAATGCGGGATCATAACCGATATGAACCACGGAGACGCCTCACCCCTATACAATGTGTGCAGAGTGGAGGTCAGGAGGATACTAGGGCCACTCCTGGATGCTGGCATAATCCCTGTCGTGACCGGTTTCATAGGAAAGACTCAGGAAGGGGTTGTTACAACCCTCGGCAGGGGAGGCTCAGACTATACAGCTACGCTTATAGGGGCTGCCTTGAAGGCCGATGAGGTTTGGATCCTCGGAGAAGTTGAGGGGTTGATGACGGCTGATCCCAGGATAGAGCCTAAGGCCCGAGTTATCCGGAGGCTATCCTATGATGAGGCTATGGAGATGGCCCATTTCAGGGCTAAATCCATCCATCCCAGGGCGTTGGAGCCGGCGGCTTTAACGGGTATACCCGTGAAGATTAGGAGCATATTAAGCTGGGATGATCCCGGGACTTTGATCTCCGGAGAAGGGGGGAGACCCATGGTTAAAGCCGTGACCATGATCGACGACGCCGCTATGATCACGGTCAGTGGAGGAGGCATGATGGGGGCTCCTGGAACAGCAGCTAAAGTATTCAGGATCCTAGGAGAACATGGTATAAACATACTCATGATATCCCAGAGCTCCTCAGAGGTGAATATATCCATGGTGGTTCCCGAGGAGGACTTGGATAAGGCTGTGAGCGCCTTAGAGATGGCTATACTTGGAAAAGAGAATATAAGGGAGATAAAGCCTGAACCCAGCATCTCAGTCATATCGGTCATAGGCGGAGGAATGAAGGGCACCATTGGAATAGCCGCCAAAGTCTTCGGAGCCGTAGCTGAGAATAACGTGAACGTGAAGATGATAGCCCAAGGCTCCTCGGAGACGAATATATCCTTCGTAGTGGATAGAAGCCTGGGAGTTAAAGCCGTTAGAGCGTTGCACTCAAAGTTTAGATTGGATGAGGCTATTGGAGAGGAGGATGAACCCCTAGAAGCCTGAGGATCTCCACGGGATCGCCTTTAAGCCTCTTGAACCTGACGTTTTTTAAGGCTGCCTCAGGATCCTTAAGGCCGTGACCCGTGGCTATACATACGATCTCCATATCCCCCTGAATCAGATCCTCCTCCAATAGTTTACGTATTCCAGCTATGGAGGCGGCGCTGGCGGGCTCCACGAATAACCCCTCAAACCTGGCTAGGATCCTTTGAGCCTCCAGTATCTCCTCATCGCTTACAGTCTCCATCAAGCCTCGGGAATCCCTTACGGCCTTCAAGGCTTTCATCCAGCTCACAGGCTCCCCAATCCTTATGGCTGTAGCGATGGTTTCAGGCCTCCTCCAAGGCCTAATCCTTTCCAGGCCATGCTTGAAGGCCTCAGCTATGGGTGAAGCCCCCTCCGCCTGGATCCCAGCCAACCGTGGAACCCTATCCTCTAAGCCTAGGATCTTGAGCTCCCAGAAGCCCTTCCATAAAGCGCTTATATTCCCAGCGTTCCCTACGGGTAAGACCACCAGATCTGGAACCCTCCCCAGCTGATCCCATACCTCGAAAGCCAGGGTCTTCTGACCCTCTATCCTATAAGGGTTTATAGAATTCAGAAGATATATTTCACGAGTCTTCTCTGATAAGTCCACCACCAGCCTCAAAGCCTCATCAAAGTTGCCTTCAACCTGGAATATCTCAGCCCCATGGATCACCGCCTGGGCCAGCTTTCCCCTTGCAACCTTACCTGAAGGCACCAAGACTATACTCTTCAGACCCGCCCTAGCGGCATAAGCGGCCAGGGATGCAGAGGTATTCCCCGTAGATGCACATGCCACAGCCTTCACCCCATGTTCTAGGGCCTTGGAGACACCCACAGTCATCCCCCGATCCTTGAAGGAACATGTAGGGTTATCACCCTCCATCTTAACCCATAAGTCCCTGACGCCGAGTTCTTCCCCTAAACGTCTGCAACGGTGAAGGCGGGTCCCCCCCTCCCCCAAGGAGACCACATGAGACTCCTCTCCCATGGGTAGGAACTCCCTGTAACGCCACACCGATAGGCTTCTACGCTTAATCTCCCCGTAGTCGAGTTCATCCTTTAACTTCTCGTAGTCGTATAAGACTTCCAGGAGCCCCCTACACCCTCCACAACGGTAGATGAAACTGTCTCCCGGATACTTCTCCCCGCATTCTATGCATTGAAGCCAATGGTTTAAGGTTCCCCACCTCTTTCAGGGATTATCCTGGCTCCACAGCTCGGCCTGGCAACCCTAACCTCGGGGGTGAACCCCTGCTCCCTATAGGCTTTCTTCACGGCTTCAGCCACCTCAGCAGCCTCCTCGCAGGCTAAGGCTACCAGGGCTGGGCCTGCACCGCTTATGGATACGCCGTAGGCTCCAGCCTTTAGGGCAGCCTCCCTGACCTTGGGATATCCCGGGACCAGGGGTATCCTAGCTTTCTCAACTACTCCCTTACCCATGGCTTTCCCGATAAGCTCGGGATCCATTTGAATCAACCCCGCTACCAGGATGGCTAAGCAGCCTAGATCCGATACGTGCTCATATAATGTTATGTTTCTAGGCGCCGCAGCCCTTAAGGCTTCGGTCTTCCTCCTGGAAGGGGCCTCCCAGGGGAAGGCCACTACGAACCTTAAGTCTTCAGGGGGAGCCAGCTTAACCACCTCTAATGGATCATAGGATCCCACCAGGGTTAAGCCTCCTAGAAGCGACGCGGATACGTTGTCTGCATGCCTCGCCCCTGAAGCCGCATATTCCCCCTCCATGGCTAGCTTGATGAGCTCCACAATATCCCATCCGAGGTCTAGAAGGGTGTTCAAGGCGAGGGCGCAGCCGGCTGAGCTGGCTCCGCTGCTCCCCAACCCCTTGCCTACAGGGATGTTCTTGGTAAGCTCTATCCTGACCCTTCCCTCGAATCCGCATTCCCTTAAGGCTTTCTCAGCGACAACCGTTACAGCATTTCCTTCAGGAGGCTCAGACAACTCCCCCGCATAAGGTCCCCTGACGATCGTGGATACTCCACGACCCTCCTCCAAGGAGACCTCTACGAGATCCCTATAGGCGTCTAAGGCTAGGCCTAGTACGTCGAATCCCGGCCCAAGGTTGGCTGTAGAGCATGGGGCTTCAACTCTAACCCTCGCTAGGCGGGGACCCATCTAAACGCCTCCCTTCTCATACCTCTATAAGCCTTTCAAGGCGTTCAAGTCATCCTCATCCTTTTTAATCCTTCGAATCCAGTCGCATTCTATCCATCGGTGAAGCCCCGAACGTTCCTGCTGATGCGGCGGCTCATGAGGCGTATGGAGGCCTCAGGTAAAGGCGGGGTAGATGAACCCCGTTAGGGTCGTAAATCGTTCAATTATAAGAGTTTAAATAAATGGTTATGTCTCTCTCCGTTGAAGCAGGTTGACGGTATCCATATCTTGGTTGAGGGGATGTGGAGGTGAAGGTTGACCCGCAGTGTATCCCTTGTATCCTCGCCGCAGCCTATAGGGTTGCTTCAACCGTCACCGATGATAGGATTGGAAGGCTTGATTTGATGCGTGTGGCCTCACTAGAGGTCGGTAGAAGCCTTAACCCTGAGGTTACCTCATGCCATTTAAGCGGCCGGGTATTGGATGCTTTAAGCAGGGCCTGCCGAGTTGAAGATCCATATAGGAGGCTGAAGGATGAGAATAATGAGGCTGCCCTTAGGGTGGTGAAGAATGTGGAGAGGCTGGTCTCCGAGGCTGATAACCCTTACCGTAGGTTTAGGCTGGCCGTGGAGTATAGCGTGGCAGCCAATGCAGCGGACTACGGCATATTTATGGGCGGCTTCATCTACAAGGGGGATCTAGAAGCCCAGTTGAGGATGTTCAAGGAGAAGGGTTTAGCATTAGATGAGATAGACCGCTTCTACGGCTACGCCGTAAGGGGAGGATCCATCCTATATCTGCTCGACAATTGCGGAGAGATGGTCTTCGACGCCCTCCTGATGAGGGAGTTGAAGAGGCTGGGATGCAGGGTAACAGCCGTGGCTAAGGATAAGCCCTGCCTTAACGACGCCACAATCCGAGAAGCCATAGAGGTCGGACTGAATAAAGTGGCGGATAAGTTGATCTCCACCGGATCGGACACCTGTGGGTTAGGCCTCCAGGACATGAGCCTAGAACTCGCAGGGGCCTTAAAGGAATCAGACCTGATAATATGTAAGGGGCAGGCCAACTATGAGGACCTGTCGGAGATGGAGGACACGTTAAAGGGCGTAATAGTATATCTCTTAGTCGTTAAATGTGAGCTTATAGCCCGTGAACTAGGCGTGGAGAATGTAGGGGACGCCGTCGTCAAATGTATATCGCGGAGTACACCTGAGGCCTAGGTCCTCCATCCATTATATGCTTGCCTCGATGGTTGCTCTGCGGGTTTCCAGGGTGGTGCGGTCTCAGGCTGGTCTCTGGATTTTTCTTGGAAGGCTTCATTTTCTATAAAGTCTTTAGAGATAAGTTTCTTTTAGTCGTAGATATTTAAAGGAGTACCATGGCGTATCAAGTAGGCCCGGCTCTAAAGTCTACGGCTACAGCCGTGAACGCAGCCCTCTACGCGGGCGTTGGACTACTCACCTACCTCGGAGTATTCGCACCCATAGTTGGTGTCGTGAGGTTCTGGGGCGTAGCTGTAGTGGTACCAGCGGTATTCGCAGCTATCTTCGGCCCCTTGGTGGGCGGGATAGGAGCAGCCATAGGCATATTCATAACAGATCTATTGATCCATGGAGACGCCCTCCTAAGCTTAACTGTGGGCGTACCCGCCAACTTCATCATGTTCGCCTTAATAGGCCTCTTATCCAATCGAAGATTGAACCCTAAAATCTGGGTGGCTTCGGCCGCCATAATAGCCTCCATACTCTACATCCTAACATGGATTGTAGGAGGGGGAGGCGTAGGCGCCTCAGCCCTGATAGTAGTCGCAGCCCTAACAGTTGTCGTGCTCCTCATATTCCAGAGATGGAGGGAAGTGACCTCCTTCACGGTCTCCACAGTGCTCGGAAACGCCTTGGGAAGCCTCATCGTGGGGTTCGGCGTATGGGGATACAGCCAGTTCTTCGCCTTACCCATGACCATGGGTAAGGGCCTCCCTGTGGTAGCCGCGTTAACATGGTTCACATGGACCTTCTCGAATCAGATGCCCTTCCTCCTGATCCTAGCACCCCCCATAGTGAAGGCGGCATGGAGGACCCTCAGAGGATTTGCGGCAGCCGAGAGGATTATCGAGGCGGAGGCGGTACCCTATGGGCAGCCATGAATACACGATGATCCAGGCCTCAGCCTATAGCCCCGCAGGAATATCCAGCTTCTTCCGAATCCATGGATCCATGGAGAACCCTACAGGGGCTACAGGAGGAGGCTTCACTATAATCAGAGGTGTGAGAACGCAGGTCACCTTGAAGGCCTCTCCTATAAGGCGGATCACGGTCTCCTTCAATGGTGTCGCCGCCCGGGCTGGAGAAGCTGAAACAAGCCTTAGAGTTGTAGAAACTCTTCTAAGGAGGATGCTGCATGACCCCGTGGAGGTTTCAGTGAATCATCTCGTCGACCCTCCCGTGGCGGCGGGATTCGGTACAAGCGCCGCCTCAGCCCTCTCACTGACTTTAGCCCTCTCAGAAGCCCTAGATCTAAAGCTTACGCTGAGGGAGGCGGCTGAGATAGCCCATGCAGCGGAGGTTGAAAGCCGCAGAGGCTTGGGAACCGTAGCCGCCCTAACCGTGGGGGGATGCGTAGTAACCTTTAAGCCCGGCCCACCCGGGGAATGCCGGATCCTCAGAATACCCCTCCACCCCGAACTGAGGATAATAGCCGCATACTTCAATTCAAAGCCCACGAACATAATCCTCAAGGATAGAAGACTGGAGAAGCGCGTGAACAAGTGGGGGGACGAAGCCCTCCAAAGGATCCTAAGCGACCCGAAGGTCGAGACCTTATTATCCGCATCCAGGGATTTCGCCGTTAAAACAGGGTTCGCCACGAGGAGGGTGATACGCGCCCTAGAGGCTGCTGAGGCTGCAGGAGCCCTAGGAGGAGCGCAGAACATGCTAGGCGAGGCGATACATGTAATGGCCTATAGGGAGGAGGTGCCCCATATAGTGGAGGCATTAAAGGAGAAAGTGAAGCCTAGAAGGGTCTTAGCCTCAGGGATCGGGGGAAAACCCCAGATCCTAGAGCCCATAACCGGGAGAGCCATAAGCCTCACCAAGACGTGATAGATCGAAGCCGATGATGCATGCCGGGGAAATCTGTCCACCCAGGCCCATCCCGGTCTAGATGATCTGATCCATTAAGTCCAGCTCGAAGAAGCCTCACCTTAATATACTTGATCGAGAGAATATAACCGATGCTCTGATAGGGTAGAAGGAGTGGAAGTAGAAGTTTGAATCTCATACCACTGGTTCTAGGGGCCATCATAGTATTCATAGTTGTAGGGTTTATAGCGTATTTCGCCTCCGTTTATAACAGGTTCTTCAGCCTTAGGAACTCCTCCGATGCTACTTTAGGGCAGATCAGGGTTGCCTTGAAGAAGAGGCTCGACATGATCGAGCAGCTGGTGGACTCGGTTAAAAGCTACGCCAGGTTTGAAAGAGATGTCCTGGAGAGGGTTACCCAGCTTAGGTCTGAGGTCTTCAAGGTTGGGGCTGAAGGCTTAAGGGATATAGACCGTGAGTCGAGGGGGATCCTGGGAAACATATTAGCGGTGGCTGAGAACTACCCGGACTTGAAGACCTCCAACACGGTTTCAAACTTGATGGAGGCTGTGAGGGGCGTGGAGGACGAGATCGCAAGGCAGAGATACACCTACAACAATATAAGCCAGGAACATAACATAATGTGCGATACGATACCCTCAAAGTTTATAGCAGGGATCCTCGGCTTAACGAAGCTGCCCTACCTCCAGTTCGAGGAGGAGATCGAGAGGCGGCCGGGGATAGAGTTCTGAAAGGCCGCCGGGCGAGACGGGAGAAAAGATCTCTGAGAAGCCGGCCTAAACCCGGGCTGATACACGCCTCTACCTAGAGGCCCGCATCCCCTTTTAATCTTCGGCGGCTCAGCGGGCTCCGGCTCCCCCTCCCCCGAATCCCCCTCCACCGCCGAATCCTCCGCCCGTGCCTCCGAATCCCCCGCTCTGCGCTGATGACTTGGTTATTATCGGCGTGGAGATAACTGGATGCATTATAACCGGCAGCATCACCACATCTTCAAAGTTTGGAATCTCCACCTTCAGCCTCCTCATAGCCTCCGCTACTTTGTCGCCGACCCCTAGGGCGGTTCCATATATCAGCCATTCACTCCACATGGAGAGGTCTTGCGGCGCGTATCTCTCTATCCGGGCTAGGTCTGAGAGCATGTTCCTGAAGGCATCCCACTCCATCTTCTCCTTATAATAGTCGCCCCTCCACTTCCCGAAGAGCATAGATGGGAACACTAAGCCCACGCCTACTTGGAGGAGACCTATGAATGAGAGGAGTATCGAGGGCCAGGTCTCCATCCAGATATGAGAAGATGAGAGGGTTACGAGGAAGCTTAATATTAGTAGGGATCCCGGGATGAGGAGGAGCCTTGCGACCCTGCCGCGGCCTGAGAACGCGAAGATGGATGAAGTCTTCCTATTCCTGTAGGAGGTTAAGGCGTCTAAGCCATTCTTTATATCTCTAAGCCTTCTGGGAGGATGCTCCATTTTCTTAGCCTCTTCAAGCAGGGCTTTAACTTCGTCCGTGTCGAAGAAGCCTCCAGAGGAATGCTCGGCGAAGAATCTGAGCACCCTGTTTTCATAGTCGTCATCCCCCTGCTGATCCAAGACTTGGATTAGAAGCCCGCTCTCCCCTCCTTTACGGGGCTCCTTAACCTTTATCTTAATCTTTCCCATCCTTTGGAGGTCCAGCAAGGTCGCGTATAGTCCGTTCTCGTCGAAGTCTCCTATGTCCCCTTTGAAGACTAGGTTTACGAGCCAGGGCTTCCTCCCCGATGGAACATAGCTCAGATATTTAGGCACGGTATAGGATCGCTCCCTCCCATGCTTCATGTATAGGGTTAGCAGTAGGGCTGGGATGACGCATAGGACTATGTAGGAGGCGTATCTGAGGCCCCTAGCCAAATGGTATGGAATCGAATATAACAGGTTTGCGGTCTTAGCCTTCACCCTCACATGCTCAACCCTGTTCGGGAAGCCCCTTAACTCGGATAGGCTACCTCCTTTCAACAGCAGCTCAACCTCGAGGAGCTGGTCTTCAGGGGATTCCCCCTGAACAATAATCATTTCTCCTTCACGCCTTATCTCCAACGTCGGCGGGTGAGGGAAAACCGTCTCCACCTTATCCGCATTCATGATCTTTATCTCGACATTTCTATAGGCTAGATGGCCCGATGCGAGCTTCAGGTTTAGATGAACTACTTCGTCATCATACTCTATTGGGGGGTAAAGTATGAACGTGTATCCAACCCTGTAGGTTCCAGGAGTATAATATTTAGGATAGAATACGCCTACCTCATTGGGATACGCGAGTTGCATTATCTCTATGCGGATTCTCTCATCGTAGGGATTGACCCAGAGATCCCCATTATAATCCTTCACGTATATGTAGGCCCCTTCGACTGGAGGCTCTATTCCAACGCATAGTATGCTCGTGAAATCCCCCTCCCTCCGGACTAGGGGGGCATCCCACGTCCTGTAAAACATCCTGTACCTACCAGGCGCCTCTACATCGTATACGTAGCTCTCGTGGAGGGTGCCGTTCAAGTATAGGACGGCCTCGTATCCGGCGATGGATACGCCGCCGTTCAAACTCGGCATCCTATACGCCAGGGTAACAGCGGCCACCCCCCCAACCCCTACAGCCGATACGAGGATCAATAAGAGAATTATCTGCCTCTCCTCAGACACCCGATCCGCCCCCTCAACTAGTATTTAAATATATTTAAATAAGTGTTGTTTATGTTTGAGCGTGAGGTTATTCATGTTCGTACATGTCATAGAGACGTTCTATGTGGGTCTTTAAAGGTGTTCGGGCGCGGATTTTGTAGGGTTTGAGGCGTTCCTGCGGAGTCGGAGTTTAGAGCCTTCTGTCCGTGAGCGATTATTTGGCGGTGGTTCGGATTATGGATGGGGATTTGAAGCTTTTGAC
>JAWBPF010000053.1:0-9813 GCA_038825355.1 Bathyarchaeia archaeon
GATAAGGGATCCGACCCAGATGAAGGCCTTCCTAGACGAGGAGGCTAGGATGCTCAAGGAGATGGTTGGAAAGATAAAGTCCTCCGGAGCCAACGTCGTAATGTGCCAGAAGGGAATCGACGACACGGCCCAGCACTACCTGGCGAAGGAGAAAATCATGGCTGTGAGGAGGATCAAGAAGTCAGATATGGAGAAGCTTGCAAGGGCGACAGGTGGAAGGATAGCGACGAATCTGGACGATCTGAAGCCCGGAGACCTGGGATACGCTGCCCTTGTAGAGGAACGAAAGATAGCCGATGATAAAATGGTCTTCGTACAGGGATGTAAGAATCCTAAATCAGTGGGCATACTCATAAGAGCCGGCCTGGAGAGGCTGGTGGACGAGGCTGAGAGATCCCTACATGATGCGTTAAGTGTAATAGCCGACGTGATAACGAAACCTAAAATAGTCGCTGGAGGAGGCTCTGCCGAGGCTGAGCTGGCCAAGCGATTGAAGGCTTACGCCTCGAAAGTGGGGGGAAGGGAGCAGCTAGCCATCGAAGCGTTTGCAGCCGCCCTAGAGTCGATACCACGTACCCTAGCCGAAAACGCCGGTCTAGACCCGATAGATATCATCGTAAACCTGAGGACAGCCCACGAAAAAGACGGCGGCCTATGGTATGGGGTTAACGTCTACACGGGAGAGGTCGAAGAGATGATGAATAATGGCGTCGTGGAACCTCTAAGGGTGAAGGAACAGGGGATAAAGTCGGCTGTGGAAGCTGCTTCGATGATACTGAGGATAGACGATGTAATTGCAGCGGCCAAGCCGCCTCCGACGCCGCCGCCTAAAGGCGGGCCCGGCGAGATGCCACCGGAATATTAACAGTAGAACAGAAGATTCTCCCCTTCATTTTTAAATTATATAATTTTTTGAAGGTAAATTATTTAAAGAGGAAACTCTAAATTCTTCATGGTGCTCCGGTAGTATAGCCCGGTCAAGTATGGCGGGCTCTCGAGACTGAAGAAGAGGAGAAACCCGTCGACGCGGGTTCAAAGGTCGAGTATCTTCGACTGATAATCCCGCCCGGAGCACCAAGAAGAAGGAGGAGATTAGACACCCCACTAAAATTTATAGTGGTTACTGGAACCCCGGGCACGGGGAAGACCATGGCATCAAGGATCCTTTCTGAGAAGTTAGGCTGCCTCCACATCGAACTTTCGAAGCTCTCCAGAAACGAGAAGTTCATCGATAAATATGACTATGAACGCGACACATGGATCGTTAACTTAAAGGGGATAGAAAGATATCTGAAGAATCTATCATCAAAGGTGAATCAACCTTATATACTCATAGACGGCCATCTAGCTCATCTAGTATCCCCTAAAGACGACACGGAGATAGTATTCATACTAAGATGCCATCCAGAGGAGTTGGAGAAAAGGCTTAGGGGGAGGGGATACCCCGATAAGAAGGTCTCTGAGAATATTTTATCCGAACTCTTAGATACAGTTCTCCTTGAAACTCTAGAAAGGTTCTCAGAGGAAGCCGTATGCGAGCTAGATACTACGGGGAGAGATGTGATGGAGGTTGTAGATGAGATGCTCTCAATAATCGATGGAAAGAAGAAGAGATGCCTTGGAGATATAGATTGGATAGCCACGCTATCTAACAGTGAGGGGATAAGGGATCTCCTGAGACGTATAGAGGGTGGAGATGATGGTCTTCATCATCCTCGCCTGCGATAAGTGTGGGCAAACTCTGCTAGCTAGGGGTGAAAATAGGACCAGGCGTTGTCCCTACTGCGGTAATCTAATAAAAATTACCCGGCTTAACATAGTGGCCTCCACAGAGGATGCGGAGACGGCTAGGGAGCTACTTAAAAGCTATAAACTCCGTAAAAGACGTGGTAAGGAGGATCAGGTGATCTAAGCGAATATTATTAATAGAACCTGATAGGATTAAACTATAGTAAAAAGCGGTTAAACGAAGTGAAGAGATGTATGATATATGTCTAGTCTCATAGAGAGGAAGTTTATGGAGGAGCTTTCAAACCTCGTTCAAAGGGATGTTAAAATATTTACGAGCACCGGAAGATCCTATACTGGCCGCCTCACAGGTGTTGATCCAAAGACTCTGAATCTATGCCTCGAGGACGCCCAGGATCATGAGGGCAGGCGAATATTCAAGGTATTCATACCGGGACATTCTATAGCTCAAATTGAAGGTATGGAGAAGCCGTTTGACCTTAAAGGTTTAGCTCAAAGGCTGGAACGGGTCTTCCCAAAGATGGTTAAACTCTACGATGATGCAGGGGTAATAGTGGTAATGGATAAGGTTAGGGTTTCAGAGAACGGGATCTTGGAAGGTACAGGGCCTGCAGCTGAGAGGGTTAGAAGAGTATATGAAGAGTTCATCAAGGAACATAAGGAATAGGACATCAAATGTCCCTAGGATTCACCGTTAAAGTCAAGGATCTTATGGGTAGGATAGGGGTTATAGAGACAAAGACTGGAAAACTTGAAACCCCTCATATGTTTCCAGTTTTGGATCCAAAGCTTAAGGGGATACATCCCAGGTACCTGAGGGAAGTGATGAAATGTAATGGGGTTATGACCAACGCGTACCTGCTCAGGAAACATCTAAGCGTTGAAATGGGAGGCGTGGAACCCCCCGTCATTCATAAATACTTAGGCTTCGATGGCGTCGTTGCAACGGACTCTGGTGCATATCAAATATTACTCTACGGGGAAGTAGATGTAAAACCTGAGGAGATTATTAGATTCCAGAACGAGATATCTACAGACATAGGAGTTATATTAGATGTACCCACAGGGCTGACTCTTAATCGGCTTGAGGCTGAATACACGGTAAAGGAGACGTTGAGGCGTGCAGATGAATCCCTGAAGTTGGCTGACCCTGAAATATTATGGATCGGGCCCATCCAGGGTGGCCTTTTCGCAGATCTTCTCACCCTATCTGCATGCGAGATGGCTCAGAAACCCTTCCATATGTATGGACTAGGCAGCCCAACACAGATAATGGAGAGATATCGCTTCGATAAACTGGTCGATATGATAATACGTGTGAAGCAGCTGATACCGGGGGATAAGCCACTCCACCTATTTGGAGCAGGCCATCCAATGATCTTCCCCTTAATAATCGCATGTGGGGTAGATACATTTGACTCTGCAGCCTATGCGATCTATGCCAAAGATGAGCGTTACATGACGTCTGAAGGTAGCTTAAAGCTCTCCAATATCGAATACTTCCCCTGCTCATGTAGACAGTGCACGAAATATACTCCTAGTGAATTAAGAGATCTAGACTGGGATGAGAGGACGAGGATACTGGCTGAGCATAACCTATGGGTATGCCTCCAAGGAATAAAGAGGATTAAGGAGGCCATATCTGAAGGCCGCCTATGGGAGCTCGCCCATTCCTGCTCTATAAGCCATCCAGCCCTACACAGAGC
The DNA here is from genome assembly GCA_038825355.1 of Bathyarchaeia archaeon. GTDB lineage: Archaea > Thermoproteota > Bathyarchaeia > 40CM-2-53-6 > DTGE01 > DTGE01. Next base: position 3,456 of record JAWBPF010000053.1, read on the forward strand.
ATTTAAGACATTGAGAAAATATTCGAGATTACTGGAACGTTCCTCACCTGTAGCTAAGAGGAGGGGGCTATCAATATTTACACATATAGATTATTACCGACCAGAAGTTGTTAGGCATGTAAATCGCGTTTTCTCGAGATGCTTAAGTTATGAAGGCTCTTCTAAATTGGTTATGCTCCCATCCCCAGCTAATCTCATGGAGGGCAAAACCCTTGAGAATATTATAAAGATAAGGAACAAGTTTAAGGACTTATCCAAGGTGAGGATCCTATCATATGGTTATCCGTACGGGGTTATCCCTATAGAGCTGGAGGATGTCTACCCCCTCGGGCAGACGGAGGTCTCTATTCCTGTAGACAGCGAGTCCAAAGAGGTTGTCTCCAAAATCATAAAGAGATTTCTAAGAAGATATCCACATAAACTCTCAAGGGTACTCGTAATCCTTGAGCCCAGCTTAGTATCTGAAGATCTATTCAAGGACTTGGAAGTTGAGGTAAATAAGAGCGAATTCGAAATGATGGTGGAGGATCTATCTGTGCAGGATCTTCGTAGGAGCCTCAAATTCTTAAATAATTAGAAAAGTTGGAATAAAGATATTATACGTATACGCCCCGATCCTCTTTTGCCTGCTTCATCTTCCGCTCTATAATCATCTCGATCTCTCTCGCATCTTCCTCTAACTCGCTTATATTGACATCTAGGTCGTAGATCCTTGACAAGCATCTAAGGGCTGATGCCGCTGCCCTCGGGTCTGCTCTATCAGGGGAAGCATAAGGCAGTAGTGCTATGCATGGGAAACCATAGAATTCAAGTTCGATGAGTAGAGAGGCTAATGGACCGAAGACGTATAATCCTGGTTCAAGGATCGACGCCGGCAGTTTACCTTCATGCCTCTCCATATACGCGGTGTTAGGCACCACCTTCAACTCTTCCATATCTTCTGGCTCCCTAAACTTGACGTCTAGTCCACCTACTAGAACCGCCTCCTCCAAGCCTTTCTCTACTATCCATGATGCGACATTCCTTATAATCTCGGTTTCCTCCCTTCTAGCAGGGGGGAACTCTAATCTCAGCATTACAAACCTGTCCGCCCTGTACAATTCGAAGGGGGTTATAAGCCCATCTTCCGATGTGGTCACAAATGGCGGTATCTCCATCGCCCTGAGGAACCCGATCCTCCTGGCCTTCAAACTATGTATAAGATACGAGGTCGCAATATGCCCCGCCTGACCTATTCCATGGAAGCCCGTTAAAAACACACATTTTTTAAGGTCTTCTCCATCTCTTATAACTATCAAAGCTTCACCCTCATTAAAAATAAATGCTGTTAAAAGCAGATATTAAATATATAGGTAACCACACTGCGATTTCCGCCGCTTCGAATGATCTAGGCTGCTACGGGATCGCTCCCCAGAGAATAATTTGAAACTACGAACCATCCATCTTAACTGTTAAAGATGAGTTTTATAGGGTAGGTCTAGTGTAGAGAAAATCATTTAAGCAGCTTGATGCCTCAAGTGTGTATCCAAATACGAACTAGAGGAGGAGTTAACTTTAGGGATGGAGATAGCCTTTCTCGGGGCGTGTAGGGAAGTAGGACGCTCAGCCTTCTCAGCCGCCTCGGATAAGGAGAGAGTACTGCTCGACTATGGAGTTATAATGAACGATGAGGTAGGGTTCCCCGCCCATGTTTCACCTAAGGACATCTCGTTAAGTGTTCTGTCACATGCACATTTGGATCACAGTGGCCTCCTACCCATATTGTATTTAGGGGGAGGGAAAAAACTCTACGGGGTTGAGCCTACATTCGAGTTATCTAGGCTTTTGATAAAGGACTTCATAAACCTCAGTGGATATTATCTGCCCTATGAATTCATCGAATTGGACAATATGCTTAAAAATATTGTAAAAATGGATTATGGGGAGACTATTGGACTCAGAGATGGATCCATTTCTATCCTCAATGCTGGACATATTCCAGGCAGCGTTCAAATATTACTGGAGATGGATGGAAAGCGGCTTCTATATACCGGTGACTTCAACATAGTTCCAACCAGGCTTCTAAACGGGGCTGACCGATTGGATGGAGACTTCGACGCTTTAATAATTGAAAGTACATATGCTACGGAGGATCATCCTCCAAGGTATAAGTTAGAAGATCAGTTCGTTAAGGAATCCGCCGAGATAGTTGCTGAGGGGGGCTTCGTCCTAGTTCCAGCATTCGGCGTAGGGAGATCCCAGGAGATACTCCTGGCGTTAGTGGCCCATGGATTCCATTATCCAATATTCCTAGATGGAATGGCCGTCCACACTCTCAAGATCCTATTGAACCATAAGCCTTCTCTTCGAGATCCAGAACTATTGGAAAAAGCCTTAAAGAAAGTTGAGATTGTGAGGAACCGTAAAGAACGTAGAAATGTATTGAAGACTCCCTCTGTTATCATAGCTCCGGCGGGGATGCTTAAAGGAGGAACCGCCGTACACTATATGGAATCGCTCGCATTAAATAAGAGAAATGCTATCTTCCTTGTGAGTTATCAGATACCTGGCACACCAGGAAGCATCCTATTGGAAAAAGGGAGGTTCAATATTAAAGGAAGATTCATGAAAGTCAAGGCAAGAGTTTCAAAATTTGATTTCTCCTCCCACTCAGGTATGTCTGAACTCCACAATCTCCTAAGCAGGATAAACCCGAAAACTAAAGTATTCACCGTACACGGAACCGAGGAAAACTGTGAACATCTAGCGGAGTGGGCTAAGAGGGAGATAGGATTAGATGCCCAGGCACCCCATCCAGGAAAGAAATACATAATATAAAATAACATGTATTAGCCGAATAGCTCTTTATATACTCATGGAAGTTAAGCCAGGGTAGAAGCCCCGCTGAGAAGAGAAGCCCTTCCCTAATGTTATCTCTTTACACATTATTTCCCGTCTTTTCTATACTCATTCCATGCTGCGGCGATCAATCCCTCAATATGTGGTTTATCCAGTCCGATTCCTTTAATCTCCTCGAGTAAATCTTTAGCGGTGTATCCTTCATCCGCCTTATTCTTCAAGTAGCTCAGTATGAATTCATATCTTTCATGAGGATATATTATCCATGCGCTAGTTTCATCTATATAGAAATCCGGTTTGAATATGCTGTGAGGCTTATAATGCAAGGTGGCGGTCTTAACCGATTCAGCCCCCTCCTTATTTATATGCTCATATACGGTGAGCAGGCTCCGCCCCGTATCCGAGACATCGTCTACAACGAGTACTTTTAGGCCTTTAACCGGGATCGGGAGCTGCTGGGTTATCCTAGGCTCTCTACCCGTGACCCCTACATCCTCGTAGAATTCAACCCTTATACTGGTCAAGTTAGGGTTATGGAGGAGGTCTGAGAGTATCCTGGCGGGTATCCATCCCCCCCTTGCGACCCCCACTATCAAATCAGGGTTGAAGCCCTCTACCCTTATCTTCTCAGCTAACGCAATGCACATCCCGTACATCTGCTCCCATCCTATTGGAAGATAATCCACCTCATGTTCACCGTGAAAGTTTTAAGCTAAAACTCCAACAAAAAACTTGTGCTTAGATCTTGGAGCGGTCATCTATGGAGCTCGTCTCGTTGAAGGGCTACAGGAAACATCTAGGCCTCTCCCTCATTAGGATTCATGGGAAACCTAGAATCGACAATGTCATGAAGGAAATCAAGGATCCCCCTGAAGGCTTAACAGTGCAACTTTTAGACTCCCGAGCCATCGCTGGAAGAAATCATATATACCATGCTGTGAGGCTCTGCCTTAAAGCCTTTAGAAGGAAACTTTCAATCTCTAGAAATTTACAGGTTGAACTCCTCCTCTACCTGGCTGCTAGAAGACAGATAGATGATTCTATTAGAATCCTCGGAGTAAACGAGGATACGAAGAGCGTCATAGCCCTCGTATTAGGCGATTCAAAGGATAATATTATCAATTATATGGTGGGGCTTACATCTAGGCTTGGAGAGGCTGCTCCAATACAGCTCATAGGAGATAGAGAAGTAGCGGATGCGACGTATATAACTCAGATATATCATATAGAAAGGCAGGAGTTGGATTCAACGTATCCGGATGAGTCCTCATCGATAAACGTTTTAGAGAAACTAGTATTGGAGAGGATAGCCTTATTCTCGCTATAGGGCTCTCCTCTCTCTCTCCACTGAAAGTACGGCTTCCGGAGGGATCGCCGATATACCCGTTATGTCTCCTAGAACCTCTATTAAAATCATCTTATCAGGCTGCTCCAAGTTAACTTTACGATCTATCCTGCCAGCGACTTCTTCTACTATCTCCTTGCTCCTCAAATCGCTCCTCCTCTTATCCACTGTGACCCTGAAGCTTTCCCCTTCAGCTATGTATGCTGAAGCTAATTCTGCGGCCTTAGCTCCTATCTCCTCTAAATCGGTGGGGACGATTACTTGGATCGGACGAACCTTCAAGACGTATCTGAACTCCCAAGGCTTCTGAAGTAGAATACTCCGCAGCTTCTCCACAACCTTAACCGGGTCCAGATTAGTCTTAGACAACACTAGACCGGATATATTAGAAGGTTCGATCTCCGCTGAATTATCACCTGCCTCCCGTAGAAGGTACCAGAACTCATTGCAAGCCTTCCTCTCATTACGGCGTGAAGTAGAGACTAAAAGGTTAAAATCCCCCAACATACTTCATCATCCATCCAAGTCTATAAAGGATATACATCAGATTTGAAGCTAGGCCCGGCATAGGATAAACCTCCTGATGCGAAATACCTTCATCCTTTCATGGCATTCCTTTAACGTAAAGATGGATAACATTAGAATAAATACGGAGATAAAAACATAGTCCACGTTACATCTCTGAAAAAGCCTCCTCCGAGGAGGGGCCTGGCCTGATCTCCGCCGGGAGTCTAGCCTTATAGACTCCGGCTCTCCAGAAGTTTGATAAATCTTTTTATGGAGGTGCTCGATCTTCAATAAACGGCCCAGGTGGTTAAACTCTGAGATGAGCGCATACAAGCATATGGGGAAGGCCTGGAAAAAAGCGAGAGATAGCTTCGTAGAGGCCTTAATGAAGAAGATGCTCGTGAAATGGCGTAGAGAGCCATCTATAGGGCGTATAGATAAGCCCACCCGTCTAGATAAGGCTAGGATGCTAGGGTATAAGGCTAAACAAGGCTTCGTGATCGTGAGGGTTAAAGTTAGGAAGGGGGGAGCGAGGAAACAGAGGCCAAGATCGGGGAGGAGACAGAAAGCCATGGGCGTTACAAAGTATACCCGGGCTAAAAGCTTAAGGGAGATAGCCCAGGAAAGGGCTGGGAGGAAGTATCCAAATCTGAAGCCCCTCAACGCCTACTGGGTATGGGGAGACGGTAAACATTCATGGTTCGAGGTCATAATGGTGGATCCCAGCCACCCCGCCATTAAAAGCGACAAGGATGTCGCAAAAACCTTAAGAAGCCTAACATAACAGCTTATCTAATTCGGACTCATCTAGCTGTTTCCTATCCAAATTCTACAGGTAATTGGACTATGCCTAAAGGCTGGGTATAGGTGAAGACCGCTAATTCTCCCGTCTTGGAGTCTATGACCAATGAGACCACGTATTGTGAGAACTGCTGTAGGACCATCTGCGTCTGAACATCTACGCCGGACATGAAGGCCCCGCAGCCCACATGGGAGTGATACCATCCTACAATCCTGCCGTTAATTCTCCCCGTAAGGATGTAGTGGGCCACCTTAGCCATGCTCTCCGGCGATATCGCTGAATGGGAGTTCCCAGCCGATCCTTCGCCTTTAACCGCATCCTTAACTATGACTGTGTCGCCGTTAACGTCGCCTATTAGAAGCCCTATCTGCTCGTATGGCCTACTTACATGATTCATTATCTTATGTAGAGCCTCTGAGCTTATCCTAACCTTAAACAACTTGCCTAAGCCTTCCCAAAGCCACTATCTCAGATATGTCTGACCATAAATACGCTTCGGCGATGTTTATTTGAGGTTTATTCAAAGTCCATGTTTAAATTTGACGGGTTTAAATGTTGAGTTTAAATCCTATAGATATCTAATAACGCTTTGGTTATTATTATGAGTAGGATGAAGGGAAGCATGGAAAATGGGGTTGATGACGGGTATTGTAGGTAAACCCAACGTAGGGAAATCTACATTCTTCTCAGCTGCCACTCTAAAGTCTGTCCCAATAGCCAATTACCCGTTTACAACTATTAAGGCTAATAAGGGTATAGGATACGTCAGGGTTAAATGTGTATGCCGTGAGCTTGGGGTCGAGGATAACCCCGTAAACTCGGCATGCATAGACGGAGAGAGGTTCATACCAGTTGAACTGATAGAT
>JAWBPF010000054.1:0-3883 GCA_038825355.1 Bathyarchaeia archaeon
CCTGCCGACTATCACATTGGTCATTATCTTAACCCCTAGGCTTTTCACGTATTCGACCTCATCTCTGACTATGGATTTAGGAAGCCTGAACTCCGGTATCCCATAGGTTAATACTCCCCCGGGTGCATGGAGGGCCTCGAATATCACTACCTCATGGCCTAGCCTAGCGAGATCCCCGGCTGCGGTGAGACTTGCAGGCCCGGAACCTATCACAGCCACCCTCATCCCGGTGGATTCTCCTTTCCTAGCCTCTATTAGGCCTTTGGAGCGTTCATGATCCGCTGCGAACCTCTCAAGGGCCCCTATGGCTATAGGGACGCCTCTACGGTTGAGCACACATGCCTCCTCGCATTGAACCTCCTGGGGGCATACCCTTCCACAGATTCCTGGAAGATTGTTCTTCTCCTTGATCTTCCTGATAGCCGAGTCATAGTCTCCCATACGGATGAATCCTATGAAGGATTTAATGTCTATCTCCACTGGGCAACCTGAGATGCACTTGGGATCTGGACATTGAAGGCATCTAGCAGCCTCGGCTAAGGCATCCTCCTCGGTGAACCCTAAAGCAACTTCATGGAAATTCCTGATCCTTTCATGGGGCGGCCTCTTACGCATCGGCGTCCTCTTAAACCTGTCCACCCCTCCACTTTTAACCATCGCAGCTTACCTCGCCTAAATACCTCTCGAGCGCTAACTTCTCCTTATCCAGGTAGATCCTCTGCCTCGCCATCAGCTCCTGGAAGTCCACCAGATGAGCGTCGAATTCAGGGCCGTCTACGCATGCGAATCTAGTCTCACCCCCCACCGTTACGCGGCATGCACCGCACATTCCGGTGCCGTCAACCATTATAGGGTTCAAGCTTACCATGGTGTGAACCCTATAGGGGCGGGTTAGATCCGCCACGATCTTCATCATAATTGCGGGGCCTATGGCGTAGACTAGGTTTATAGGGGAACCGCCTTCCAAGAGCTCCTTTAAAACCTCGGTTACAAAGCCTTTTCTGCCCCTAGATCCATCGTCTGTGCATACTTGGAGACTGTCGCATACATGGCGCATCTCATCCTCCAAGATGAGGAGCCCCCCGGATCTAGCCCCTATTATCGCCGTCACCCTGTTTCCAGCTGATTTAAAAGCCTTGGCCACAGGATAAGCCTCAGCTACACCCACGCCACCCCCAACGACCACGATGTGACCGTAGTTTTTGACGTCTGTAGGCTTCCCCAGGGGGCCGACTAGGTCGGAGATGAATTCACCTGGATTAAGCCTCCCCAGCTTTATCGTGGTCTTCCCTACTTCCTGGAATATCAACTTGATGGCTTTCCTAGATTCATCGACGGATACTACGGTTAAAGGTATTCTCTCACCCTCATCGTCCACCCTTAGGATTACGAACTGTCCAGGCTTTGCCTTCCCAGCGATGAGGTGCGCCTCGACGAGGAGGGAGACAACGTTCTCGGCAAGCCTCTCCCTAGATAAAACCTTAAACACGCCTCACATCCCCTCCCGTAGAGATCCAGTTAACTCGTTCTAAGGATTTGACCTCATGAATTAACAGGCGTATCGGATCTGAATGGATTAATATGACTATTATTTATTATTTATTAATGTTTTTACCTTTCATCTTTATCTACCTTCAGCCACGAAATATGAGGGTAGGAAAGAGGTAAATCCACGGTATATCATGTCCCTCATGGAGGAGTTGACTGTTAAGAGAATCAATGGAAATGTTATACTTTTCATGAGCCCTCTGCTCGGTTTGATATCCGGCTCTCTAAGCGATAGGCCTAATATGAAAGCAATCAAGAAGGATGGCGCCAAGAGGATGAGCAGGCTCCTACTCCAACCTATCGCTTAGGCGAGGCAGCCTACTATTAAAGGAGCTGCGAAATGTCCGATGTTGCCACCTACTCCATGGACACCTAAAGCAGCTCCCCTACGCTCCCTGATGTGGAAGTTTATGAAGGATACCATTTGAGGATGATAAGTGGCCTGAGCTATACCCATAATGATGCATGCCGTAGGGAGTAGAAGAAGGCTACTGGATACGCTTAGGATTAGGAGGGACACCCCATATAAAATGAAACCTGATAGAAGGACTCCCTTTCTAAGGTTCCCAGAGTCGGCAAAGTATCCGGTGATGAGTGACATTACAAATGAGATAAGGAGGATAGTGGATAATGATCCCGGCTGTAGAGTAGCTTAATTCGAAGGCAACTATTAGGACGGGTAGGAGGGGGGTAGAACCATCATGTATAGATCATTTATAAAATGGGCTGCAGTCGCTAATATTAGGAATCTCCCTTTATCGTTGGGTTTCTCACCAGATCTAATAGCCCAGCCACTCCCACATCTTTTCGAAACCTCAACCATCGCCGCCATATTTTAATACTTCCCATTCTTACGAATTGCTAAGTCATAAGCCCTCTTAAATAGGAATCCACATCCAACATGGAGCCATGAATTCGAGAAATAGGCCTAACCTACGATAGAAGAGCTCCTTTTCGGCCACGTTTTCTAGGTCATAGTAGTTTGGTTCAATGATTGCTCTGCTTTGAATGGAGTTAGAAGGATTCCCATGCTTGAATGACAGCTTTTTCCCAGTCTTCCAATTGTTCGTTGTGGAGGCTCAATATCTTCTTTACGAGGTCGGCGATGGTGACGAAGCCCATAGGCCGTCCATTTCTTAAGACGAGGAGTTTCTTCACCCTAAGCAGGGTCATCGCCTTACATGCCTCTTTAAGGGATGTATTCGAATCTATGGATTGAACCGGCTGCGACATGACCTCCTTAGCTATGGTGGATTCTATGCTCTTCCCCTCTTCGATGGCCCTCTGTAATATATCCCTTTCAGTGATGATTCCAACAGGCTTCCCATCCTCGGTCACCAGCATCGAGGCGACTTTATGCTTATTCATCTCCTTTACCACGTCTCGTACGTTGGCCCCTGCACTTATGGTTCTAACAGGTTTGCTCGAGCATTCCCATACCGTAACCGTCTTCAAACCCCTTTCAATCCAAGCTTCCCCTTAAAGGGAGATATAAAGTCTAGCATAGCTTTCTGATGTGGTGTATGTAGGTATACCAAGATGGTTTAGGAGCCCCATCGGCCCTTATGAGCCCAAAATGGTTCTCCTGCTCAGGGAAGGATCTCCATTCTGAGTCCGAGAGCCTCCATATGGAAACGGCTTCGATGAAGGGGAGGTCTGCCACAGCTTCCAGTAGCTTCTCCACGTACAACGCTTGAAGCCCCTCATTGTAACCCATTATCCTCGGCCCAGAGGGATAACCAGTTTCACAGATCATCAACCTCTTCCCCGTCTCCTGAAACACCTCCTCGGCTTTAGGGATGAGGCTCGAAGCCTCCACCGGCTTTGAGTGAGAATAGTTTGGATAATAGTCTAAACCAAGGATGTCGCAGAACTCCGCATAGAATCGGAGATCCCTTAGAGCTCTGTCAACCTCCAAGTTAACCATCACGTATGCGGATTCATCCTCAGCGTAGACGGCGTCCCTCAGCGATTTAAGCAGAATCCTTCTAAACCGAGCCTCTGGATCGATCCAGATGGCTCCCCTTCTCCACCCAGCCGCGTAATGGGCGAACCACCAGTTTGGTTCATTTTCAATCTGCCAGATCTTGACAAATCCTCTATATCTATGAACCACTTCCCTCGCAGATTCATGGATAGCCTTTATATACGCGGAAGGGTTTTCATCCGGGTCAACGCCTTCAGGAAGCATCCTCTGATATCCACATCCGATCACGGGAATGACCTCCAATCCACCCTCTTTTAAAACCTTCATAAAGGAATCAATCCTGGACCATTCGTAGGTGTAGGGTGGAAAACCCTGTAGCCTAGGCTGAATAAAATTCCATTGAAGCCA
>JAWBPF010000054.1:3893-9696 GCA_038825355.1 Bathyarchaeia archaeon
CCTGCGTTACATAATGTTCTAGCTAAGGAGTGGGTGGAGCTTATGTCGATCCCATCTTTGGGTTTCTGGAACCTCCCCATCGTTTCACCCCTCACACGTAGTCTCGGCGAAACGGAGAAGAGACGTGGAATAAGGATGGAGCGAGGTGGATTCAGTTTCAAATAACGCCACACATCGTCTATGCATACACCAAAACTTAAATCCATGCCCAACGACGACCACGTTTAAACTCAACACGAGACGTCTCGGCCACGCCTAATCCGCTGAGAGCCATATTAATGCATCTATAAATATTTGCTTTGCGGCTTATTCTCAATTTTTAACATCCTACAAGAAATCTACTCGTAGCATTCTCCCCTTTCAGCTTACAGGCTTATCGGCGTGTCGCGTGCGATGAAGGGTGAAGCCGGGAGTTTTTGAGGCCTGTATTTCGCCTCTCATACGAAGCTATTGAATGGAGATCTTCTAGGTGAGATCAATAGAAGCTGCATTTATCTTATGTTTCACCTAGCGATCTAGACCTACTCCATATATGAGCCTGGATGTAATCCCATATCCTTCAGCCTCAGTTAATGCGATAGCCTGTATATCTGGGTGGAATTTAAGCGGTAAGTTGTATACCGGCCTTATTTTCTGACGGTGAGCTTAACACTTTCACTCAACTGTGGCTTATAATCACTTAGGCCAATAGATCGGGTACGGTCATACACTTATCCATTTCGGGGTGTTCGATTTGGGGGAGGCTGAGTTTCTCTTGGAAGAGAGGCATGTCAGGCTCAAGCTCCTCGACGATATCCCACGTCTAAGCGTGGCAGGTTTAACCATAGAAGGCTTGAAGGGGCAGGAGATGGAAGTCCCTCTATGGATTGCGGAAGAGTTTGAGAGGTCAGGTAAAGGCGAGATATTGAGCGAGGAGTTCGGGTTAAGGGATCTGGCTAAAGCCCATTGGAGGGAGGTTTTACCCTCATCTAGGCATCTGTCGAGGCTGGAGGAGGACTTCTACTTTAATTTAAGGAGGTTTCTCAACAGGCTGAAGAGGGAGAGCGAGGGAAACCTTGAGAATATGAAGGCCTTGGAGAAGGCCTACTCAATGGCTAGGGACATAGTGAACTGTAGGATGAGGAAGTTGGCCTCAATAGCCGCCTCCGAGGCGGCAAAGGAAGAAGTGGCTAAAAACCTTACTTTGGAGGAGAGGCTTCTCTATGAGTCCCTGAAGGTGAAGATATCTGGATGGAGTATCAGGATACTGGAGGGGACAACCCCTGGAGAGTCTACAGGAAAGCCCTGAGGAGAAGTTCAAGGAGTTTCTAAGCTCCTTTAGATCAGATGATGGAGAATACAAGTATAGAAAACGTTTAAGTCAGGCAGCTCTCTCGGGTATTAAATCCCTCATAGTCGACTTTGAAGACCTGATAGCCTTCGATCCTCCCCTAGCAAAATTAGTGGTTAACAAGCCAGATGAGCTCCTGCCTAAGGCTTCGAGATCAGCCTTGGCGCAGATGGCCATAGAGGATCCCGAATACGCCGAGCAGCTGGACACAGTCAACGTGAGGTTCAGGAGGATACCTGACAAGGTTCAGCTTAGAAAGGTGGGCGCTGAAACCATTGGGAAACTCGTATCCCTCGATGGGATAGTGGTTAGAGCTACCCCGATTAGGCCTTTGTTGATCAGCGCTGCATTCAAATGTAGGAAGTGCGGCGAGGAAACCTTCGTGGATCAGTCAGGGGCATTCATGAGAGGTGTGAACCTCTGCCCCTACTGTAAATCCAAATATTTAGACTTCTCAACCGGAGACTCCAAATTCATGAACTTCCAAGAGTTAAGGGTTCAGGAGAGACCTGAGGATCTCCCGCCGGGGCAGCTTCCAAGGGCCATGGACGTAAAGGTTACAGACGACTTAGTGGATGTGGCTAGGCCTGGAGACAGGGTCACAGTAACCGGGATAGTAAGGGCTGAACAAGAAAGGCAGGCTGGGAGCAGGCTTAGAATATTCGAGTTGAGCATGGAAGCCAACTTCATAGATATACCTAGCAGGGAGACGGAGATCATCGAGCTCACCCCAGAAGAGGAGAAGGAAATTATAAAGCTCTCACAGGATCCATGGATACACCGTAAACTCTTAAAGTCGATCGCTCCCTCCATATATGGATACGATGAGATCAAGGAGGCGATCCTTTACCTACTCTTCGGGGGAGTATCGAAGGGCCTCCCTGATGGCGTAAGGATAAGGGGAGATCTAAACCTTCTATTGGTTGGAGATCCTGGAACTGCTAAGAGCGCGCTACTCCAGTATGTTGCCAGGATAGCCCCTAGGGGATTATACACAAGCGGGAGAGGCAGCACGGCGGCCGGCTTAACAGCGGCGGTCTTAAGAGAGAAGGCCGGAGGTATGGTCCTAGAGGCAGGGGCCCTCGTACTAGCAGATAAGGGGATAGCCTCCATAGACGAGATCGACAAGATGAGGCCTGAAGACAGGGTGGCAATGCACGAGGCCATGGAGCAGCAGACGGTCAGCGTGGCGAAGGGGGGGATAGTAGCTACATTAAACGCGAGGTCTGCGATCCTAGCAGCGGCCAACCCAGCCCTCGGCAGATACGATCCATACAGGCTTATAGCTGAGAACATCAACCTGCCCATAACCATACTTTCAAGGTTCGACCTCATATTCGTGATGAGGGATATACCTGAGGTTGAAAGGGACACATTGATGTCGGAGCATATACTGAAGCTTCACAAGGCTAAGATTCCACCTGAGGAGGCCCCTATACCAGCAGATCTACTCAGGAAATATATCAGCTACGCTAAAAGGATAGAGCCGAAGATCTCCGATGAAGCAGTTCAAGTGCTGAGGGACTTCTATCTGAAGATGAGGGCGAGTTCGGCGGCTTCACCTGACTCCCCGATATCTATAACCCCGAGACAGCTGGAGGCTTTAGTGAGGCTCTGCGAGGCTAGGGCTAGGGCCTTCCTGAGGGATGAAGCCACGAGCGAGGATGCAAAGGCCATCATCCGGCTTATGACGCTCAGCCTGCAGAACGTTGGAATAGATACATCCACTGGTAAAATAGATATAGATGTTATAATGACCGGGAAGCCTAAGAGCCTGAGGGATCTTATGCAGCTTATAAGAGCTACTGTTTCAGAGATAGAAGGAGAGGAGGACGTAGCTGAGGAGGCTGAAGTAATGAGGAGGCTCATAGACGAGATGGGGTTAAAGGAGGAGGATGTAAGGAAGGCTTTAAACCAGCTAGTAAAGGAAGGCTTATTATACTCCCCTAAACCTGGATTCCTCAAGAGGACTTCAGGCTGAGGGGAAGCTATCGAGGTTTGAAGGTCGAAGATCTACCTGTACCCCTTGAAGTGAAGGAGCTGCTCCAGAGCAGGGGTTATCTCAGCCTTTATCCGCCCCAAGTGGAGGCTGTGAGGCTTGGCGTCTTGGAGGGGCGGAACTTGGTCTTGGCGAGTCCAACGGCTAGCGGTAAGACTCTCATAGCTGAGCTTTGCGCCATGAGACATGTCTTGGGTAGGATCGGCAAGGTCTTATACTTAACGCCGTTAAGAGCCCTAGCCAACGAGAAACTAGGAGAATTCAAAAAGTATACGGTTCTAAGGAAGACTTCGGGAGGAAGGATTAAGGTAGCTCTATCCACCGGAGACTATGACAGCTCAGATCCATGGCTTGAGAAGTACGATATAATAATAGCCACGAACGAGAAGGCTGACAGCCTATTAAGGCATAGGGCGAAGTGGATCGAATCCATCACCCTGGTAGTAGCCGATGAAGTGCACGTGATAACCGAGATGGATAGGGGGCCTACTCTGGAGACGGTGTTAGCCAGGCTTTTAACCGTTAACCCTTCACTTCAAATACTGGCCTTAAGCGCTACCGTAGCCAATGCCGATGAGCTGGCTGAATGGCTTGGGGCGGAGGCTGTAACCATGGATTGGAGGCCGGTCCCCCTAAGAGAAGGTGTATACTCGCATGGAACCGTATCTTTCAACGACGGCTCCTCCAAGGTCATTAATAAGTATACAGGAAACCCATCCATAGACCTAGCCCTAAGCTCCGTGGAGGAGGGCGGCCAAGCCCTGATATTCGTTGAGACTAGGCGTGCTGCGGTAGAGATGGGACATAAGGCGGCTGCAGGTCTTAGGAGGCACTTCAGGGATAGGATTAAACCCATGGACCACCTGGCGGAGCACACCTCAACGATTGGAGAGAAGACCAAGCTGAGCGAGGCATTAGCTGATCAGGTCAGGTTCTCAGCAGCATTTCATCACGCGGGACTAGGCTTAGGGCATAGGAGGTTTGTGGAGGACATGTTCAGGAGAGGGAAGATAAAGATTCTGGCAGCCACACCTACCCTGGCGGCTGGAGTAAACCTCCCCGCAAGGCTCGTCGTAATCAACAGCTATGAGCGATACGAGCCTGGATATGGGAGATATCCCGTATCAGTCCTCGAATATAAACAATTCTGTGGAAGAGCAGGCCGCCCGAAATATGATGAATACGGGGAGTCTGTGCTCATAGCTAGGAGTGAAGACGAAAGGGAATTCCTAATGGAGAAGTATGTATCCTCAACCCCTGAGAAGTTATGGTCGAAGCTTGCATCGGAGAAATCCATGAGGCCACACGTATTATCCACGATAGCCACAGGCTTCGCATCATCGGAGGAAGGGGTACTGGAATTCTTCTCTAAGACCCTCTTCAACCTCCAATACGGGCTAGAGTCCTTGAAGTCTAAGCTTGGAGGCGTACTATCCTTCCTATATGTGAACGACATGATCCATGTTAGAGGAGGCCTCATAGAGGCTACACGCCTCGGTAGTAGGGTAAGCGAACTCTACATAGATCCCGCATCAGCCGTGATATTGAAGGATGGACTTGTAAGGGGCGCCCCGATCCCCACAGAGCTCAGCTTCCTACACCTCATATCAGCTACACCCGACTTATCGCCTAAACTCCACCCTAAAAGGAGAGAGATGGGGGAACTAGAAACCTTCCTGGAGGATCACAGGCCAGAATTCATGAGGCCTATTCCAGACGAGTTCATAGACTACATGGAATACCAGGAGTTCCTGGCCGATCTTAAATCCGCTAAGATACTCCTCGAATGGGTAAACGAAGCCTCCGAGGAGTATATACTGGAAAAATACGGCGTCGAGCCGGGGGATCTGTTAAGGCTTGTAGAGTCGGCGGAGTGGCTCCTCTACGCCACAGAGGAACTTGCCCATCTCCTAAACGTGAATGGATATACGTCGATGCTGGAAAAGCTGAGGCTTAGGGTCTCCAAAGGGATAAAGGAGGAGTTAATACCTCTCGTGAAAATTGAGGGTATCGGGAGGGTTAGGGCGAGGATGCTGTACAATTCAGGTTTTAGAGCCATACAGGATCTGAGGAAGGCAAGGATATCCCAGCTCTTAGGGATACCCTCCATAGGAGTAGCCTTAGCTAAGAAGATTAAAGAACAGGTAGGTGGAACGATATCATCTGAGGAATGGCAGCTCCTAAAGAAAAGTGGAAGAGGCAGGGTGGAGGAGCAGAAGCAGATCTCGGAATATCCTTGAAGAACAGTTTAAAAAAAGAAAATGAGCAGCCATCTGTTTTTAAGGGAGGTTTAAAATCATATAAGTAGGAGACGTGGGTGATCCATGGTTATATGTCCAATAGACTCCGGAAGATATGGAAGCTCGGCGATGAGGCGTATATTCGATGAAGAATCCAGGCTTTCGAAGATGCTCTCGGTGGAGGCCGCTGTAGCCTGGGCCCAGGCTGAGCTCGGCGAGATCCCGAAGGAGGCG
>JAWBPF010000055.1:0-9579 GCA_038825355.1 Bathyarchaeia archaeon
GCAGATTTTCATGAGCGCCGTCGAGATCAAAGGGTCGACGACCACCGAGAAGCTCACCCCCCCTGTCAACCCCACGGACCTGTCGAAGGGGTGTGGCTTCAAGGCCCCGGGCGAGGCGGATCAGGGCGCGCCGGAGCGCTGGGAGGTCTCCAGTTATCTGTTGACCCCAGGCTTCGTCGCGGTACAGCAGGGCGACACGGTGACGCTGACGGTGTTCGTGGTTAACGGAGACCACCACGAGGTGGCCGTGCTGGCGCCTGATGGGCAGGTCGTGGTGCCAACGGCCACCTGGCAGCGCGGCCGCGAATATAAGATCTCCTTTGGGGTGGAGCAGGTGGGCGTCTACATAATGCCCGAGCTCGGCTACTACCCTGACAGCATCTGGGCTTCCCTTTTTCTGATAAGTGAGCTGGACCACCCCCGTGAGGTCAGGGACTATTTCCGTTCCCTGCCCCGACTCTACTTTGAAAAGGCAAAAATACCCTGTCCTGGCTCACTTAAAGAGACTGTTATGACAAGGCTGCAGGACAATCTGGGAGAGTTCCACCCTGAGAGCGTGAACACCATCGACGGTCTGAGACTGGAATTTACAGACGGGTGGCTGCTCATCAGGCCCAGCGGCACTGAGCCGGTCGTCCGTGTAATAGCCGAATCGTCTTCTAAACAACGTGCCCACAGTCTGGTAACCAAAGGCAAAACGCTGGTACAGGACATTATCAGGAGGCTCGCGCCGTGAAAGCGGTGTTTCTCTGCGGCGGCATCGGCAAAAGGATGTTCCCCATCAGCGAGGACAAGTTTTTGCTGAGCTTTCTAGGGAAGCCACTGCTGCTGCACCAGATAGACCTTGCTCGGGCGGCAGGGATCGACCATTTCATCATCGTGGGGAACCCGACAAACATTACAATCATAGAGCGGCTCCTCATGGGCATTCCCGGCATCAGGGCTGAGCTTGTTGTCCAGGAAAAGCCACTGGGTATTGCCGATGCCTTAAAGAGTGCGCGCCAGCACCTTGGGGGACAGGTACTGGTGGTCAACCCCAACGATGTCTTTACCATGTCAGCATACCGCAGCATCATCGAGGAGTCCGCTAAATCTTCCGCCCTTGCCTATATACTGGGATACCGGGTCAGGGACCACTTTCCCGGGGGATATCTGGAGGCTTTTAGGGCTCTACCTCCGGGTTTGAGGCGGCTCTTCATCAATGCTTACCAGGGCTACCTCTTTAATAGGGTATTAAGCTTGAGGGTGTTGGAGGGTTTACCCTTGGGGAGGGCTTTGAAGGGTGACTGGGTTTTAGTTTTGACACCTAGGGGCTTCGATCCTTATTCTCCGGTGAAGGCTGATGGCTCCTCTCTGAATAGGTTGAACAGGCTATTGGCCGAGGGTAAGGCTTGCCTGGCGCTGCCTATCTTCGGCTATCTCTCCAGGCTTTCCGATGGGGAGGAAGGGTTGCTCGAGAGGAGGATCTTAGAGGAGGAGGGGATACAATCCCTTAAGGGCTTCTATATTGGGGCGTTGCCGGAGGCTAGCGGGAGTGGAGGTTTAAGGCCTGTTCTAGCTCCCATTAGATCTTTCAGCTATGAAACCTTAGAAAGGAACGTGAAGTTCACCTTCTTCCTTTATAAGGAGTGTTATGCTAGTATGCTGCTTAGGGAGTTCATGAAGCCTAAAGATCCGGTCTCGGCGGGCTTCTAGGCGTCTGTTGCCTGTCTCCAGCGTCTAGGCGGCAGGTTCAACCATGTTTATATGGTCCAGGAATATTAGGGTGGTCTCTGAATACTTTCACTCAGTCGGGAGAACCCCCCCTCCCCCCTAGATTTACGGTTTATACGTATACCTGATTCTACGGGTTTCTTAGGTTTTACGTTTTCGTAATCGTGGTTTCTTAGCTTCTAGCGTTTTTTCTTTGTGGGTTCCACAATTTTATAACTTTGTTAAATGGCCTCAACGTTGAAGAGTTACGGGCAATTTTTGGGAGGCGAGTGAAACTTTCACCTACCTCTCTATTTATATATGAGATTTTCTCGTCGGAATGGCTTCGAACACCGTAACACAAGCTTGAGGGATGGGTTGCAGGGGCCTTCAAAATAGGATTTGGCTGTTCCATGATTGAAGGGACGTGGCCCATATAGGATTTAGAGTCATCCATGCGTCTAAGCCTAGAGGTGTTCAGGTTCACTGCTTCGATAATGGATGGGCCTATTTCTGAGGGGGGATTTTAACATGCTTTGCCGATTTAAGGTTGCCTTCTCATCGTAGCTACGTATCTTAGAGCCTCCATATCTCGGTTATACTGACTTGGAAAGTTGATCGAAGCCCTTATTTGCCACGTTATTTACGCCGAGTAGTGAAAAACTGAGCCTAGAAAGGGCTAGAAAATGGTATGGGAATATTTTTAAAGCGGTGGGTTATCCAGGCAAATGGTATGAGTGGATTGGCTGTTAAAGTGGACGGTTTAACCTTTACTTATGCAGGGTCCTCAGTCCCTGCTTTGAATGGGGTATCCTTAAGGGTTGGAAGAGGTGAATTTATAATTGTGACAGGCCCCAGTGGATGCGGTAAGAGCACTTTATGCAGGTGTCTGAACGGTTTGATCCCCCATTTCTATCCTGGAAGGATGGAGGGGGACGTTGAAGTCTTCGGGATGAATACTAGGATTTATACGCCTAAGCATTTAGCCAAGTTTATAGGTTTAGTCTTTCAGAATCCGGAGAATCAATTGTTCTCTTTAAGCGTCGAGGGGGATGTAGCTTTTGGACCTGAGAACCTGGGCTTTCCAAGGGAGGAGACTGTGAAACGTGTCGAGGAGGCTTTATCTCTGATGGGGTTGAAGGGAGTGAGGGAGAGGGCCCCCTACGAGCTTTCAGGTGGGCAGCAGCAGAGGGCGGCGATAGCATCCATACTCGCCATGAGGCCTGAAATAATAGTCTTAGATGAGCCCACTTCTTTCCTAGATCCTAAATCCTCCCTGGACATCATAGAGGCGATAAGCCTCCTTAACAGGAGTTTAGGCATCACAGTAGTCTTGGTGGAGCATAGGCTTGACATAGCCTCAAGGTTCGCGGATAAGATCTACATCATGGATAAGGGACGGGTGGTGGATGAGGGGATGCCTAGTGAGGTTTATGGTAGAAGGGAGACCCTCCTCCTCGGCGTAGGAGTCCCCCGTATAAGCCTGTTATTCCAGCTCTTAAGGGAGAGGGGAGTCCCCGTAGGGGGGATTCCGGTCACGGTGAAGGACGGAGCTAGAATGCTAGAGGCGCTTCTAGTTGATAGAAGTTGAGGGATTGACATTCAAGTATCCAAATAATGTATTGGCTTTGGACAGAGTAGACTTGAAGATAAGAGAGGGGGAATTCCTAGCAGTTATGGGGGAGAACGGGGCTGGAAAGACCACACTCATAAAGCATTTCAACGGCCTACTCAAGCCTACAGCAGGCACCGTATGGGTGGACGGCGTAGACACGAGGCATACAAGCGTTGCATCGCTCTCCAGGAAGGTGGGTTTAGTCTTCCAGAACCCTGACCACCAGTTTTTCTGTGAGACGGTCAGGGAGGAGATAAGCTTCGGCCTCGTAAACTTCGGGTATACAAGCTCAATGGTAGAGAGGAGGGTGAACCAGGTTTTAAGGATGCTAGACTTGGAGAGATACAGTGAATCCTCACCCTTCGCCTTAAGCGGAGGAGAGAAGAAGAGAGTGGCCCTTGCATCTGTGCTAGCATGGAACCCTAAATATCTCGTATTAGATGAACCCACGATAGGACAGGATGCCCTACAAAAAGAGAGGCTGAAAAACTTCATTGTTCAGCTGATAACCCAGGGTAGATGCGTCGTAATAGTCACCCATGATGTAGAGTTTGTAGCGGAGTGCAAGCCTAGGGTAGCCGTCCTCTCCAAGGGTAGGATCATAGCCGACGGTCCAGCCCATAGAATCCTATCCTCCGAAGAGATAGTAGAGGGGGGATCCCTGATAATGCCACAGATAGCGGAGCTGATGAGGCTCCTCAAAAGTTATGGGTTCCCAGCGGAGATCATAGATGTATACGCTGCGTGTAGAGAGATAGAGAAGAGAGGGTTGAGAGGCCTCTGAATTGTCAATGAGTATGTTTGAAGGCTTCAAGTTCACCAGGCTTAACACGCCCATGCATAGGATGGATCCGAGAGCTAAATTCCTCATAGTCATCGTATTCTTTACAGCCGCTGTTATCTTCTCTAATATAATAGTCCTCCTATCAGCCTTGGCCATCCAGATACCGTTGATCCTCCTAGGTAAGGCGGCTCATAGGTGGATCTCATCCATTAAGAGTGCATCCATACTGGCAATCCTGATCTTCCTGATGAACTTCATAACAGGATCCCCCTTAACGTTCTCAATAGCCATGGCTGTAAGGTTCCTGGTACTAGTATCCTCGTTCTCACTATTCTTCATGACGACCTCACCGGATGATCTAGGCCTAGCGTTAGAGGGTATAGGCATCCCATATCCGATATGTTTCACGTTTACAATGGCTGTAAGGCTTGTACCTACTATGGCTGTGGACGCGCAAAGGGTGATAGACGCCCAGAAGTCTAGAGGGCTTGAACTGGAGAAGGGTAATATCCTGAAGAGGATTAGGAATTATATCCCCATACTTATACCCCTGATAGTTAATGCTGTCAGGAGGAGCATGGAGATGGCTGAAGCATTAGAGTCAAGGGGGTTCACCTCCACAGGAAGGAGGGAGCCCATGAAGGTGTTAACTCTAAACCGGATAGACTACATAGCCATTATTTTAAGCCTGGCATCGTTGACTCTGCTCATATACATGAAATTTTACGTATCAATACCTACATTTGACATCCAATATAAGGTTAAACTTTTTTAAATAATCAATTAATTAAAATTTCACGAATAAGAATGATGGGCTGGATTACATGCTGACCAGGAGAGATGGGCGTCGAAGATGGAGGTGGACAGCCATAAAGGGGTTGAAGCGTGAACTGTTGGCGTTCCAGGAGGCCCACAAGGAGATACTGGAAAGCGTAAGGGATGCCTTCTCAAGCCTAGATGAGTCGCAGGTAGAGCGAATGATAGAACTAATAATGGACTCATATAATAAGCGCATCCTCGTCATGGGAGTTGGCCGAAGCGGCCTCGTAGGTAAATCCTTCGCCATGCGCCTAATGCATCTAGGATTCAATGTCTACGTCCTGGGAGAGACCATAACTCCAGCCATAGGTGAGGGAGACCTGATAATATCCATTTCAGGTTCAGGATCCACCAAGCTGGTCGTGACAGCGTCCGAGATAGCCAAGGATGTGGGAGCCAAGATAATCGCCATAACCTCATATCCAGAATCGGAGCTGGGCAGAATCTCAGACCACATAGTTCAGATTAAGGGGAGAACGAAGATAGCCGAAGAAACCGACTACTTCCTTAGACAGATAACTGGAATCCATGAACCATTAGCCCCCCTAGGTACCATATTCGAAGTCTCATCGATGGTATTCCTGGACAGTTTAATAGCTGAGCTAATGGTGAGGATGGGTAAAACGGAGGAAGATATGCGAAACAGACATGCCACAATAGAGTAAAACAAAATAAGCCAATAATCATCAATACTATATAGATAATTTTAAGCCGTATATTCTAGTTAGTTAAGGGATGGTCGCCATTGCCAAAACCTCCCTCGCCTTCAAGTATCCTCTTAAAGAACTGCTCCTGGATGATAACCCAGAACTCCTCCAGGGAGATAATTAGAGGAGGATCCATACTTGTAAGGGACAGCTTAATCGAAGAGGTCTCGAAGAAGCCGATAAAGGCGAGGAGCGTAGACCTCGTAATAGATGCCAAGGATATGTTAGCCTTACCCGGCCTCGTCAACGCCCATACCCATGTATCCATGACACTCTTCAGGGGATACGCCGACGACATGCACCTCAAGGAATGGCTTGAAGAGAAGATATGGCCCTTGGAGAGAAAGCTTACAGGAGAGCTATGCTATATAGGTGCGCTCCTAGGATGCCTCGAGATGATAAAGAGTGGAACAACATGCTTCTTAGACATGTACTTCTATCCAGACTATGTGGCTAAGGCTGCTAGGGAGGCAGGGATCAGAGCCTACGTATCCCATGCCCTGATAGACTTCATGGATAGGATTGAGGGGCTAAGACAGATAGACTTGGCTGAGGAGTACATCCGGAAGATAAGGGACATGGGAGATCCAAGGATTGGAATAGCTATTTCACCCCACGCCCCCTACACCTGTTCAGAGGAGACCCTTATAAAGGCCAAGGAGATAGCAGAGAAGGAGAGGATCCCCCTACATATACACTTAGCTGAGACTAGAAGAGAGCAGGTCAATTATGAGAAGAACTATAGGTTGAGGGAGGTTGAATACTTGGATAGAATCGGATTCCTATCCCCCAGGTTGGTGGCAGCCCATTCCGTATGGCTAACCCGTAGAGAAGTCAGGCTCCTAGCTGAAAAAGAGGTTAAAGTGGCACATTGCCCAGTCTCCAATATGAAGCTGGCTGAAGGAGGGACGGCTCCAGTCCCAGAGATGATGGAGGAGGGCGTCACAGTATCACTGGGAACCGATGGGGCAGCCAGCAATAATAGCCTAGACATGTTTGAGACCATGAAGATATGCACCTTAACCCATAAAGCTCATAGATGGGATCCAACCATAGCACCGGCACAGGCAGTTCTTGACATGGCTACTATGGGAGGTGCAGAGGCCTTGGGCCTATCCCATGAGATAGGCAGCATATCCGAGGGCATGAAGGCGGATATAATCCTGTTAGACCTCAACTCCCCGAACCTGAGGCCTATACATAACCCCTCAACCCTGGTCTCTCACATGGTCTATTCGGCTAGGGGATGCAACGTAGACACCGTCATAATAGATGGGAAAATCCTAATGCAAGGGCGTAGATTGAAGACCCTCGATGAAATGGCGGTCTACTCGACCGTGGACTCAGCGGTATCCAGCCTCATCGGGGAGGCCACGTGAATCTAAAACGGCATCCCTTATCATGAGGTATCCCCTATCCCCATACCAGATCTTCTCTGAATCCAGAATCCTTATCGGATATCTGAAGAGGGGGGAATCAACCACGAAGCTCTCAGCTTCCCCGCCCTCAAAGATGGGGTTAACTCCAAACTTTTTATAAGCCTCGAGGATCCCATTTAAATCGGAGATGGTGAACAGCCTACCCAGCCAGCCCTGATCCAAGCCTTGAGCCGTGCAGGCGGTTACTAGAAACTTGAAGCCCATTTCAATCTCTATCCTAAGGAGGGTAAACGGGTCCTTCCCCCATAGAGGGGCTATGGAGTAGACCCCTATCTCCTCGCATACCCGGTCGATCCTAGATCTCTGATAATCGCTCATAACAGCTCCAGACACGACAGAGTCAAAAACAACATCATCCCTGATCTCCCTCAGAGCCTCCCCCAATCCTTGAACTTCATCCTCCCCCACATCCTCTATGGTGAACATCCTGATGGGATAGCCTAACGCTTCAGCCTGAAGCTTCGTCCACTCCACGTTGGGATAATGGAACATGTAGGATTCAGAGCTTCTCGGAATCACGGAGAGTAGAAGCTCCACGCTCCAACCTTGATGAGCTGCATACCATAGGGCGAGGTTGCTGTCCTTACCACCGCTGTAAAGGACGATGCACTTCAACTCTACCACGATCCTCCCCGTAAACCGTAATGTATAAAAGCGGTTTCGTATTGTACCCTCAGTAGTCAGCTATATCAAGGTTGTGATACGACTTGCCGAAGTTTAAGACGACCGGTGAGATCCTGAAGATAGTGGGCAACAAGGACCAGATCCGAAAGATGTAAAGGATCCACCTTTGCATCCGGAAAATATAGGCATCATAGCCCATGTAGATCATGGTAAAACCACTATGTCTGACTCTCTACTTGCGGCTGCAGGTCTACTCTCCCCCTCTCTAGCCGGAACTGCCCTAGCCTTGGACTATATGGAGGAGGAGCAGAAGAGGCAGATGACTATAAAGGCGGCTAATGCAAGCCTCCTACACGTTAGGGGAGAAACTCCTTATGTAATAAATCTAATCGATACTCCTGGACATGTGGACTTCTCAGGTAGGGTTACCCGTTCATTAAGGGCTATAGATGGAGCGGTGGTAGTCGTGGATGCTGTGGAGGAGGTCATGGTTCAGACGGAGACTGTTACTCGCCAAGCCGTGGAGGAGAGGGTTCGGCCAGTCCTATATATAAATAAGATCGACCGACTGATCAAGGAGTTGAAGCTTACATCGGAGCAGATCCAGGATAAGATCTCCAGGATCATAAGGGATTTCAACAATCTGATAGAGATGTATGCTGAGCTGGAGTTCAAGGATTCATGGAAGGTTGGATTCGCTGAGAACACTGTAGCAATGGGATCGGCTAAGGATCGATGGGGTTTCACGTTCGAGATAGCTAAGGAGAAGGGTATCAGGTTCACCGACATAGTAGATGCCTACACCTCAGGGGAAGTGGAAGGCTTGAGGGATAAGGCCCCATTGCATGAGGCTATACTCAACATGGTTGTGGAGGCCATGCCTCCACCCCATGTTGCTCAAAGATATAGGATACCTAAGATTTGGACTGGTAAATTAGAGAGCGAAGCTGGTGAGGCCATGATAAACTGCAGCGACGAGGGACCAGCCGTGATGTGCGTAACCAATATAGTCGTCGATCCCCAGGCTGGGGTGGTAGCCACCGGCCGCCTCTTCTCAGGTGCACTCCATGAAGGCGATATGGTACACCTGATAAACGCTAATAGACAGTCTAGGGTGCAGCAGGTGTGTATCTACATGGGGCCCTACAGGGAGGTTGTAGGATCCCTAGGTGCAGGCAACATACCAGCCCTGCTGGGGTTACAGGATGCAAGGGCGGGGGAGACCATAGCCACGACGAGGGATGTCGCACCCTTTGAGGCTGTAAGGTATGTGACTGAGCCTGTCGTTACGATTGCGGTTGAGCCTAAGAACAGCCGGGACCTACCTAAACTCGTAGATATACTGAGGAAATTATCTATTGAGGATCCTAACCTCGTAACAACGATAAACGAGGAGACTGGGGAATACCTTATATCAGGTATGGGCACACTCCACCTGGAGATAGCGACCACGCTCATCGAGAAGACAGGCCTAGAGATAGTTACATCCCGTCCAATAGTTATATATCGGGAAGCCATTAGATCCACGGCTGGACCGTTTGAGGGGAAATCCCCGAACAGGCATAACAAGATCTACATAGTGGTTGAGCCTCTAGGCGATGAGATAATAGATCTCATGAAGGCAGGTAAACTCGGCGAATACATGGATAAACACGCCATGGCTGAAATCCTGAGGGAGCATGGCTGGCCAGCGGATGAGGCAAGGGGTGTATGGTCCCTTGACCCAACCTTCAACGTGATCATAGATGCCACTAAGGGTGCCCAATACCTCCATGAGGCGAGGGACATGATCATAGCCGGGTTCAGATGGGCGATAAAGGAAGGCCCCCTGGCCTATGAGCAGATCAGGGGATTGAAGGCTAAGATTGTGGACGTCTCCCTCCACGAGGATCCGGTGCA
>JAWBPF010000056.1:0-9545 GCA_038825355.1 Bathyarchaeia archaeon
AGAGGCGGCTGAAGGGGTGGGGGCAGCCCTGATCCGGGGAATCGGCTACATTACAACCGAGGAAGAGAAGCTGGAGAAGTTGACGGTTAAAGATTGGGAGGACATGTATCACGGGATTTTTCAGCCCTCTATTTGAAGTGGAACCCCCTCTCTGATCGGGGTGGACAGCCCATCCTCAGCTTGATGGGTTCACTGGCGGGCACGGCGTCTCACCATACGTGAGATCCTTCCTCTAAGAGAGGAGATATACATGGAGGCATTTGAAATAACGGATACGTTTAAGGTGAACCCCTCAGACGCGCTTCACATCGCCGCAGTGACCATGAATAGAATATCATAGAAGGCTTCGGAGTATGTAGAAGTGGAATGGGTCGAGGAGAAACGAAGGATCAGACTTTAATGCATCCCCTTAGCATGGAGCATCTGGATATAGAGGGATTTATAGGGGTCGATTTCCAGCTTTTCCATGGGAATCTCCTCCTTCTTAAGCTGAGACTCCGGGGTTGAGATGCGACCCTGTATCTGCGCGGCCCCTGATGATGGGGGACCCTAAACTTAGTTTCTACTCGTTGAAACATGTCCTTAATGGTTTCATCTGCTTCTTTAAGCGGCGAAGATCATTCAGTTGTCTGGAAAACGCCTTCGAGGAGATCCCTTAGCCCGTCAGGCTTCTTCCCGTCCTCCTCAACCTTTTTAGCGTTTCCCCTAAAACCATCTACCTTAACGGTGCAGGCACATGCTAATAACATTTGCCTGTACGAGCCATCCCTTATATACGTGGATGGACAACCTCTAGGGGAGGCTTTTTCAGTGATCCGGCCGGTTGATCCTAATCACGGAGTCCCCTGCATGTCTGAAGTAAATTTCGGCTTCTCTTTCGTCAACCAGGTGTATTTGGAAAGGGTTCGCCTCCGGTAATCCTGCGCCTTTAAGGATCTCATATTTCAGCTTGGATCTACCTCGTTGGCTCTTAGGCAGGGCTTCTGCTATGATAAGGAGGTCCACGTCTGAGGCTGCCGCTGCCTCGCCCTTCACGATGCTTCCGAAGGTGTATACGCCTCTGAGGCTGTGAGAAAGGATCCTCAAGGCGGATGCCACTATCCTATCCGCCCAGGGCCTCCAATTCCTTAGGAGCTTAGCTCTCTTCCATGCTTCGTCTAAGCCTGTCACAGAGGTTCACCACTTTACCGGCCAGGGATACAAGGTATCTCCCATCCGCATCGTCAAAGGTTTTAATGAAGTATCTGCTCGTGAGGTATGAGTCTTCCAGGAAGTGGAGACCCTCCCTGTTCTCAGCTATGAACCCCTCAACTTTCTCATCGATGCGTCTCAGCTCTCTGAGTAATGCTATTATGGAGTGGGTCTTAGGGTAGTCTCCCACAAGCTCTAGTAGGGTAGCCTTCAAGTATAGTTGAGAAGCCTGCTCTGAGTTGAAGGCGGCCAAATCATATATGCCTCGGGTAAGCATATAGTTAGCTGCCTCCAAGAAGCCCTTGGCCCTCCTATACATAAGCTCAATCTCCTCCTTAACGCCCAAAATATATCCCCGGATAAGAATTCTACAGTATCAAATATATAAGATGGAGAAAGTTAAGGTCGTGATCGATTCAGCCGATCCCTATAGGAGAGATAACTTCTATCAATGGATTAGGGCCTGCAGGTGGCTTATATCAGGGTCATCCATGTCTCCATGATTGATAGACTTCACCCCTGGAAATTAAAAAATGTGAGCAGTATATACCTAAAGTCATATAAGGGTTTAATATCTTATTATTGAATGTGGAGTTGTTTAGGAATGCCTAAGCGTAAGGGCTTTGAGCAGGTCGCGGCTCCGATCCCGAGGCATAAGCATTGCCCTATATGCGGTGCCCCGATCCCTATGAACAGAAGGTTCTGCAGTGTCGAATGCGAGGAGACGGATCGGAAGCTTAACCGACGCCGAACCTACATGATGATCATAACGATGGCTATGTTCCCGATACTATTAGTCATGATGATGATGCTGGGTCCTAAGCCCAAGCCCTAGTTTGGCGAGGAGGACCCCACCATCGCCGGCGATAAGGATTAATGAACATTTTCCTTCTATAGTAAAATATTGTGAGTCAGGCAGTTTTACAGTTCGGATCATTATAGATTGGTGGAGATCCCATAGCCTGAGGGTTCTCAGCCTAAAACTCTATGAAATCTTCCACTGGGCTGCGAAGCAGATGTTCATCTTCGAGGTGAGGCTAGATTCACAGCATCAGGCACATATAGTTTTAGTCGGGTTTCCAGCTCTTCATCTAATAAATCTGAGGCTGATTTCGCTTTTAAAGCCTTAATCAACCAGATCTTTTAATTTTATGTAAATTTGGGTAACCCTCTTTCCGGGGAGGCCGACCTTAACGAGTCCTCTAACAATCAATCTCAAGATAGATCCATTCAGAGATTATGAGATTAACAGTTCCTCTAAGACTCCCCTAAGTTTTAATGTTTCTTATTCAGATTTTTCCTCCTTTCTTGAACCACTTCATAAATATTGAGGATCTACCGCTAGCTCAATGCTCACCTCTGATCTTCCTCCTCATGGGATTAGATAAACGACCCTGTAACGCTCGGAGATCGTTCCATTCATCTCAATTTCATCGATTCTATCCTTAAGTTCTTCAACTATACGCCTTTATTAGGAGCTGCAGCGGCTTTGTGAAGGTAGTCTTACTATTAGACTTCCCTGCTCTATTAGTCGTTCTATTTCTCTTATTAGATGGCCTTCAAGTTTGAGGTTTACTCTTCTCCTATTCGTTTAGTCTGCCTTAATTCTATAGATGTTAAGGCTGGCTTAGAAGCCTACGCCGGCTCAGCTTTTTAAGATTTTTAAGGGCTCAACCTTCATTAAGAACAAACCCTGCTTGAACCACAGCAGGATAACGAGAAGTTAGACGGGAGTTCAGGTGTTTTCGAGAGAGAATACCCCAGCGTAATTATGCCGAGCATTAATACAGGAAAATAAGGTTACTGACCATCTATGAATTAGCCATATGCAGAAAGAGGCTTGAAAAACGATACGTAGATAGAATCTAAGGCCCACATCTACGTCGCCCAGCCTGTAGGATTTAGGGTTCCGATTGGAACAGGGCGGGATGGAAAAACTTAAAAACCGATCCTGTGAAACCTGAGGATAAGGGGTTAAACCCCCTAAGCGGCGAGGGGTAGAGGGGCTGTGGAAGTGGGTAGCCTCGCGGGAGGTAGTCCCGTCGGATTACCCTGTGCGGTGGCCTAACTTCCAACGCCCATACTCGCCGGGGAACCCGTTGAAGCCTTCTCAGGCTTAGCCTCAAGCATAAACCATTAAATTCCCTAATTAGGCTTTGAAGCATGCCCATTAAATATTTCAATGTTAATAATATGGATAATGCTTCATGTGGTGAACGCGTTAAGTTTGAATGCGAGGTTTGCCGATCTTTGGAGATAAGGGCGATTCTATCCGAAGCGTTGGATTGCGTTAGGAGAGCTAGGGGCATCAGGCCTAGCTCTGAATTGGAGGCTTCAGCGCTCAGATGGGAGATCTACGCTGCGCTGCAGAACACTCTAGACGCCATGTCCATGATGGTAGCGGATCTAGGCTTGAAGAAGCCCGGCTCATATTCTGAGCTGGGACTCATCCTCTGCGAAGAAGGATTTGTGAACAGGGAAATAGCAGAAGACGTTAAAAGCATGGCTGCGGTGAGGAATACCCTGCCCCACGCCTATCGGAGGGTTTCAGGCGAGGATCTCGTAAAGGTGGTCGAGAGGCTGTTACCCCGCGTCGAGGCTGTTGCCGACTCCTTAGCCAAGATCGCTGGGGAGAAGGGCTTGGACCCTAAGGTGCGTAGGCATGGGTTAACCGGGGATCAGCTGAAGAGGTTGGCTGAGACTTTTAGGAGGCGTGAGGTTTTGATAGCGTACCTATTCGGCAGCAGGGCTAGAGGAGCCTTCCGGGAGGACAGCGATTACGACATAGCGGTTCTATCCGAAGGCGGAGACGTAAGCGTTCTACTTGAAGCGGAGCTAGCGGTCGAGGTGGCTGACTCCTTGAAGGTGCCGGTGGACAAGGTTGATGTGGTATCCCTTAACAAGCGGGAGTTCCCATTGACCGCGAGGATCCTGAAGGAAGGGATAATCATATACCAGCGGGATGAGGCGTTTAGGAGGAGTTGGGAGAGGAAGACATATCTTGAACTGCTCAGGGACATGGACCTACATGCCGTCCACATTAAGAGGAGGTTCAGGCATACCTCTTAATGTGCCTCTCATTAAGAGGTACATTAATGAGTTCTAAGTTAGATGGTATAGCCTAACTTAGATCAGGCTTCCAAGTTAGGCTATACTATCTACCTCTTCTCTCGACCACGCTTGCATCCCCCAATACTTTAAGCTTCACCGACAGCCATCTACCGCTTAATCCAATTTCGATCCTCAGCTCCTTAATTAAATGTATGTTTCCCGTGACTCAATGTTGAGACTATCTTCCCTTCCGGCGTTAAAGACGCCAATTCCATGCTTTCTCCATGATTGAGGATTGTGCCTACCCAGCAGTAAAAGCTTTATTTAGTAAAGTAAAAAGGGTTTGGAGATGAACTAAATTTAAAATAGGCTCCTATGGTTTTATGACTTCTTCCACATCCATCGTTTCTATGCGGCCTTCCACTTTTCTTCTAAGCTTCTCATCCTCTGTTACGAGGGGGATGCCCTTGGTTTTGGCGATGAGGATATAGGATGAATCGTAGAAAGTTGTTCCGAGTTCCTCCGCAATCTTAAGTATTTCCATTTCATGGCACCCTATGTCGATTATGACCAGTAGTTTTAATACCTTCTTTATCAGGTTGGATAGGCGAACGTATTCTTCATCGCTTATGTCTTTGCTAACGTTTTCCTCCTCCATAAAATGTTCCCAAGCTCGTACCTGGCGATCCCAAGAGTGTAGTTATCGCTTAGAACCTTAACGTTCCCCCTGTTTAGGACCTCAAATATCGAGGATGCGTCGAAGAGGAGGCTCATCGGGATTCCCTATCCTCCCTAATGGAGTCAACTATGAATTCCCTTGAGAACTTGCTTAGGGCCTCTCTTAACTCCTTAATCTCACCCTCTATCGCCTCGATTTCTCTCCTCCTCAATTCCTCCTTGATAGCATCTTTTAACAGCTTTGAGGGTTTAATGCTGAACTTTTCGAGCGTTTCCTTAACCTCTACTGGTATCTTCACCGAGATAGTAGTATACCTACCCAATATCATTACCATTAATGATTATTAAGATGAAGGTATTTAATGTTTACCAATAAGTAGACTTATAATTTTCAGATAATAGGTGGCTGGACGGCGGCGGCAGGCCTGTCCCCGTCAAGGTTCGAATTTTATGAAGGAGGAAAACACTAGTAAATAGAGTAAAACTTAAGTAAGCGGCTGTTCTTACCTGGATTGGTGGCTTCCTGGCTTGAAGACCAAGGTTTCAGAGAAGGGACAGGTGGTTATCCCAAAAGAGGCCAGGGACAGGCTAGGATTGTCGAAAGGCTCTGTCCTAAAAGTGTGGGTGGAGGGGAAGAGGATCATCCTGGAATCTCTGGGAGGGCCTCCGAAGGATCTCTTCGTTAAAGCTGGATCCAAGGTCACCGACCGGATCCTAGATGAGGCCAAATCTGGGAGCGATAAGGCGCGTAGGCTTCTCATGGATTTAGGTGTACCAGTTGAGTAGGGCTGCCATAGATACAAGCGTGATAATAGAGTACATCGATGAGATGGGAGGCCTCCACAGGGAGGCTGAAACCCTATTCAAAGCCGTCCTTACCGGAAAGCTGGAGGCGATAATCCCCCACCCAATCCTTGTTGAGACCTATTACGTGGCCTCCAGGCTGTACCGTCAACTGGGGGTCACTGATACACAGAGTAAATCCCAAAGGCTTATAGAGCGGCTTTACAGGCTTCCCCAAGCCTCGATCATAGGCGAGGGATTGGGGCTCGTCGTGGAGGCAGGCAAAGCCAAACTGAACTATAATTTAGCATTAACGGACTGCTACATCTTAGCGGCGTCGAAGATATACAATTGTAAAGCCGTCTTTAAGAGGGTTGAAGAGGAGATGCTTAGAAAGATCGACGACTTGAAAAGGGATTATCAAATCCTCTTCCTGGAGGCCTACAAGTGAAAAGACTCAGCTTAGCCTTCTGGAGCGATTCAGTGGCTCCCACGCCATCTTTAATGGATCTTCCAGATAGATGCATTCGATGCTGAGCCGGGCCTCCCCTCAACTGCGTATAGGCATATAATGGGAAGGGCTATGCTCCACTTCGCCGGCCACTGTCTCCGCTTCCTGAGCCGTCCAGAGCGAGCTTCGACGGCGGGGAAACCCTTCACCATGGAGCCGCTAACGCGAAACCTTGATCTTATGGATCTTCCTCGGGGTTAGATCCCCGCTCCACTTCAAGACCCATATGCCCATTTCCCTGGCCGACTCCAGAGCCGCTGGCGGAACATAATCCGTGTAGACCACTTTGATCAGCCTAGGCCTCAGCAGCTCAGGCCTATTAAGCCTCAGATACCTTATCTTATCCTCTAGTTCGTCGAGCAGTCTAACGCCGAGCCTCACCACAGCCTCGCCGACGAGGACGAGGTCATCCCCCGCACCGTAGAGGTCTATCTCCCTGTCATCGATGAACAATCGATCCACAGAGACGACGACCCCAAGCTCCTCCTTCAACCTATGCCCGACCACATCCCTAGCCTCTTCCTCCACGCTCAACGTAAGCCTATCCACGGTCACGGAGAGCCTATTCAATGTGCTCAACATGGAACGCTGAGTCTCCAGCATGGAGACCTGAACCTCCCGTAAATCCCTGACCTCGATCCAAAGCTTCTCCTGTCCCTCCCTCAGGCTCTTAACCTCGATCCATAATTTCTCCTGGTTCTCCCTTAGGTTCTTAACCTCGATCCAAAGCTTCTCCTGGTTCTCCCTTAGGTTCTTAACCTCGATCCAAAGCTTCTCCTGTCCCTCCCTCAGGCTCTTAACCTCGATCCATAATTTCTCGATGTTCTCCTCTATCCTGTCGAGCCTCTCAAGGATGTCCGAGACACCTATGAGCCCGGCTACGGCGTATCTGAACTCCCTGTCCTCTTCTAGGGCTCTAAGTATCTTGAGCTTCTCTTCTCTGGATAGTGTCTGCTCCATGTCTCCCCATGGGGATTTGGCTACGTCCTGCTTTTAAATGTTCCCGAGGACTCAGCCCATAGGGTAATTGAAGGCCCATAGGAGACCTTGCGAACCATTCCTCCCTGCTGTGGGCTCCTTGCTTCCAAGATGAGGGTTTACCAAGATCTCTACCGGCGGGGCTCTATCTCCTCAGGTGTCACAGGGGTCATCCTAACCCTGCATCTTTATTCTATTCGTTAACATCTGATCCCTGTAGGGATCTTCATACATCAGCCCTTTCAATTCGCTCTCGGGTTCGCATTCACCATCCATCGGTCATTTATGTAAAGATAACAGATTCATATTGTTCCTACCCTTGAACCTCAAAAGGCTAGATCTTGATGCAATCCTCCTTTACTAATTTTAGGAGGGATTCCCATTGCCTCTTCGTGAGTAGGTGGAGTTCGAGGGGTGAGTCGAAGTATTTCGAGAGGAGGATGTCGTAGACTTTCAGCTTCTTCTCCCTTTCATGGAATTCATCTGAGACCACTGCGACATCTATGTCGCTTAGTCCCGTGGAGTATTCGCCCTTGGCGACGCTTCCGAAGACGTATATCTCGGCTTTTACATGGTTTAGAACCGTCTCTTTTATCTCCCTCCCGACTTCCATGAATTTTTCGAAGTATTTTATTCTTTCCATAGTAGGTTCCTCAATTTCTCAACGGCCTCAAAGGCTCTTTGGACCTCCTCTTCAAAAAACTCTTCGTAGAAGTATCTGGAAGAGATGTATGCTCTTTCTAAATCCCTTAACGCTACCTTGTTCTCATCGAGGAATTCCTTCACTTCCGTGCTCCTCCATTCATCAGCTAGCTCCGATAGTAGCCTCCTAAGCGAATGTGTTTTCTTGAAGGATCCTTTCACATCGAGTAATTTAGCCTTCACCATGAGCTGCGCGGACTGTTCTAAATGGAACATGCAGACGTCGAGGTTTCCATTTCTAAAATCGTATTTTGCATCGTCCTCGAAGACCTCGGCCCTCTTCAAGAGCATCTCTATATCCTCCCTCATAGGAGAAACCCCGCTTCTACTCCAGGATCCACCTGATCGATGCTTTACCCAGTCCCTCCTTAAAAGCTCTTCAATGCATCCTTTAGGTTGAGAGACGGCTTCCATGCCATAGCCCATCGAGTAGCCCTGCGCTCGGATCACCGGATGACCCTTATCGCCGTTGAATGCCGTGTATGTTGAGAAAGGGTCATATTGCCTTATCGCCATACGTTCCTTTGGTGTCTGCTGTGATTAGGGTGAATGTTGACGAGAGGCTTGCGCGGAAGTTCAGGGAGTTGGCCATGCGGAAGTTCGGGTTTGGTAAGGGTGCTCTTAGTAGGGCTGCCGAGGAAGCCCTTTCGACGTTCAAGACTCGATTTCAATCCTTCATTTCCTTCTTTACGTAGGTGACTATCTCCTCAGCCAGTTTGACGGCCTCCCTCGCAGCCTCCTTCGTGTAAACCTTTGCGGGTATGCTGCCGGGTAGGCTGTTCGGATACCTTGTGGGGACGTAGTAGCCGTCGAGCACGGCCCATCTCTTGACTTTCTCGGAGAGCTCAGCCCTATGCTTCGACGCGTAGCTGCAGAGCCTCTCTACCGAATGGCCTAGGACTATCTCCTCCCCCTCCGCGTATAGGAGCGCTTTCAAGGCTTTCTCCCCTACCTGCTGGGCTAGGAAGCAGGCTATGTGGTATCCCCCCCTCTCAGCCAGGTCCCTGGCCCATTTCAGGTCTTCCTCAGCCTGCTCGAGCCATCTCATCCCTTCTTCCTCTGCCTTCCCTCTCATATAATATGACCTCCTCCACTCCCCTTAGGAATCCAGCCTTCATCCTCTCGTACTCCTCCGGAGTGTAGCAGAGTATATCCGCATCCACGGGTAATGCCAGTAGAGAATACATCTCTCTCATCCTTTCAATAAATGGTTTATCCGTCCTCACCACTATTATGACGTCTAAGTCTGTGAATAGGTCTCTTCTCCCTTTGGCGTAAGAGCCGAATACGCTTATCCTTTCAACTTTGCCCTTAAGCTTATCTAGGATCTTTTTAAGGGATTCCTCGAGTAGTTTAGAGTATTCTTCCCTTCTCTTCTCCAACATCCCCTTTACACTTCACCTTAAATTAATAGATGGGCTGACCCCAGTTATAAGCCTGCGGGCTTCCTGCCTCAACGATGAGGGATCGCCGCGTCTTTGCCAGTAAAGGATTCGCCTCGGACAGGTTTTTTAGGCTACCCGTCCCCGCACCTTTACCCTTCATGCTGGTTCCCGATCCTGGGACGTGGCTCGATTTTAGAGATGAGGCGCCCATAAAGGATAGGTGGTGAAACAGCGTGTCTCGGATCTCTATAGAAGCCTCCCGCTGA
>JAWBPF010000057.1:0-9497 GCA_038825355.1 Bathyarchaeia archaeon
GCCGCTATGACCTTGAATAGGGGAGGCATACTCTATACATTCGATCTGAGGCATTTCACCCCCCTGAAATCCTTTGGACTCAAACTTTACCCTGAATGAGGAATTTCCGACGAGCCCACTCGTATCCAGGAACCCAGGGATCCTCGTAGGGGGTATCCCCCTAGCCCCCATAGGATACATCGGGGGAAGATACGGTATACCCACGATGGCCCTCATAGTATTTTATGCCGCATCTAAGGATCCCATGGATGGAGTAAAGGAGTTCATGGATCCCACCCCGCCGGTAGAGGCCCAGCCCAGAGCGTACGCCACCATGGGGCTTCTAAATATGGCCGGGGGAAGAGAAGGATGAATCACGGAAACGGTGAAATATGGTAGGTCCTTGCAGGGGATGGGATTCAATAGGGGGAATCCCGGTAAGGGAGTTGAAAGGGGGATGATCCAGGCAGCAACTTGATGGAGCCAGGCATGACCCAATAGGGGAGATCCCAATAGGGAGATTGAAAGTGGTGTTTTAGATGTTAGTAGAGCAAGTCAAAATCCTATAAAGATTCAAAAGATAAATCCTGGTTAGGGGAATTAGAAAGGGGTGTAGGCCTTTATGGATTTACTGAGGGATTTATTAAGGAGAGTTTTGGAGGAGGGTGGAGGAGACGGGCTGGTTGAGGGATCCTCGGGTTAGGGCTTTTGGGGTAGTGGCGGCTGTAGCCGGAGCAGCTTTGTGGATCGACTATGAATCATATAGGGGTGTACAACAGGGTTTAACGATGCGGAGGGAACGTGAGGCAAGGGAAGAAAGGGAGAGGCAAGCTAAGAGGCGTTTCATAGAGGTGGATTTATCCCATCTGCCCCAGATAATGCCTTTAAGGGTGGATTGGGGGAGAGATCTCGTATTCGTTGAGGCTTATGGAAACATCTATTATGCGAAGGGGGGACGTTACATCTACGACTGGTATCGTAGATTCCCGGAATGGCATAGATACGTAATCCTAGACAATCTCCCCAGCTGGAGGAGCTACCTATGACACCAACCTCTAATTACTTACCGCTTCGATGTTTTCGATCCAAATAACAGCTATTCACGCCTATTGGGTTACACAGTCTCTCCATCCGCTAACTAAATACGGAGATCCGGGAGGAAAAGCCGACGGGAATTGAAGGAGACTGGATGAGGCTTAGAGCTCCAATAAGGCTTGGAGGTAAGGGGATGCCCAGATGGGGACCGGGCACCGTAATCATCCTCGAATGCCTTCCCTTCTGGGCTAATCTAGGAGCCTTTTCATCTCCCCGGTGGAGTGGAATATTTCGCTTCGGATCCGGCGAGGGTTGGCGTCGATCTTTTAGGTTCGGATGATTTGTCCTCACCGGTTCCTGCAGCTTTAAATCCGGCCCCTTCCCTCGATCTTATACTTACTTCTCTCCGGGTTTGACTGGAGTAGCCGTATGCCTCCTTCCTCGCTGCCACCATTCCACATCTTAAAACGCCGCTATTTCAGACCTACGTGGAAATATTATATTACGGTTTTAATATTGTCCATGTGGATGTTTCCTCGAACCATCCTACTCGCTCCAAATACGGCTGTGATGATGACGGCGACTACCATCATTGAGATCAGGTAGTATAGGAGGCCTGTCTCTGTTTCGAAGACCGGGAAGACGACGTATGCCGAAAAGTTCACCATGATATGGAAAAGTAGGGTGGCGAAGACGCTGCCGCCGGTGTTGTTGTAAAGCCAAGTGAACAATATCGACATGAAGACCATGGTGGCGATCGAGCCGAGAAACATTCCCATAGCGGCTTGGTATTGAGGCCCTGGAGGCTGGGCCATAAAGTTCAACGGTAGATGCCATAAAGCCGCATCACCCCAACCGCTACGCTGGATGCAAGGGCGGAGCGGCGTATCTGAAGCCTGGGGAGCGCGTAGCCCCTCCATCCAAACTCCTCTTAGAAAGGTCCTCCGAGAAAGAATATGTAGATGAAGTTCCATGGAGCCAGCCAAGGCTTAGACAACGCCGCAAGCTCGGGCACTATTCCCCTCGTAGCTGTTCATAAGAGGAAGCTTTAACAGATCCTTGACGTCACCGAAAGGTTTATCTTGTCAATTAATTGACAAGATAAAGATGAAACTTGTCAGTAAATATGCTAATCGATGATAATCCATGGTGGAGACCCGATGTGTTAAGGTTCCTCGAAGAGCTCAGGCGCACGCGCAGCCCTGAGCAACAAGAGGACCCTGAAAAGGCGATTCACCAATGGAGGATTTCCCTGCTAAACAAACTAGCAGAGTTAGATCCCCAACTCCTTCAGTTAAAGGGGACGGAGGTTTCCCTCAACTTACAAAGGATATGGAATCCCCGCCTCATCTTTTTACTGCGGAAAAACATCCTATGGGATTCTCAAGGAAGCTACGTGCTCATAAGCGTTAGGGGACCAAGGCAGGTCGGAAAGACAACGATGACAAAGCTTTTGATAGGGGAACTCCTGCTGGAGCACCTCTTACACCCGCACCAATTCAGCCCCCTCAAGATTGTCTACATACGCTGCGATAACCCCAGATTGGGTGGCCCACGAGACCTTTCAAGCGTAATGCGCGATTTCTTGAGGGAAAGAGTCGACTATCCAGGGGAACCATATCTTTTCCTAGACGAAGTTAGCAGCCTGAGGGACTGGCAGATGGCAGTGAAGGACCTCCATGATGGGGGTTTTCTCCTCAGGCATAAAGCCAAGATACTCGTTACCGGGAGCCACAGCTTGGATGTGAAGAAGGGAGCCGAAATCCTCGCCCTAAGGAAAGGAATCATGCTTGAAGGTGGCAACGATAAGTTACTCCTTCCAATGAAGTTTTCTGAATATGTGATGTACAGAGAGCAAATAGTGGGAAAGCACGCCTTCCACCACCTTTTCACGACTGAAAGGTTCCTTGAAAGAGAAAGGAGGATCAAGGTTTTTTCAGAGATCGCTCAGGTCGGTGCGCCGGTACCAGATATTTTTAAAATGGCCGGGATGTACATCCACGAACTATGGGTCTACTTCAACGACTACCTCATCAGTGGGGGATACCCTCCTGCGATCAGGCAGCATCTCGAGAAAGGGATGATATCTCCTGGAGTTTATTCAGGTTACATAGATCTAGCTGTCAAAGATGCTATTAAGTGGAACCTTAACCCGGACACGCTTTATAATTTGATCTGGCAACTCTTGGAGGGGCCCAGGGGATCCTACGACGCGGCCCCCATCAAAGAAGTTAGCTATAATAGCCTTGCAGGGAGGATGGGGGTTTCCCATAACACCGTCAAGCAGTACTTGGACTATCTCATTGAAGCTTTTGTTCTTCATGAGATTACAAAACTTAAAGAGATTCAAAAGCGCCGTTCACCGCCGAAAGTTCCGAGAAAGTTCTATTTCTGGGACCCCTTGATGTTCTACGCCTTCAAGGCCAGTAGCTCGGGAGCCGGAGATGCCTACGCTCTGGCACTGCGTCAGGCGAGTAGATGGAGAAGCGTAGTTGCCGAAATGGTTACGGTTGTAAACGTAGCTCATATGCTAATGTCCCTTGAGATGATACAGGATCTGGTTCTCCTGAGACGCAAAATGTTCTATTACAAGCCTATGGCAGGAAAGGAGATAGACTGTATAGCGGAAGTAGAGGGGAAACTGGTTCCCATCGAGATCTACAGCGGGGAAAAAGTTGAGGGGACCCATGCCGAGAAGCTAGTAAAAATGAGTAGACAGCTTAACGTAAGGAGCATACTCGCATATGGAGGTACGGAACTCCATATCTCGGATGAACTTATAGCTATCCCTATCCCACTCTTCATATTACTCGCTTGATCTGCTATCTTCCCATAAAACTTGTTTATAGCGGTGATCGTGGGGAGGAGATAGAAAGCCTTCCCCACGTGTTCATCCACGAAGAATAGCAGGGGGGCCGTGGTCTTCCCCCATCCCGCATGCGCCCTAAGGGGGCCTAAAACTGAGCCATGAAGGTTAAAGCCGATGTAATCCATGCGAACTTTCCAAACCCGTACAATGCTTCTCTCGCCGCGCTTAAAACCCTTCTTAAAAACTCCTTAGGTGATAACTTGGCATAACGATCTGCCCCCTGTCACCAAAGCTTCAAAAGCCTTTGTCTTCTTCCATGATAGCTTCCTTGCGCCTATATACCTTAATTGGTTCAACAAAATAATAGCTGCTTCGAAGCTTTACTTTGAAACCTCTAAGATTCTTCAAGAGCTTAAGGATAAGGTCTTAGTTGTGCCAAGTGGCGTTGATTGTGAAAAGTTCAATCCAAGCGTTGAAGGTGAAGAGGTTAAGGCTCGCTATGGCTTAAAAAGCTTTAAGGCCTTCTTGTTTGTCGGCGCTTTAACAAAATGGCATATGTATGAAGGCTTGGATGTGCTTTTAAAATCCTTCAAGCTTGTAATTAAGGAGTGTAAAAGCGCGCCTCTTAAGTTGGCAAGGCAGCTTTAAAAGCGAATGCCAAAAGCAATGCGTTAATCTAGGCTTAGCTGATAAAGTAGTTTTCGCTGGAAACGTTCCAGATGAGGACTTACCAAAATTTTATGCTGCTTCAGATATGCTAGTCTTGCCAAGCAAGGATAGATCTGAGGGTTTGGGGTTTCGCTGAGCCCACTAGAAAAATCGACGTTCAAAATACGGTTTAGGGCGTATACCCTTGGTTTTCGATGCTTTAAGAGGAAGGCTTGGATCGACGGTTCAACTTTTCCTCCATCCATCTATTATATTTCTCGAATACGTTGGCCGGGATGGGGTTCAAAACAGCGACCTCCCTAACCTTCCTAGCCAACTCTCTATCGACGCTGTATATTACTGGGGCTTCATGGATCCTCGCCAAGCAGATTAAGTATCCATCCCAGGACTCTATCCCATAGGCTAAGGCGTAGGTTAAGGCGTCTAGGGCTGAATCCACGCTTATATCCTCGTAGAAGGCTGGAGATCTCGTCTCCAAAGTTTTCGTTAGCGCTTTACAGGCTGATACCTCGCTGACGCCTAAATACTCGGTCATAATGTGGTATGCTCCTATGATTGTTGAAACAGGTATTAAGATCCTCCTCCTCCACGCCAGAGCCTCCCTTAAAAAATTGAAGGCTTCATCCCTAGCCGGGTTCTTGAAGTGGGCTATGACGATTAGGCCTGTATCGGCTATTCCTTCGATAGGCCCAGTTTTCTGAGGCAGTAGCTCCTTGAAAACCATTTAGAATCGCCTCCGCGGGGCTCGTTGACGAAGGCTTCAGGCACTTCCCGCATCAAATATTCGGAGAGCTCATCGATTCTCCCTTCTAGGTCCATGCTCCTCGGCCTGAGCACTATTTCGCCACCTTTAACGATGAGCTCTAAGGCCGTGTTAGGCTCTAACCCGAGCCTCTCCCTGACTTCCTTGGGTATAAGCACCCTTCCGTACCTATCGATAACTACCGCCAAACTATTCACCAATTGGAAAAATATTTGGCAATAACAATATAAAGTTTTATTGCCAAAAGGAGGCCGCCGTCTGCGACAGCCTCACGCTTCCTTTCACCCATCGCCTAATGAGGGCTGGTGCCCTTTAACCTGGTTTTAACCGTTTCCATGACGGCCTTTCTATCCTGATCCTATAGATTCAAAGGCTCTATGGATCCATCTCTCCAACCCATTTTATGAACTGGCCGGCCAGCTCCCCGGCAACCTCCTCCGCCGCCTCGTAGATCAGCTCCGTCTTCATCTCCAGGTATCCATGTACGAGGATGTCCATCAACCCCGCCAGTTTGCCCAATTTCTCAGCCAGGTCCCCCGGCATCTTCCCAGCATACGCCAGCTTTTCAGGGTATTCCCCGTAGCTCTCCACTAACCCCAGGGAGTAGACGGCTGCGAGGTGGCGGCACATGTCGAGCATGGCTTCCGCGATCCTGTGGAGGGCCCTCTCGAGGGCGAGCACCTCCCCGTATCGGAGGTCCCCGGGCTTCCTGGTTAAGACTTCCCCCTTAACGTAGTCCACGTTCCTCCTCACCTCAGCGACCCTGGACTCCAGGATGATCTTATCCACCTTGGGGTCGGGGTCCACGTTCATCCAATGCTTAGTTTCAGCGAGGAGGTCGGGGTAGGGTTCAACCCTCTTCTCCAGCTCCTCCACAGCCGCCTCGCTCCCTTTAACCACTATCCCTTCCTTCAGAATCCTCCAAAGCAGATGTATAGGTGCCCGGTCGATGTCCACGACGTCAACCCTATCCTCGCTTACGCCTAGAATCCCCGCTACCTCGCATACGACTCCCCCAATATTTAGGAGGTCAGCCCCTCTCCCATCCGACAGCTTAACCCCCAAGTCCACGTCGCGTAGGCTTAACCCATCCCTTGCGACGGAGCCGAAGACCACGCTAGATCAACATCGTCCCGATCCGCAAGCCATTCCTTCAAGCGTTGCAAAACCCAGCCACGCCGGATGACCACACCCAACCCCAAATCTCCCTAAACTAACTATTCGACTTTATCCCCCTCAAGTTAACTATTTGAGCTTATTTATCGAACCCTTCCAGCCCTTACCTTAAAGAATTCATATTTAGGGCGTATCCTTAGACGCATATGACTCGATGAAGGATTGGGTCGGCCTTTCCAGGCATGGCTGGTCTGCCCTCAGACACCTCCTAAGATACCCGAGTCATATTACGCTTAAGAAGAGGTGTATGTTCCCCTCGTCGAGTATTAGGACGCCCCTCGGATACCTCCTATGCGGTTTCCCTATCTTCACCTCGACCTTTAAGTCGCCGGCTATGGAATCTATCTCGTAGCGGTTCCTAAAATAGTATACGGAGCCGAACCTCCTCTGGAGGTGAGATTGGACCATCCACTCGTATACGGCGCCCTCCAGGGGCTTCTCCCCACTCCAAAGCGACAAAGCCCCGGCTGCGAAATTGTCTAGGAAGAAGAATTTCCTCTCCTTCCTCCACTCGATCCCATCTCCCCTATACAGGGCTGCGTCCAGGACGAAAAGGTTCCTGAGGGTTTCACAGTATTGCTGGACGGTCTTATAGGAGACCCCTATCTCCCTCCCTATGGTTGAGAATGATATGGGGGATGGAGCCTTCCTCATGATGCTCGCTATTATCTCCTTAGTGAGCTGTACGCTGTGCCCCGCCTTCAGGGTCTCGCTCTCCAGGGCGGCTATGAACTGCTCATCCGCTGTGGGCTCCCGGTTCATGGATAGGGGGAAACCCCCGGTCTCCAAGTAGGATTCGAAGAGCCCCCTAACCTCATACCCCCTCTTGTACAGCCTCCCCATATCCTCCCCAGGGTTCCCCCTCGCTTCAACCTCTAATCCATTCACCCTTAGGAACTCCCTGAAGGACAGGGGATAAACCGTCACGTCCCTCCCCATGCCCCTCCTACCCGGGAAGAGCTCAGCCTCCCTTCTAAGCCTCAGGGAGGACGACCCGGTGATCGTTATCACATCCCCCTCGAACACGCCTAGATCAATATAGCCCTTTATGATCCTCCACCATTCCCTCACGCTCGTTATCTCATCCAGGAAAATGTATGCGTTATCTATACCCTCAATCTTTTTAATATCTAGATACTTATCCAAAACCTTCCTTAGAGAGCTTAGATCAGGCAGGAAGTCGCAGTTGAAGTAGAAGATGCCTTCTGGGTCGCACCTCTCCAGCAGCCTCTTTATCAGGAGTTTTATGCCGGTAGTCTTCCCCACCTGCCTGGGTCCGACGACGAAGTTCAAGGAGAAAGGGGTTAAACCGAGGTCTTCCAGCCACCCAGGAATCCACTTAACCCTCCATGACCCCCATCTCGCAAGGGCTATGTCCTGTTCTCCACTCCACCAGGGGTTATGCCTTGTCACCAATTCCTCCATATTAGAATTCTTAACTCTAACTGCTTATAAATGCTTAGAATCTTAAACTCTAACCTAGGCTGGATCGAGGCCCGGAGATCTATTCCACGCCAATAGCTATGGATCGGCTGAAGGAAGCCTCTTATCGCCTACGGAGAGAGGAATAGCGGTCACAACATGCCTTGATAATCCACTCAGAGAGCATGGTGAAGAAATACGTGGGGAGCAAGCTTCCATTACGGCTTTACTGGATTCTCCATTCTCCGTCGAGGTCCTTGAGGAGGAGCGTCAACCCCTCCCCTATGCATTTCTCATGGAGCTCCCCATCGGCTGTCACCAGGTTCGCGGCCAGCGCCTCAGCGACTACCACGTAGCAGGCATCGTATACGGATAGGTTAAGTTCCTTAGCCTTCACAGCGGCCTCGGAGATCATATCCGGCGAAGGAGGTATCAGAGTGAGCTGAAGCCTGAACAGGTTCTCCATGTTTTCGGCTAGGGCTTCACCATTTATATCCGGCCTGTAACGCATAAGGTTGGCCACCTCGTAGATCAGCAGGTCTGGCGAATAGATCTCTATCCTCCTATCGGCGTATTCCCGTAGAATCTTCGATGCCTTGTCGCTGTCCTCCTCCGGGATGAACCATTTAGCGGCCACCGAGGCATCTACAACTATTCCCTTGGACGCTCTCTCCAACTCCTTATCACTTCGACGCTCGACCATCCCTCGATAAGTCTGAGCTTCAGCCTAGCCTCATCTATGGC
Organism: Bathyarchaeia archaeon; assembly: GCA_038825355.1. Lineage (GTDB taxonomy): Archaea > Thermoproteota > Bathyarchaeia > 40CM-2-53-6 > DTGE01 > DTGE01. The sequence goes on from JAWBPF010000057.1 coordinate 8,598, forward strand.
GTCGGCTGCCTCCCTCAACCGGTTTAGGTCCTTCAAAGGTTTCAATCCGGATTCCTGAACCCAGAGCCTGAAGGCCTGCGATGCAGCCTGGCCCACCTTGACCCCCCTCATTATCGCCTCCGCCTTCAACCTCCTGAAGGCATTCTCATCCACATCTTTTATCACTATGGTTGTCCCCATGGTCTGCTCCCCCTGTAGGTCCCAGCGTAATTTGGTATAACTTATATAAAAAGTTATAATTATTATACCAAAGGCTATCGAGATCCATCACTAATCGGAGAACAGATAGGATTCCATCCACATCCTATAATGTTTAAATAGCCTATAGATAAACTTCTAAAGTTATTCTCGTGAGGTTGTGGATGGGATGTCAAATCTTGAAATCCTGGAGAAAGCGTATAAACTAGCCTTCGAATATGAGAGCAAATATGGTAACTGTCCCCAATGTGTGATCGCCGCCGTCAGCGACGTATTCTCCCTGAACCTGGACGACCTCTTCAAGGCCTCCCATGGATTAGCCGGCGGACTAGGCCTCTCAGGATCCGGAACCTGCGGCGCCCTCAGCGGAGGCTCAATAATCCTAAGCCACTTCTACGGCAGGGATAGGAAAAACTTCGATAAACGAGTCATGAAATCCTATGAGAAGAGCAAGCTCCTCTACGACAAGTTCGTCGAGGAGTTTGGAGGCTGCACCTGCCAGGAAGTTCAACGGAAGCTCTTCGGGAGATCCTTCAACCTATGGGACGCGGAGGACTACGAGAGGTTCGAGGAGATGGGCGGCCACAGGGATAAATGCCCCAGCGTCACCGGCAAAGTGGCACAGTGGGTCGCTGAAATCCTGCTCAAGGATCCATCCCTCAAGCTCTTAAAGCATTAGAAGCCGCCGAGCCGGGGCCCCAC
>JAWBPF010000058.1:0-9494 GCA_038825355.1 Bathyarchaeia archaeon
TAGCTGTAAGGCGCCACCCAGTAAGGCCAGTAGGGCCACCACGGCCAGCTGTAATTCCACCAGGGTGGAGGCCACCACACGGCATAGGATGAGTAAACCGTCTTATAGGCTCTAGCCCTCTCAAGGATCGACGCCATCAAAGGGCTCCTCGGAACATCCCCAGGCAACACAATACTATAGCTCTTATAGAAGACTTCTCCGCTCCTAACCCTCGTATCCTTGACTATGGAGTCCACCAGGATTGTACGCTGCTCCCCAGCCCCAATATAAGCGTATATATGGATCGTCAACTCCCCCAGCCTCACATTACCCCTAGCCCTAGCAGTTAAAGATACGATTATAGTATCGCCGGGATAACCTTCAGAGGGAAAACTTACATCCACGTTAAAGCTGGAGAGAGCAACCGTCTTAGTAGTAGTCTGAGCTGAGGCCACAGGTACCATGATCAACCCTAAAAGGGTTAAAAGTGCAAGGATGAAAACCGCATAGACTGTTCTCCTAAATTTCAAATCCCACGAATTCAAACCAGCTTACCCCTTTTTCCCTCTATTGAATATACTACGACGAAACTATATATTAACTGTTTAGGTCTCTTTGTCGTCTGGAAGCTTGCTCAGTATGGCGGCCGCTTCTGGATTAGATGCCCAAGGGTCAGGGAACCTTTAATATATGGGGTGTAAGCCCTCGTTTATGGATACCCTTATACTATAAGCTTGAGGGAGGGATCCCATTTGACTTCGAGAAATGAGGAAGACGTCGATGAACTACTTGAGGTCATAGCATCCCTTCCTGAGAAGAAGGGTTCATTAAAAGATGTCTTGAGGGTTTACACTGGGGAGAGGGAGGCAGCCGTGGACGCCTTGAAGGCAGCCCTGGCTGTGGGACTCTTAGAGGAACATGCGGGAGAGCTAGCCCTTACAGAGAAAGGATGGAAGAGGCTGCTGGACCATAGGGAAAGGTTCATCCATGATAAGTATGCCCATCCTAGAAGAGTCCTGGGAAGGCTATCGAGGCTGGTCGAAGGCAGGGTAGGCGACCTCAGAGCCCATTGGCGGGAGAGGCATGGAATAGACCGGGGAGACTTGGATGCCTTCTATTCCTCACTAACCATCTTCAAAGGCCATATCGAGGATACCGTCCCACTCAGCTCCCTCCAGCCCGGAGAGGATGGGATAGTATCCTATTATCTCGGGGGGAGGGGCCTGATGAAGAGGCTGGCTGAGATGGGGTTAACTCCAGGCGTAGAGGTTAGGGTGGTTAAGGCTGCCCCACTTCATGGACCTATCCAAGTCTCAGTGAGGGGATCCTCCCTCGCCCTAGGTAGAGGCGTCGCCTCGAAGATCTTTGTAAAGCCCTTAAAGGAGCAAGCTGAGCAGAGTTGAACCCTCATAATAGACTTTCTCCGGAGAGGCCCCGCCATAAAGGAGAGATAATAGTCGCCCTAGCAGGTAATGCAAACGTAGGCAAATCCGTGATATTTAACCAGCTTACAGGCCTAAACCAAATCGTCGGTAACTGGCCTGGTAAGACCGTGGAGAGGGCTGAGGGAACCCTCTACTATGAGGGAAGGAGGATACGCGTCATAGACCTTCCTGGAACCTACTCGCTCTCAGCATTCTCCGCCGAGGAGCTCATCGCGAGGGATTATATCGCTGAAGGCAATCCAGACGTGGTAATCAACGTTGTGGACGCCTCCGCCCTAGAACGTAACCTTTACTTGACGATGCAGCTGCTAGAGCTTAACACCCCACTCATCTTAGCTTTAAATCAGATAGACTTTGCAGCTAAGAAGGGCGTGAGGATCGACTCTGAGAAGCTCTCGGAAATCCTCGGGGTTCCAGTCATACCGACCGTCGCCACATCAGGGTTAGGGATAGACCGGATCCCAGCCGAGATAACGGCATTAGCTGAGGGGGCCATTGAGCTTAACCCAATCAAGATACGATTTGGCCGAGAAGTCGAAGAGCATATACACAGGCTGGAGAAGACTATTCGGAAAGCGCTGCCCAGGCTTGTTTCCAAGTATCCGGCGAGGTGGCTGGCGGTTAAACTCCTAGAAAGGGACGAGGATGTACAAGCCAAAATATTAGGGGAGCAGGGCGGCGGAGAAATACTCAGCATAGCCGAGTCATCCATAGGGGATATGGAGCGCATCCACGGAGAACCCGCCCCTATAGTCATAGCCTCGGAACGCTACAGCCTGGCAGCTAAGATAGCTGAGTCTGTGACGGTGGTGGTGCATCCCCCAAGGCTTACCCTAGAGGAGAGACTCGACGCGGTAACAACCCATAGGATACTCGGATACCTCATCCTAGGCGGGATCCTCGCCGCCATGTTCACAACCATATTCATAGTGGGGGGTTTCCTAGCGAAGCTTCTAGAGATCCTCTTAATGGAGGCTGCCCTGCCGTGGATCGAGAGGTACTCCATCCAGCTACTCCCACCTATAGCCTCAGAGATCCTCATGAGGGGGGGCCTCACAGGAGTCGTAGCAGGGATAACTATAGCGCTACCCTATATAGTGCCATTCTATTTCCTCTTATCAATCCTAGAGGACAGCGGCTACCTCCCAAGGGCGGCCTTCCTCCTAGACAACCCCATGCATAGGATAGGCCTCCACGGCAAGGCCAGCATATGCCTACTACTAGGCTTCGGATGCAGCGTCCCCGCCTGCATGGGATGCCGAATAATGGAAACCCAGAGGGAGAGGCTGCTCGGAGGCTTCCTAACAGTCCTGGTTCCATGCGCAGCCAGGAGCATCGTAATCCTAGGCCTGGTTGGAAGATACATAGGGATACCCGCAGCCCTAGGAATCTACGCATTCGATATAACGCTGATATTCCTACTAGGAAGGCTGGGATATAGAGTACTCCCCGGGGAGCCCATAGGCCTGATCATGGAGGTCCCCCCATACAAGAAACCCTCACTTAAAGCCATATCGAAGAAGACCTGGAATAGAACCAGGGAATTCGCATTAATCGCCTTCCCAATAATAATAATCGGCAGCGTAATCCTAGAAACCCTTCATATTGCAGGCGTATCCTGGATCATTAATAGACGTATGGCTCCGCTAATTTCAGGGTGGCTGAAGCTCCCCGACGCAGCCGGCATCCCCTTAATGTTCGGCGTATTAAGGAAGGAGCTCACCCTCATACTCTTAGCAGAAGTCTCAGGGACCACCGATTTCAGCAGAGTATTAACGCCTTTCCAGATGATAGTCTTCTCCCTCGTGACGATGCTATACATCCCATGCGTAGCCACCATAGGAACCCTAATCAAAGAATACGGGTTAAGAAGGGCCCTGATCATATCAGCGGTATCCATAGCCTTAGCCCTCGCCGCAGGAGGGGCAGCTGCTAGAATACTCCCCATGATCACGTCTAGATAAGCCTCGATGGGACCTCATAGAGGGTAGCCCTTGACGACTGATCGATTCAACCTAAAGTTAAAAGGAAGAACACCCCTCTATTTAACTCTGAACAAGGGAGAAGGCTGCAATGGCTCTGATAAGCCCCCCCGTCCTGGCCCTGCTGATATTCATACTATCCTACTTCTTTTTCGCCACCGGATGGAGGGAGCGTACAATAGCAGCCATGTCGGGAGCCCTGACCATACTGGCTACCGGCATAATCTCAGCCAACGAAGCATTAAACTATGTGGATCTCAACTCCCTAGGCATACTCTTCGGCATGATGGTGGTTGTAGGAGTCCTAAAGGAGGCGGGGTTCTTCAACTGGCTGGGGATACATATAGCGAACCTAGTAAGATGCAATCCAGTCTACATGCTCATCCTATTCATGATTGTTACCGGCGTCCTATCAGCCTTCCTACCCAATGTGACAACCGTCCTCTTCATGACGGCCATTATAATGGATATAGCGGAGGTTTTAGAGGTGTATCCGATGCCCTATATAGTGGCAGCTATAATCGCATCGAACATAGGTGGATCCGCCACCTTAGTAGGCGACATCCCAAATATAATGATTGCCTCGGCGGCGGATATCGGCTTCACAGCCTTCATAGCCAATCTGGGACCGGCAGCCTTCCTAAGCCTAATCATATCCATAATCATAATCTACGCATATTTCAGAGAGATGCTACCGAAGGATATAGAGTACCTGAAAGTCCCCATAAGCCCAGGTGAAGCAGTTAATGATCCTAGACTCTTCAGGATGGGCGGTTTAATATTCCTAGCGACCATACTCCTCTTCTTCATCCACGACCATATAGGATTAACCCCCGCATCCATAGCCCTAGGAAGCGCCATACTCCTCCTATTCATTGGGGGACCGAAGATGCCTACGATACTTGAAAGGATTGAGTGGAGCACCCTAATATTCTTCAGCTGCCTCTATGTAATAATAGGATCCCTTGAGAAGACCGGCGTTGTTCAGGCATTAACCTCGATTATTGCTCCCCTAACCCAGGTATGGCCCCCAATACTAGCTACCGTAATCCTATGGATTTCAGCCATTGCATCAGCCTTCATAGATAACGTACCCTTCACAGCAGCCTTCATACCGATAATTCAAGGATTAGACACCCCTGGAAACAACCTCCTCTGGTGGGCCCTAGCCCTAGGCACAGGCTTCGGAGGAAACGGGACAATTATAGGATCCTCAGCTTCTATAGTCGCCATCGGGATCGCCAGCAAGAGGGGAATAGAGATCTCGTTCAAGGACTTCATGAAGATTGGAATGTTAACCCTAGCAATAACCACATCCCTAGGAAACCTATTCCTATTCCTGAAATATTATCTAACATGAACATCACTTGTGAAGTAATGGATTTCCACTCCAAGAGAGATCCCTGTATCCCGACATATAGAAGTGAAGTAGCGCATATAAACTTTCTAATTAAGATATAACTCATTGCGAAACTGGGTGTGCCTCCTTTTTTTAAGGCTTCTCCACGATGTTTCGTAGGCTTAGCGATCGTGGATCCATAGGCTATGAAAGATGCGACATGGAACAGGCTCATATCGGAGATCTCCCGCTGAAACTCCTTGGATATCTGACTATGGGATGCGAGATGTTGACGGCGGCCTTTCGAACCCTTATAACAGGTCATTCACACATATACCTGGAGTTCCACGATGTGCTCATAAGTAAGTAATCTTTTAAAGGATCCATATAGGAACATATCCCTTAGCGAAATCCATTAAATATGAGGATTGGGGAGGTTTAAACTGTTGGCTATAAAGGTTGGAATAAATGGTTTCGGCCGTATCGGAAGACTCTTCTATCGGGCATCCCTAAAGGATGAAGAGTTCAATAGATTGTTCGATGTTGTAGCTGTGAACGATATAACGGACTCTCGAACCCTGGCGCACCTACTTAAATACGATTCGATCCATGGGATACTGCCCCAAGAGGTGGGGTGGAACGAGAACTCCATAAAAGTAGACGGCAAGGAGTTCAAGGTTTTATCTGAGACAAGTCCTGATAAGCTACCCTGGAAGGATCTAGGAGCAGAGCTAGTATTAGAGTCCACCGGATTATTTACGGACCGTGAGAAGGCTTCAAAGCATCTGGTTGCCGGCGCTGGAAAAGTAGTGGTCTCCGCTCCGGCGAAGAATCCGGATGTCACCATAGTCCCAGGTGTCAACCATGAAATGTATGACGGGGACAGGCATAATATTATATCAATGGCCTCCTGTACGACGAATTCCCTAGCCCCTATGGTGAAGGTATTGCATGAAAACTTCACGGTTAAGAGGGGGTTCATGACCACGGTACATGCGTACACTAATGACCAGAGGGTTTTAGATCTACCCCATAAGGATCTGAGGAGGGCGAGGGCTGCAGCCATGTCGATAATACCTACAACCACGGGCGCGGCTAGAGCCATAGGCCTCGTAATACCGGAGCTGGAGGGTAAACTGAACGGCGTAGCTTTGAGGGTCCCGGTGCCAAATGGGTCTATAACCGATTTCGTAGCTGAGGTCTCCAAGGGGACAACAGTGGAAGAGGTCAACGCAGCCTTTAAGAGAGCCTCTGAAAGAGAGCTGAGGGGAATACTTCAATACGTGGAGGATCCCATAGTATCCAGCGATATAATAGGAAACCCGCATTCATGCATATTCGATGCTCCGAGCACCATGGTCATAGGGAAGGAGGGGACGCTTGTAAAGGTCTTCGGATGGTACGACAACGAATGGGGCTTCTCATGCAGGCTCGTGGACTTATTCAAGCTCATAGCGAAAAGACGCTGAAAAAATAGAGAGAAGGTAAAACTTAATGGCTGAGTTCCTGACCCTAGACGACTTCAACGTAGCCGGCAAGACCGTGCTCCTAAGAGTAGATATAAACGTCCCCTATGATCCAGGGACAGGTAGAATCTCAGACTCCGAGAGGCTTAGGGCGCATGCGGAGACCGTGAAGGAACTTGCTGACAAAAGAGCCAGAGTAGTCATCCTAGCCCATCAAGGCCGTAGAGGGGATCCGGACTTCATCCATCTGGACCAGCATGCCAAACTGCTATCAAAGCATACCGGGAAACAGGTAGGCTTTATAGACGACGTAGTAGGGGAGAAGGCCGAATCCTCGATAAGGAGGCTTAGGGGAGGAGAGATCCTCCTCCTAGACAACGTCAGGTTTCTAGATGATGAAACCCTGGAGAAGCCTGTATCGGAGCATTCTAGGAGCATTATAGTAGAGGCCCTAGCCCCTTTAGGAGACCTATACGTAAACGATGCATTCTCCGCCGCCCATAGATCCCATGCCTCGATAGTCGGCTTCACGCAAGTCATGCCGTCCGCAGCGGGGAGGGTTATGGAGCATGAGCTTAAGGCGTGCGAGAAGGCCTTAAACCCTGAAAGGCCCAACATGTTCATACTTGGAGGGGCAAAGCCTGAAGACTGCATCTCCATAATGAGGCATATGCTCAGCAAAGGCCTCTTAGATATGGTCCTCTCATGCGGCTTAGTGGGGCAACTAGTCCTAGCCGCCAGGGGCGTAGACCTAGGCGTAGAGAATAAGGCATTCCTAGAGAAGAAGAAGGCCCTTCCACTACTATCGAAGATCGAGGAATTAGACAGGAAACACGGCGACAAGATAGAGGCCCCCATGGATGTCGCTGTAGAGGCAGATGGTGTACGCCTTGAACTCCCGGTTGGAGATCTCCCTACACAACATCTGATAATGGATATAGGGTCTGAAACCGTTAGGAGATACTCCGAGATCCTGAGAAAGGCTAGAACTGTGGTCGTCAAGGGGCCGGCAGGCGTCTACGAGAAGGATGAATTCAAAACTGGAACACGTAAGCTCCTAGAGGTGGTATCACGGCTTAAGGCCTATACCCTTATAGGGGGAGGAGACACATCGGTGGCCGCTGAACAGCTGGGATTCAGCAAGTCAGCCTTCTCCTACGTAAGCATAGCTGGAGGAGCCCTAATAACCTATCTTTCAGGAGAACCTATGCCGGGTGTGGAAGCCCTCCGAGAAGCAGCCAAACGCTTCAAGCCGCAGATATAAGATCCCATACTGAACATCTCTATCATGCTCCCCCACTTAAAATCTGGGATTACCGTTATGCCAAGGTTTGTGGTTCACCGCCACGAGGCCAGGCAGCTCCACTGGGATTTAAGATTAGAACTTCATGGAGTTCTTAAGAGCTGGGCCATACCTAAGGGTCCTCCCTTAAAGGAGAAGGTTAAACGGTTAGCTGTAGAAGTTGAGGACCACCCCATCGACTACATAGACTTCGAGGGCATAATACCCCCTGGAATCTACGGTGCAGGTAAAGTTGAGATATGGGATAAGGGGAGCTACATCCTCATGGAACATGGAGAGGATAAGCTTAAGCTCCTCTTCCAAGGAGAGCTGCTGAAAGGCGTATATTTACTATTTAGGATTAAGGATAGGCAATGGATAATCATGATGGCTCCATCACTCGCCAAGGCATAAGGGGGTGGGACAACCCCCCGCATACTCTGTGTCAGCGCTCACATACTCCCTTCTCTCCCCGATATCTTTCCCTATTATAGAGCCTATGTATAGGACCTGCTCCTTCTTACTTCCATACCGGTATACGGTTATCCCCTTGCATCCCAGCTCATAGGCTAGGAGGAAAGCCCTTCTCACATCGTCTACGGTGGCGTCATATGAGAAGTTTATGGTCTTCGATACGGCGTTGTCCGTGTATTTCTGGAAGGCCGCCTGGATCCTCACATGCCATTCCGGCTCAATATCCAGGGCTGTGACGAAGAGCCTCTTAACACTTGAAGGCACCTCATCCAACTCCCTGATGGATCCCTTCCGGGCAACCTTCATCATAAGCTCATCGCTGTAGAAGCCCTCCCTTCTAGCGGCTTCCTCGAAGAGCGGATTAACTTCTAGAAGCCTTGTGCCCTCCATGACGTTTCTAACGAAGGAGACGGCGAAGATCGGCTCTATCCCGCTTGAGCAGCCCGCTATTATGCTTATCGTCCCAGTAGGGGCTATCGTCGTAGTTGTAGCGTTCCTCATGGCCTTGTAACCCTGGAGGTCCCATATGCTACCTTTAAAATTAGGGAATGAACCCCTCTCCTCACCTAGCTCAGCAGAGGCAAGCCGAGCCTCCTTAGATATATATCTCATCAGTCTTTCGGCTGTCTGCACTGCGTCCTCTGAGTTGTATGGTATTCCAAGCTTTATGAGGGCGTCTGCGAATCCCATGACGCCTAACCCTATCTTACGGTTACCCCTAGTCATAGCCTCGATCTCAGGAAGCGGATACCTATTCGCATCGATAACATTATCCAAGAAATGAACAGCGAAATGAACCGTCCTCCTAAGCCTGTCGAAGTCTATCTTGCCATCAACCACCATGTTGGAGAGGTTTATGGATCCCAGGTTGCAGGACTCGTATGGTAGGAGGGGCTGCTCCCCGCAAGGATTAGTGCTATCTATGGCTCCAAGGCTTGGGGTTGGATTGGATCTGTTTATCCTATCTATGAAGATTACTCCGGGTTCACCGTTCTTCCATGCTTGGTGGACCATCAGGTTGAATATCTTTCCGGCGCTGACCCTTGAGGTTACTTCACCGCTCCTAGGGTTTACCAGGTTATAGTACTCATCCCTCTTCAGGGCTTCCATGAACTCATCCGTAACGGCTACTGAGATGTTAAAATTTGTTAGGATATGGTTGCTATCCTTGGATAATATGAAGTCTAGGATGTCGGGGTGGTCGACTCTAAGTATACCCATGTTGGCTCCCCTCCTGGTTCCACCCTGTTTCACGGTCTCGGTTGCGGCGTCGAAGACCCGCATAAAGGCTACAGGGCCTCCAGCCGTCGATTGCGTGGATTTCACTAGGTCTCCCTTAGGTCTGAGCTTCGAGAATGAGAAGCCGGTCCCTCCCCCGCTCTTATGAATTATGGCGGTATATTTAACCATCTCGAAGATGCTCTCTAGGGAGTCCTCGACGGGGAGGACGAAGCAGGCTGAGAGCTGCTGCAGCTCTCTCCCGGCGTTCATCAATGTGGGAGAGTTCGGGATGAACTCCAGGCTTGC
>JAWBPF010000059.1:0-9204 GCA_038825355.1 Bathyarchaeia archaeon
TTGTTCAGAGGAGCTATGTAGGTTCCTGAAATATATGAGAGAAACATTTAGGATACCACTTAAAGCCGAAAACATCTTCGGTCTACTAGTATCCTACAAAAACAGCTTGGAAGCTCCATCTGACCCCCTATGGGAGATTGGGGATAAATCCTACGACCTTTCCCTGCCATCCTGGTTTGTCAAGTATTGTTTTAAACTCTTCGGCAGAGCGGATGCTATGCGCTTTATGAGATCCTCTCTCAAGAGCCTCCCGACATATATAAGGTTAAACACTTTGAAAGCTGAAGAGAGTATCATACTTAAAAATCTTAGAAAGGAAGGAGTCGATCTAAGAGAAGTAGAGTTGATCCCTAATGTCTATAGGGTTGAGAAAACCTCTAGACCTTTGATAACCTTAAACTCATGGCGGGAAGGCTACTTTTCAATCCAGGACCTGCTCAGCTGCCTGACTGGCCATATAGCTAATCCAAGATCTCATGATAAGGTTCTGGATTTATGCGCTGCACCAGGAGGTAAGACCGCCCTCCTAGCCCAGCTAATGAACAATAAGGGAGAGATCTATTCCCTAGATATATCCCCGGAAAGATTAAGGGTCTTGGGGAAGGAGATGGAGAGGTTGGGGGTAACGATAGCTAAGCCGATTCTATCGGATGTGAGGAGGGCGATCCCCTTCAAAGGGGAGATAGATGTAGTCCTACTAGATCCACCGTGCACCGGTACAGGGATACTCATGAAGAACCCCTCCATGAAAGCCAGACTAACCCCATCTACGCTGAAATCATATGCAAGGATCCAGTGGAGCATGCTCGAAGCAGCCTCTAAGATGGTGAGAAAGGGGGGCTACCTAGTCTACTCCACATGTAGCATAACTAGGGAAGAGAACGAGGACATCGTATGGAGGCTCCTCAACATAGACGCCAATTTTGAAATTGTAGACTTAAAATTCAATGTTCTCCCCCGTGGGCTCTTCCTTAAAGAATGCTTAAGACTCTATCCACATATCAACCTTTGTAATGGTGGATTCATAGCGAAGTTGAGGAAGATCTAGAAGCCCTGATGGTGGATATCAGCTCCATCACGACCTTCGCTGCTAATATGGCTGTTCCACCTTCATCATATTTCGGAGAAACCTCCACTAAATCCGCGCCGACGACTTCATTACCCATGGAGATCCCCGCCAGCAGATCAATTAATTTCAAAGGGTTGATGCCGTTCGGCTCCGGATTACCAACAGCAGGGGCAAACGATGGATCTACCACGTCAAAATCTATCGAAATATATAGGGGGCGGTTACCCATCGTCCTCTGAACTATCTCCTCAAGGGATGCCAAATTCAGGGAGCTGAATTTTTTCGCTGATATAATTTTAATCCCCACTTTAGAGGCATAATCTAACTCTTCCTGGGAGGAAGCCCTCACACCTATGAACATCGCCCTCTCAGGCCTCATTTCTTCCATAACTCGCCTCATAAAAGTGGCATGGTTTAATCTTGTACAATGAAACTCATCCCTGAGATCAAGATGCGCATCAAAACATAGTAAACCTCCATCTTCTCCCATAAGCTGTGAGATACAACCCTTGGTTATCGTATGTTCTCCCCCGATGGTTACTACCACTTTCTCCAATTCCTTTAGATATGACACTACTTTCCCTATAAGATTAAGAGTCTCATCTATATTATTCGAGATTATCAGGTTGCCGATGTCTGAGACATCTAAACGTTCACAACTCCTCCTTTTTGTGGAGCTATAAGCCTCAATGTTCATAGACGCCTCACGGATGGAGTTTGGAGCGAATCTTGAACCAGGCCTAAACGTGGAAGTGTAGTCGTAGGGAACTCCCATAATCACAAGATCTGCCTCCAGAACATCCTTTGACACGCCTAAGAATGGGACGGTGTGCTCCATGTAAAATTTAATCTTCCCTACTTTAGAGACTCTATCAATCATAGCCATCCTAATAGGGTTGTTAAATTAAAGGTTTTTATAGTTTAGTATAGGAGTATGCTCATACCGATTCAAGGTGGGGATGACCGATGAAACTTAGTAGCAGTCTAATATTCCTGGAAGCTTACTTCATAGGCGTCATCTGCTACGTTTCCCTAACATGTCTGCTCTTCGATCCCACCAACCTTGTAGCCTTCCTCATCATAGCATCGTCGGCAGCCTCCGCAGTATCCATCTATTCGAAGAGACGGCTAGGCTTTCATTTATCTTTACTCTCATCGGCACTAATATTTATAACGTTTTTAACGGCATTCCGCTTCTCCATCAAATTTAGGAGTGGCATAGCCGGAAACATTTACGATGCTTCCCTAGTCTTCTTCTCTATATTATCTATCCTCGCCTTCATAGTAGTATTAGATAAATATAGGTAACTCAGATTTGTGCTCCAAGGTTCATGGTGGAAGGGATAAGTGTTGATCTCCTTCGTCATCCCCACTAGGAATGAGCCGATGATCCAAATCCTAATCAGAGACATCAATTCAATCATGAATGAAATAGGGGGAGCCTTCGAAGTTATAATTGTAGACCTTTCAGATGATGATACCCCCCTGAGGGCTAAAGGGATGGGAGCAAAGATTTACCGCCAGTCCTCTGAGGGTCTAGGTGGAGCCCTAAAGGAAGGGTTAGAATTAGCTAAGGGAGATATCATTTTTACAATGGACGGTGATCTGAGCCACGATCCAGCCTTCATCCCCAAGTTCTTAACCGAAATAAGTAAAGGTTTCGACATAGTGGTCGGTTCGAGGAGGATAAAGGGAGGTAAAGTGATCGGATGGGGTTTAAGGAGGAGGATGACCTCATGGACTGCAAACACCCTCGGGAGACTTCTAGCAGGTGTTAAGGTCTCAGACTTAACATCAGGTTATAGAGCCTATAAAAAAGAGGTTCTCAGAAAACTAAACCTTAAGGCCCTGGACTCTAAGGGTTACGCTTTTCAGTTGGAAATCCTATTTGAAGCCCTAAAGCATGGGTTAAGAGTGGGGGCTGTCCCCATAGTGTTTAGAGACAGGACTAAGGGGGCCTCTAAACTGGGTTTAAAGGAGATAATAGAGTTCTTCAGAATCTCTCTTAGGTTATTCCTCAAGCGTCTAGCCTCTTCAGGGCTCCAACATAGCATAAAGGACATATGATCAACGGCCTACTCCCCCCCTTCTTCACGGATATGAGTTGGAAGTTACATTTAGGACATCTCTTCTCCAGGAGGCCCAGCTTCCCTTTCTGAGGTAAAGGTAGAGTAAAACTGCATTTCATTGTCTGCCATCCCAGACATCCTATGAAGCGTTTACCAGTTTTTTTGTTTTTAACTATCCTTAGAGGAGATCCGCATCTGGGACATGGCGTGATTAGCATAACATCGGAGTTGTAGGTCTCCCTTAACATCTCAGATAGGCTTGATCCTATATGCCCTTCTAAACTCTTCAGAGTCTCTATAATCGGCCTTAGATAGTTTACGGCTTCTAGGACTACCTCTTCCCTGGTCTTTGCGCCGTCCTCTATCATCAGCATCTCCGTTTCGAGGTCTCTCGTCAGCTTTTCATCAGTTATTCTGGGGCAATATTTTGACATTATCCTAACCAGGTTTAAGCCTAGCTGTGTGGCATGGATCTTGTCACCCCCTATATATCTTCTTTTGTAGAGGGTTTCTAGGATTTCAGCTCTGGTAGCCTTCGTGCCTATTTCAAGTTTCTCCATTAAGCGGATGATGCTGCTTGGATTATATCGAGGTGGAGGTGGGGAGAGCCTTCTAATCGCCCTTATATCCAATAGCTCTACTTTATCCCCTCTAAATATGGAAGGGAGCTCCTGATAATCCTCCTTATAGTATGGTTTGTAGTACTGACTCCATCCGGGATTCACCGTCGTAGACCCGCTTAATTGGAATATGTGCCCTTCCACTTCGATGACTACCTTCTTTATTTCTCTTGTCTGGGGATCTGATAGCGTGGCTAAGAGTCTCTTCACTATTAAGTCGTATAGTTGTAGGCTTCTCCGATCCGTTGTGGGCCCGGGTAGATTCCCGGTTGGATGGATGGCGGGGTGAGCTTTGTCCTCTTTCGGTCCATCCCAAGCTTTCGGTGCTGGCTTTTCTTCCATGAGTCTCCGAACCATATCTCGATAGTTCAGGTTCTGTTCAAGGTTTTGAAGTATAATTTTAACGTCTATCTCCCTAGGTATCTTTTGACTCGAGCTCCTCGGATAGGATATTAATCCATTCAAATAGAGGTTCTCTGCTAACCTCAGAGACGATGAAGGATTCAAGTTTAGGTGGCGATAGGCTTCTGTCTGGAGGGTTGTAAGATCAAAGGGGTAAGGCGGAGTTACATACATCCTTTTAGTCTTTACTTCTTTCACGGTCCCGGTTTTTCCAGAGCATTCCCTTACTATAAGGTCCGCCCCAGATTTGGTCTGCAGCGTTGGCCTGTGGTATTCCGCAAGCAATCTTTGACCTCTTATATCGAAAGTTGCCTTTATGATCCATCTAGGGATCGGGACATGGGTTAGGATCTCCTCCTCCCTCTGAACTATATATTTGAGAGTTGGCCCCTGGACTCGTCCAGTACTGATTGTAGCATAAAATCCGCTGCGACTTAGGTTTGCCTGTGTGAGGGCCCTTGACAGGTTAACTCCATAGAGCCAGTCTACCTCGTGTCGGCACATCCCTGCTAGGGCTAAACTTCTATCTAAGCCTTTCTTAGCCATTCTAAAGGCTTCCCTAATTTCTCCAGGGGTTAGCGTGCTGAATTTCATTCTTAAGGCTCCTTCATGGGCATTGCTGCAGAGGTGTTTAAGGATCATGTATCCGATGAGGCTTCCCTCTATGTCATAGTCGCAGGCATTTATATAGCGGTCTGCCTCCTTAGATAGTTCCCAGATGAGTTTCGCAGCATTTTCTTGTCGTTTAAAACCCTTCTCCACGATATATTTTGGTTTCCATGCGATATCCCAGATTGGATATAGATGTCTGCCTAGGGGCGTTTTTTCAGACACTTGGAATAAATGCCCAATCGCTGCGCATATCAGGATGCGTTCCCCCCCTTCTCTTATCTCATAGTACGTTAGACCGTATCTAGTCTTCTCGTCGGCTTTTCCTTCTCCAGATAATGCCTTCGCTATCTGAGCTGCAGCCATAGGTTTCTCCGCTATGATCATGGTCGTAGACCGTTCATTCAGAATCTTAGTCCTCATCCCATTCTAGATCTCCTTTCAGGATCCTCAGGGCTAACTCCTTTGAGGCCTCTCCCGTTTCAGGCTGATTAATTATCTCTTCTAAATATTCATTCAGGGAGATCAGGCCTCCATAGGCCTCCTTCCAAGCCTTAAAAGCCCTCTTGATATTTGCGAGGGCTTTCGAATGGAGAGGACAAAATTCTCCCTTCTCTTCAGCCGGTTTACCACATACAGGGCATCTCAAACTTTACATCTTACCTCTTACACTTCAAGTTGAAAGTTGTTGTTAAAGGTTTCCGAAAACTTCTGAAAGAATAATTTCACCCAAATTGGGCCATTTAGAGACTTAATTTATACTTATACTGGCTTCGTCGCTTTCTTAAGGTTTTTCTGTTTGTTTTAGACGGTTGCTTAAGCTTCTTGATGCGGAGTCAAGTGCTTATGGTTAGTTCATTGTCGACTCTATCTCTTAAGTCCCGGCTCTACTAGGTTGGAAAGTTTTTATGGATATTCACATTCCAATTGAGGACATGGAAATACTATAATAACTAGTCTTCAAGTAAAATGGTCCTGGGGGTCTTTAGAAAAAGATAAAAGGGGATCCTCCACTTTAAAGGGATGAAAGATGATTAGGAGCCTTGAAGTATGCCCAAAAAGAGGAGATCTAGGGGGAGGAGCAAGGGAGGCAAAGGTAGGACGGAGTTGGTCCAATGCACCAATTGTGGAATGATGGTTCCCAGGGATAAGGCTAAGAGGGTAACCAAGTACGTCTCGTTGGTGGATCCGGTGTTGGCGAGGGAGCTGAGATCTCATGGTGCCCAAATAGCGAAGCAGAAGGTGGTGAAATACTATTGCGTCTCTTGTGCAGTGCATTTTGGAGTCGTAAAGGTTAGATCTAAGGGTGAGAGGAGGATACCCTAAGGCTCGTAGGAGATATGATTCTTAGTATTAAATGGAGGGTCCGGAGG
Source organism: Bathyarchaeia archaeon (assembly GCA_038825355.1). GTDB lineage: Archaea > Thermoproteota > Bathyarchaeia > 40CM-2-53-6 > DTGE01 > DTGE01. The sequence goes on from JAWBPF010000059.1 coordinate 6,143, forward strand.
AACCTGGAGCTTATAGCGGTGAGATTGGCGGGGGTAGGGGTTACTCCGAACCATTTAACCCTAATAGGGTTGATCCTAAGCGGTATAGCAGCTTTATCCTACGCCTTTAGGGAGAACATTTTGGCTGCGGTGTTCCTTGCCTTCGGAGGATTTTCAGACGCCCTAGACGGAGCCCTAGCCAGGTCGATAGACGGGGCTACCAAGGCTGGGGGAGTACTGGACTCTACAACGGACAGAATAGGTGAAGCCTTGATATATACGGGTATAATTGCAGGAGGATACTGTCCTGTCATCTTGGGCCTATCCGCACTGTCATCCTCATATCTGGTGAGCTATGTTAGGGGGCGGGGGGAGATGGAGGAGATAGAGATGGAGGGTATAGGCATAAGTGAGAGGCCTGAAAGGCTGACTTTACTGATCGTATTTACAGCCTTAAATAGGATAGGGCTCTCCATAATATTGCTCATCGGCTTAAGCCTCTTTACAGTCTACCAGAGGATAAGCCATATAGCTGGAATATTGAGGGATGTAGGGGAGGCAGTATAATGGGGAAGGTTGCTAGAGGAGTCAAATGCGGAATCGCTGGATGCGAGAGGGAGGCTATTCGTTCAATAGCATCAGGTAAACTGGATATGTTCGAGGTGGAGCCAACTCGCTCGGGTCGGGTATACCTCTGCGCCTACCACTACAAGGAGTATAAGAAGAAGACCAGGAAGGAGAGGATCATTGAGAAATGGAGGCACAGTCGCTAGGACCCCTCAAGTTGGTGAAGTGAAGAGGTGGATCCAGGTTTATGAAGATGCTTCTAATCCACGCCGACCACTTCGAATATGAGGTTACTGAAAGGGCTGTAAGGGATGCGGAGCCTCTCCCCGAAGAGCTCTCTAAAACTTCCCTAAGGGATGTACTGGTCTGCTTCTGTACTGTCGAAAGTGGAGACAGCGTGGATATGGGCTTCATAGTGGACAGGGCTTCCGGCGAGATCAGGGAATTAGCGGGCAAGCTTGGAGTCGACACCGTGGTAGTCTACCCCTACGCCCACCTCTCAAACGACCTAGCCGACAGCGGTGTGGCAATTTCAATATTGAAAAGGTTACAAGATAAGTTAGCGTCGGATCTCCATGTCGAAAGAGGACCCTTCGGATGGTATAAACGATTCCATATAAGGTGTAAAGGGCATCCTCTCGCCGAATCCTTCAGGAGCATAGACGCGGCCGAAAGCGTCGGAGCTACCGCTGTTGTAGAGGAAGCTCCTTCAGAGTATAGGATCTTAACCCCAGACGGTGGGGAGTATAGTCCTACGGAGTACGAGTTCTCCCCTGGGGAAGAGGATTTCAAGGCCCTTGTCTCCAAGGAAGCACTTAAGAAGGAGTCTCCTGGAGGAACCCCCCGCCTCCTAGGCTACTGCAGGAAGTTTAGCATAGATTGGGAGCCGTTCTCGGACATCGGACATATGAGGTACGGTCCAGATGCCTCTATAATGTTCGATCTCATCGGGCAATATTCGATGAGCCTCGTAGAGTCCCTGGGTATTCCTGTCTTCTACGTTAGGGGCAGCAACATGTTTAACCTTGCTGAGCCTCCAGTACTAGAACATGCTAAGCTCTTCGGAGACAGGCTCTACGAGCTGGCCGTAGATAATAGGAGACTGGTATTAAGGTATGCTGCATGCCATCAACAGTTCTCCATAGTTAGGGACTGGACCATAAGTCATCGGAACATCCCATTCGGAACCTTCGAGATAGCCGATAGCTATAGGCTGGAGAAAAGGGGGGAGCTCCTCCTATGCTTCAGGGTTAGGAAACTCCACATGCCAGACCTCCACGTATACTGCCGGGATGTGGAACATGCAAAGGAGTTAAGCGAACTGATACACGTCAAGATATACGATGAGATCAGGAAGCTGGGCCGGGAATACGTATCCATATATAATATAACGCGTAGCTTCTATAGGGAGAACAAAGGATTCATCATGAAGCTCCTAGAGGTTGAAAAGAAGCCTATACTCATCAACTTCATACCTGAAGGCAGATACTACTGGGTCTTAAACGTGGAGTACACGGTGATAGATGAGGTTGGAAGGCCCCGAGAGATCGCTACTTTCCAGATAGACGTCGGAAACGCTCGGAGATTCGGCATAACCTACGTGGATGAGGATGGATCCAAGAGACATCCCGTCATAATCCATACGGCCCTAATAGGATCCATAGAGAGGTACCTCTTCACGCTCTTGGATAAGGCTGCCCTGGATGAGAGGAGGGGAGCAAAGCCCACGCTTCCTCTATGGATTTCGCCCATACAGGTTAGGGTAGTACCCACCTCCCAGAGATACTTGGATGGAGCCTTAAGGATCTGTAGCAGACTGGTGGAGTCAGGTATAAGGGCAGACCTTGACGATAGGACCCTAACAGTATCTAGGAAGATTAGGGAGGCTGAAGTCATGTGGATACCCTACATAATCGTATATGGCAGAAGGGAGGAGGAGGGGAGAACCCTATCCGTTAGAAGGAGGAGCGGAGAGAAGCTTAAGATGAGTCTGGATGAGTTGGCCTCTGAGATCACAGGGCAGTGCAGAGAATACCCCGCCTTAACTTTTCCACTACCCATCAAATTAAGTGAGAGACCCATATATAAATAAATATAGGAGGAACTGGAGGCTGCCTAAGCAGAGCTGCCAAGGCTAAAACTCTCTCAAGTAGAATAAGCGCCTCGATAGACTCTAGGAAGTCACCTCTGATGGGCGTGAGCTCCCCTCAAAATTGAACCTAATATATATGTATAGACGGGCGGATACACATTATAGGATTACCTACTGGATGGATACCTATTTATATAGTGTTAGAAGTTAGTTTGTAGATATATGTAGGGGGCTTAAGCATCTGGAGAAGGATTATTCAGCCCTCCTGGAGAGGGCTTTAAGGGCAGTCCCTAAGAGGGATAGAGGGGTTACGCGCTTCGAAGTGCCCAACCCTGCTGTGAATAGGGTCGGTAATAAGACTTTAATATTGAATTTCTTAGAAATCTCTTCGAGGATGAATAGGGATCCCAGACATTTAATAAAA
>JAWBPF010000060.1:0-9139 GCA_038825355.1 Bathyarchaeia archaeon
TTGCCTTTGTGTACCTCCACCATGTACATCACCCAGGTCGATCATACGACGACCCCCCCTACGTCCACCAGCTACAAGTACATCTCATCGGTCTCGTTAACCTCGACGAACATCACGGTATCCACCTCGACGAGCTACGTGGCAACCAGCTCCATCACCTACACGACCACGTTTCATGAGACGGTTTACACGTCGACCATGTCTCTCACCCATACCTCGACCGTAAGCAGGACCGACACACTGACCACGACGGTCTACTATACGAAGTATAAGAGCACCACCTCAGCCACCACGACGACCACGGAGACCCAGATAGTACCATATACGAATACTAGGGTTGAGACCTTAACCCTGACGACTACGACCATCCCTGCGACGACGCCTGTGACCACCCCTACGACTGTGGCTACGACCACGATGCCCATATTCACCTTCCCGTTCAAAGTATCCTGCCTGATCGCCACGGCGGCCTACGGCTCCGAGGCATCCCCTGTGGTCCAATACCTCAGGTATATCAGGGACAACCTCGTCATGAAAACCTATGCGGGATCCGGCTTCATGAAGATCTTCAACGCCTGGTACTACTCCTTCAGCCCCCACGTAGCCGAGGTGATAAGGCCTAGCCCATTCCTGAGGGCCGCCGTGAGGGTGGTCTTATACCCGTTGTTCGCTGTGTTAAAGTTGTCCGCCTCAGTATTCCATGGGTTGAGCTGGGTCAACCCTGAGTTCGCCGTCGTGGTGGCCGGGCTCCTAGCCAGCGGGCTGATCGGCCTAGTCTACGATACACCCATAATATTAGCAGGTCTACTATATGCAAGGAGGAGATGGCCTATACGCCTCAGGTACAGGTGGCTCGCCGCCGTTCCAATCGTTATCGGTTCAAGCCTCGTCTGCGTAGCCTCAGCTGAATTATTGAGCTCCACTACCCTGATGATGGCATCCACAGCGATGCTCGTCCTCTCCACGATGATAGGATCGGCCCTAGCGGCGGCCCTCTGGATCGCCGACAAAATAAGTAAGTGGAGCTAAGCTGATGCAGCCTTGAACACATGATCCGGACCCCGGGCTCACACTTCACTTCATCCCATCCCGGGAGCAGGGGGCGCATCATCCGGTTCACGTCGCACCGCCATCGGGTGGATCGCGAATCTTCGTGAAGGGACCGTAGAGGAAAGGGCATTTAAGCAGGTTTGTAATGAGTTCGAAGCATAACTTTAGGGCCATTGGCCGGGGGCGTAGCGGCTAGATACCGACCCATGGTCACAGCTGCGGGATGGTTTACCTCGTGATATTTGGTAATACCATAAAGTTTATTATCTAGTATATTCAAAAGTTTACCTCGAGGTATTATGCCGGTAGTAAGCATCAAGGTTCCAGACCAGATAAAGGAAAAGATGGAGAAATACAAGGATAGAGTTCACTGGCCAGACGAGATCAGAAAGCTCATAGCTGCAAAGCTGGAGGAGATCGAGAGGAGTGAGATCGTCAGTAGGGCGATGAGGCTCCTGGAGGGGATCCCCCCCGCCGGAGCGGGAACCGCCGAAAGCCTTGTGAGGGAAGACCGTGAAAGCCATTGATGCATCAACCCTCCTAAAGTTCATCCTGAAAGAAGAGGGGTGGAGGGGCGTAGCCGAACACCTCGAGGAGGGGACCGCCTCCATCGACCTCATAATCAAGGAATCCATCAACGCGGTATTGAGGAGGACCTGGCAAGGCCAGCAGAGCCTCGAGGAGGCCTCCATCATGCTGGATGTCCTAAGGGAACTCTACCCGAAGGCGATCAAGATCGAGGATGAAGATAAATACCTAGAGGAAGCCACACTTATATCCTCCAACCAGAAGATAACGATATACGACGCCTTATACATAGCCTTAGCGAAGAGGCGGGGAATCCCCCTCCTGACATCAGACCGGGGACAAGCCGAAGCCGCTGAAAAGGAAGGAGTAAAAACCATAAAGGTTTAGATCCCCACCCGACATAAAGTAAGGGGAAGATCCGCTTGCCCGCCCTCCCTAGGAGGCCACCGGCGGAGGAGTCGGTCGCAGGCTTAGGCCAAGAATGCCGGGAAGGTTAAACCATCCCATAAAGGCTTTTAAGGGGCTACCGGCTTTCATCTATTCATGAGCCCTGAATAGTTAATGGTCGATGCTGAATGAGCGTTGAGGAGGTCCTATCCATAATTAGGAGCCACCCCGAGGCCATAGCCGAGGCGTTGGAGAAGAAGCCTGAACTGTTGACCAGCCTTATCCTCAAGCTCGCCCCCTGGGACAGGTTCGCCACAAAGGAAGACATAAAAATGCTCCTAGACTTCATGGAGAAAAGATTCCAGGATCTGAGAAGCTACAGCGATAAAAGGTTCGAGTCCATGGATAAACGCCTCGAAGAGTTAATGAGCCACAGCGATAAGCGGTTTGAAGCCATGGATAAGCGGTTTGAAGCCATGGATAAGCGGTTTGAAGCCATGGATAAGCGGTTTGAAGATTTGACCCATTACGTGGATAAGCGAGTAGGATTAATTGAGAAACTATTGATAGGCTTCAACATCCCCATATTAATAGCGATTATAACTATGTTGGTGAAGTTATTTCTTCTTTTTTAAAATTAATGGCTGCTCTCTTTAAACCGGTATCCCTGTGGCTGGTCAGCTCATGTCCGCTGGCTCTTAATTGGATACGCTAATGCACCCTACTCTAAACCTTCCATGGCTGGTTAAGCCTCATTCATAATAGAGGCATAAGTTCCAGGGAAGCCCTCTAATCATTCAACGCGGATGGAATGGTTTGACGTCTGGGTGGCGAGCCACCGCCTCGGGATTCCCTCCTTTAAGGGCAACTCCCATGATGGATTGTTTATAGCCTGTGGTCTCTCCACCATGAGGATTCCAGTCTAGGGCTGCTCGATCCCAAGTGGCTTAGGGATCAAAGCTCCTCTAATCGAGTTCTCCTCAGCTCTTTTAATATATCTAAGTCTGGGTCGTCGCTTACGATCTCCCTTATGCCATTCTTTATGGCGGAGGCCGAATGGATGGCATCTCTAGGCTTCAATCCATACCTCTTCATCAGTCTCTGCGCCTCCCAAACCACCTTCTCATCTATGTTCAGTAGCTTCAGGTTTGGAAACCTTAAGAATTTCTCTCCTTCGTAGACCGCCGCCTCTAAACCTAGAAACCTCCTAGTAGACCAGACGAGCTCATCCCAGGTTAACGGGGAGGTAGCGGCTTCAACCTCGCCCTTAGCTATCTTCATGAGGATGTTCTTCGCCAGCGATGCCTTAACCTCGGTCTTTTCATCGGCAACCACAGGGTAAATGAATACGTTCGAGTCAACGTACCTCATATTCTTCCTCCAAAACCCTTTTAAGAGTATTTACATCTATTTTTTCAAGCTTTTTCGGAACGTTCACATACTCTTCCATGAATCTCTCGGGGCTTTCCCCAGGCTTAATTATGAGCTCTCCACCCCTAACCTCTAGGATTACTTCTGAGCCCGGCCTCAAGCCCAGGTAATCCCTCACATCCTTCGGTATGACTATCTGTCCCTTCTCCCCCAAGCTCCTTCTCATATACATTCACATCACTAAGTATTAAATTGTAAGAATTTCAAATTAAACTTTTTCCTACCTAGTCGGTGAATCATCCGCCGACTCCCCAGGCCTACTCCTCGGCCCTCCCCTACTACACTTAACCCCCAAACCCTGGGGAAACCCCTAAGCCTTACAGCATAATATTTTCATCGACTTGATATTGCTTAGACGAAAGTCATCCTAAGCTGTGGGACAGCATTTGTACCTATCCCACATTTCATTCCTAATTGGATTAGAATGAAATTATCTCCCATATTGTATTTCGTATACTCAGTTTCTCCCCTGACAAGGTGCAGGCGAACCATCTCGCGAACCTGTATAGGGCGAGGCGCAATGTGAGAGATTTAGGACAAAAGTTAAGTCCCTAAGTCAGTATTATGATAAAGGGTGAACTCCCAAAAGAACTCGAAGAAATGTTCAGAAGGAAAGCCATGGAAAAATACGGTTACTCTAAGGGAGCCCTCTCCAAGGCCCTTGAGGCGGCCATCAGGTTCTGGCTCAGATACGACTATGAATCCACAGATGAAGAGGAGTCCAACAATAGAGCCTTCGAGTCCATGATGGACGAGTTGGAAGAGAAGTATCAAGGCATGTACATAGTAATAACTGGCAGCTGGCGGCAGGTTGATATCGGCTCAGGAATCCCTCAGCGAAGCCCTCAAAGCCGAGGATGGAAAGTATATGCACCGCATCGTCTTCAAGGTCGGTGAGGGACCTCCCGGGAAGGTGAGGCTGGGTTGGAGGGCAGCGGTAAAGCCTGCTGGCCATACCTAAAATCGAACGGGGTCGAATTCTCAGTCTTAGGTATCTCAGTTAAAGGACTCCTCGAGGCGTTGCAAATAGACGAGGCTTTGGCTCATATCGATACCGGCTTCGATGGTTTCCTCCTCCTCAGCGAAGAGAAGTACAGGCGGATAGGTCTACACCTCTCGGAACTTTCCAGAAGATATTGGCCTGAAGGGGAGACCGTCACGGGCGAACTCCTCAAACTTCGAAGAGCCCTGGCCATCATTCAGGTCCCAAAGCTCGGCTTAAATTTTGAAGGCTACGTGGATACATTTCATGGGAGCACGGAGAACCTTGCAGGTTTAAGGCTGATCGAAGGATTAAAACTACTCCTCGACGGTCCAGCGCGACTAGTTGCATCTCAGTATAAGCGGGGGCCGGCAAAATTTTAAAAGTAAAGCCTCAAAAGGTCGCCGACACGAACTGGAATGTACGGGGCAGCCGCAACATTTTCAGCCAAGAGCGTTAGAATCTCGGAGATGTAGAGTTGGGATCCCTTTGCTTGCTTTTTCATATAATATATCATCGGCTGTCAGGAAGATTCCTCTTACTTTTTCCGATGTTATCACATATGCACCATCATAATATGTCATGTTATTTTCTGCGCTCCACTCTATTATTTTCTCATAATCGTCCCTATTTAGTTTAATGAAGTTTATTCTAAGGTCCAAAAACTGTGAAAGTTTTTCTTCCGCCTCCGGCATGGTTATCGATCCCTGTTTAAATGCTTTCCATAAAGTATTTCCTATTTCGTAAATTGTTAATTCCGGCGCTGCCAGGTCTATGAAACCGTTCATAAACCTTTCAAGGACACGCCCTGCTTCATCAGATAAATCCTCTGATAACAGGAACCTGGCCGCGACAGATGCATCTATAACGTATAAGATCATCAAGCGTTCCTTTGCTCCCTTAGGCTTCTGTTTATGAAGCCTTTTGGTACTATATGTTTTCCTGCTTTAAGATCCTGCAGGAGCCTGCCCGCAGCTTTCTTCCTTTCTTCCGACTCGATTTTCAGTCGTATTGCTTCTCTGATACACTCTGTCCAGGCTGTCCCAACTTCTTTCATTCTATTCTTCAATTCTTTTTCGATTTTAACGGTGATCGTACTCATCGTCATCACTGATAGTATTACCTAAAATACATACTTTTAAACATTATTATAGGTAATGAAGCTCACCACCTCAATCATTACATAACTCACTAATCGAATCCGCTTGGATTAGGATATCCTTCGCTTGATTATCAGCTTCAAACCTTGAAAATCCGTCAATCTTAAGATCATCCAACCCATCACGATTCCAAGGAACATGCATCCTAATACCTAAAAATATATTAAGAGCTCTTCTAGGGGTGTAAAGCTTAAAGTGCAGCCCTAATATTAAGACCACAAACCCTAAACATCTTAGTCAACCCTTACACTCGGCCTTTTCATTGGCTAATAGTCGACAGGCCATCAACATCACTTATCTTAACGTTAACTATTAAGTTAATTAAAGTAAGCCAAACAGTCATTTAACCGAATTGAAATCCTGAGAGGAGGCGCTTCAATGAATCATGGTCCGCTCGGCTCCAAAAACGCTTATGCCGGTATTCTACTCCTCGGAATCGTAAGCCTGTTAGGCGACATCGTCTACGAGGGCTCGAGGGGTCTGGTGCCCGACTACCTCAGGTTTCTAGGGGCAACAGCCTTCATCGTGGGGCTCGTCGGAGGATTCGGGGAGTTCATAGGCTACGCCGTCAGGCTTGTGAGCGGTTTCATAGCGGACACCACCCGAGCATACTGGCTCTTCATCTTCATAGGCTACGGGTTAATCGCCTCGATCCCACTCTTAGGGGTCACAGATACCTGGAGTATAGCCGTCATCCTCGTCCTACTCGAGAGGCTGGGGAAAGCCTGCAGGTCGCCATCCAGAGACACGGTCCTATCCATTATAAGCCGGGATGTAGGAGCTGGAAAAGCCTTCGGGATCCATGAATTCCTAGACCAGACAGGGGCGATAGCGGGGCCGCTCATCGTAGCAGCCCTTATGTACTACACCGGCAACAGTTACAGGGAGACTTTCACCATCCTTTCGCTGCCATTCCTAATGCTCCTAATAGCCCTGAGCTACACCTATAAAAGGATAGGTTCAGAAACAATCGTGGAGCACGAGCCTAAGACGACGGGCAGTGAAGTAGAGAAAAATTTGGAGAAACCCTTCTACGTATATACGTTGGCTGTCACATTGAATACGGTCGGCCTCATCCCGGCCGTGCTCATCCTGTATAAGGCTTCGGCGATACTTCAGTTGGAGGGATTGCAGTGGATGGTCCCCCTGATCTACCTGCTCATACAGGGCGTAGACGCTCCTGTGGCCCTCCTCTCCGGATACGCATACGATAGATTCGGCGTAAAAGTTTTAACACTACCTTTCATGCTCTCGACGCTACCTCCGCTCTTCGCCATGGCCGATACGAGGCTGTCTAGCCTGATAGCAGCCTCCTTATTCTTCGGTGTAGTGCTCGGGATGCAGGAGTCGATCTATCGCGCCGCCGTCTCGGAGTATGCGCCGATCTCTCTGAGGGGAACCGCATACGGCATCTTCAACACAGCCTACGGATTAGGCTTCCTCGTAAGCGGCCTAATATACGGGGTATTCATAGACATGAAGGCATCCCTCATCCTAACGCTGCCATTCATAGTTTTAACGCAGGCCTCAGCGGTCACAGCCCTATTGAAAACCCATAGTAAGGGGAGGGAAACCTGAAGATTCATTGATCATGGAAAACTAAAAAAGAAAGGCGATAAATAAGATTTTTTTCCTCCATTTAAACTCTACCTGTCAATATAGATTACCCCTCAAACCCTTTCTTTAACGGTATATGTAGTAAACCTAATTTTAGGCAGAATAAGGGTTAAGATTAAATAACCTAACCGGGATATTTAGAAGAAGGATGTGAGTATCCTGATGAGGAACCTAACGTTCACGACTTTTCTCCACGCAGAATCCTCAGCTGAAACAATAAAGACAAGGAATACTCCTCCGAGTAAGAGGATAAGGCTTGGACAAGCCGCAGCCCTAGCATCGATCATCCTGATCCTCATAGCGGCCCTGCCGAGGGGCGTAGAAGCCGCCGCCATAACCGAGTATAGTCTCCCCCCAGGATCTACCAAGCCATACGGGATAGATGTGGACGATAAGTCTCCTACCAGCTATGTATGGGTCGCAGTTTATGGAAGCGATAAGATTGATCGATTGGATCCAGGCTTATCCGACATCCTTGAATTCCAGCTTCCCACGGGAAGTAGGCCCTGGGACGTAGCCTACGATAATTATACCGATTTGAAAGTTAAGTATAGGGTCTGGTTCACGGAGTCCCAACGTCATAAGATAGGAGTCATAGATCAGATTGGCACGGACTCCTTCCGGATGTTAGAGTTCGGATTAAGTGATGGGGCGGGGCCGAGGGGGATCGCCCTTCAATACCATCACATCCGTAATGGAACGGGTCCATACATCTCTAGGGTTTGGTTCACGGAGTTCGGTTCAGGCGCTATAGGAGCGCTGACCTGGAATAATGATAAGAAGAAGTGGGTGGCCTCCCAATGGTATCTCCCAGACTCCAACTCCGGTCCGCAGGACATAATATACCTGAGCTCTTCAGGGGTCTGGTTCACAGAATACCAAGGGCATAGGATAGGCAACTTCAACCCTGTTACAAATACGACACGGGAATGGCCATTACCCCCAGGCAGCTATCCATGGGGCATAGCAAACGACACATATGGCAACATCTGGTTCACAGAGTCCGGCCGTAACAGAATAGGGAAACTCAACCCCTACACAAATGAGATAACAGAATATTACATACCCACGCCCGACGCTAAACCATATGGAATAACCGTAGACAGGTACAACAACGTCTGGTTCGTAGAGCATGGAGTGAACAGAATAGCCCGCTTCTCCCCCGGAACCAACACGCTTGTAGAGTTTGAACGTGGAAGTGGAGGAGCTCCCTGGGGCATAAAATACGCGTACAGCGGTGCTCATAAGGATACCGTCTGGTTCACAGAGGAAGTCGGCAACAAGATAGGAAGAATCGATGATACAACAGCCAAGACCACCATCACAGTAACCTCGAAATACATAATAGCAACACAATCCACCACAGCCACAACAATAGGCTCCTCAATGATGACCTCTACTACCAATACCCAGAGTAATACAACCTACAGATTCAATACAGCCAATACAAGCAGTACAGAGGCTTCAACGACCTCCTATAGGGCTACTGAAACCTCAAGTTTCCTGAGGACATCTTATATAGCGGAGTTTACTAGCACAGCATCCTTCACCGCCACGACCACCGTAACCGCTACGAGCTATGTCACCACGGTATATACGACTACGAGCGTAACCGCCACCACTACTAGGGTTGAAACCTCCCTGACGAGCGTGACGGCTACCTCCACCATGACCAGCTACATAGCCACCCTAACCGCCACGGGAACGGTAACCTCCACCTCGACAGTAACCGTTACAAGCTATGAGTACGCCACCACCGGATTTGGACCGCCCATACCTGGATACTCCTCTCCATCGATCCTGATGGGCCTAGCCCTAGGATCCATGGCCCTAATAGCCCTCAGGTTCGGCAGGAGGATCCCCCATACGCTTAGGAAAGGGGGATGGCTGGCCTTCCTACTTTCATCCCTGCTAGTGCTAGTCGCGGTCCTTCCACCGGCTGCGCAGGCAGCCCTGGTAACCGAGTGGAGCCTTCCTCCAGGGT
>JAWBPF010000061.1:0-9056 GCA_038825355.1 Bathyarchaeia archaeon
AGGAGCTTAATCTTCTCCAAGGCGTACTCATAATCAGATAAGACTCCGTTATCTGTTAGATCACCTGTATGTATAATGACTGCGGGGGATGGGTCCAGGGCATTTATCTGCCTTACAGCTTCATCGAACGTCTCCTCTACGAATTGACCGTGGGGAGAGATGTGAGTGTCAGAGAGGTGTACAAGCCTTACCCTTATATCACCGGGCATGTCCACACACCTTTATGGTTTCAGCTTACCCTACGTTTCCCTGTGAGGAGGGATTTATCTTTTATTAAATCACTGCTTAAAATTCGTGGGGTAAAAATTTTTATAGGTAGCTTTTACTATATTATAAATGGGGAAAGATAATGGTCGCAAAAATAGCATTAGTCGGGTTGGCTTTTCTAAGATTGATCCTGAGCATAGTCTTCGCTGTGGCTGCACTTTACCTGGCTTCCTCCATCCTAGGAAGGGTTACGAAGGAGTTGGATGAGTGGGCTGAGATAAATAAGGGAAACATAGCTGTCGCCATTTACATGGCGGGCATCTTCATCTCGGTTGCAACCATAGTGGCCCCGGGGATCTCTGGGCTATTCGCGAAATGGGATCTGCTAGCAATAGCGATGGGTTTCATCCAGCTAGTAATAGCCTTGTCTCTAGCCATGGCTATGCAGTATGTAGCCATCTCAGTCTTCGGTAAACTTACAAAGGAGATAGATGAGTGGAGTGAGCTTAAGAAGGGCAACATAGCCATGGGAGTAACCATGGCATCTATAGTCATCGCGGTGGCAACAGTAGTAGTTAAAGGAGTAGAGACCCTAATATCGGCAGTATTTCCATAGCCCTGTATCTCGATAAACCCCCTTCCTTCTTTGTAACCCGAGAAAGGTTTATTAGCAGAAACCCATTTTGGATGTTACCTGTCAACATGGATAAAGGAGTACATCATTATGTCTGGTGATAGGGTTCCAGGACGCTAACTCCTATTCTGAGGAAGTTGAAGTTGAGGGGCATTTAATAGATTCAATGATTTTGACGCGGATCTTCGATAGGATAATGGATTTAGGCGGGGAATTCGAGGTTAAGGAATTCATTATTGGACGAAGAAAGACAGACTATAGCTACGCACGCCTCCTAGTGAAAGGCAGAGACTCTGAACATTTGGATCGTATTCTGAAAGAGCTCTATATGCTGGGAGCTGTACAGAGTAGCCCCGTTGAGGTGAGGGTCGAGCCGGCTCCGTCGGATATGGTCTTACCTGACGATTTTTATTCGACTACAAGTCATCCAACGTGGATTTACCTGTCTGGTCGATGGATCGAAGTCGAGAATCCAATGATGGATAAAGTCATAGTAGTGGATAAAGGGAATGTAAGGGCCTACTGTAAGCCTATCCGAGAGGTCAATAGGGGCGACTTAATAGTCGTAGGCGAGGGAGGGGTTAAAGTTAAGCCTCCGGAGAGGCCGAGGGAAAGTTTAGGAGTATTCGAGTTCATGGGGAGTAAGGCTTCGCCGGAGAAGCCGTCCACCTCCATAATACTGAGAATAGCAGAGGACCTCTATAAAGCCCGGCGTGGAGGGGATAGAATAGTGGTGGTTGCTGGTCCGGCGGTCGTGCACACGGGGGCGTCAGATGCTCTCGCTACGATGATAAGGCTAGGCTACGTGCACACCCTATTGGCTGGAAACGCCTTAGCAGTTCACGATGTGGAGAGAGCCCTCTTCGGAACCTCGCTGGGAGTCAACTTGGAGAACGGTACTTCAAGCCTTGGAAGCCATAGGAACCATTTAGCGGCGATAAACGAGGCCTATAAGGTAGGGTCCCTGAAAGCCATGGTGGACAAGGGGATACTTAAAAACGGAATAATATACGAGTGTATCCGGAGGGAAATTCCATACGTTCTAGCGGGGTCTATAAGGGATGACGGACCGTTACCTGAGGTTATAACCGACACTATTGAGGCACAACAGAAATATATGGAGGCTTTGAAGGGAGCTGGAGTCGTCCTAATGTTAGCGTCAATGCTCCACTCCATAGCTGTCGGGAACCTCCTTCCATCCACTGTAAAGATCATTTGCGTCGATATAAACCCCGTGGTAGCCTTGAAGCTCCTCGATAGAGGTACAGCCCAAGCCGTGGGTGTCGTATCTGATATAGGAGTTTTCCTTCCACTGCTCGTAAGGGAACTTGAGAATCTAGAAAAATGAAGCTGACCAGCTATGCTCCAGCCTCTGCATCAGCATCCGATACGATTTAAACCTGTAGGATATCCTGTGCTAGTGCGTATAGATATTTTTAAATCGTAGATGCTATGTACCCTTTTAAGATTTAAAGGAGAGGTCAGAATGGTCGATTGTATATATGGGTTATTGGATGCTTCAAACCGGGTCTTTAATTGTAAAGCCTTAGACCAGATAGGGAAGCTTTTAAGGGCCGAAGATCAGCCTAAATTCTGTGAACATTGCCCAATGAGGCTACACGCCATAAGATTCATATGTGCTCCGCCTGAGGAGCATACGCATAGGGAAACGAGTTGAAAACCTATAGGGTAGTCACCTCGTTCATAGTTAAAGGGGGAAAAGTTCTAATCTTAAAGCGTAGCGGTAGAGTTGGAAGCTATAAAGGGAGATGGTCGGCCATCAGTGGATACTTGGAGAATCATCCTCTGAGACAAGCGTATACAGAGATAAGCGAGGAGCTTTCCATATCCAGAGAAAACCTTAAACTTTTGGTTACCGGAGATCCAACAGAAGTTCTGGATGAGAATTTAAGAGTTAGATGGATAGTGCATCCATTTCTATTCGAGTTAACATGCGAAGATTCCGAGATTGAGCTGAACTGGGAGAACTTGGAGGCTAAATGGGTTAAGCCTGGGGAGTTGAAGGAATTAGACACAGTCCCAGACTTATATAGGATGCTGAAGAACCTGTGGATTAGAGTGTATCCACATGCTTCTCTTCACTTAGAATAGACTACGAGGTATTGCTTTAGGGATTTTCATCTCAAATATAGTTTTTATCAACGGTTATCTCTTTAAATCCTAGGTACGGGGTAAGTGAATCCGGCACCCTTATCGACCCGTCTTCCCTTTGATAATTTTCAAATATGGCTACTAGGACTCTTCCCACAGCTACGGCGGTGCTATTCAACGTATGCACGAATCGAGGCTTCTCCTTTAAACCTTTCCTACACCTAATATTTAATCTTCTAGCCTGATAATCTGTACAATTACTGCATGAGACTACCTCACGGTATTTCCCCTGACCTGGCAGCCACACTTCCAGGTCGTATTTCTTTGCAGCCGATGCTCCCAGCTCCCCTGAACATATGTTGACTATCCTATAGTGGAGATTGAGACCTCTGTAGATCTGTTCTACCGTTGCTATAAGCTTTTCATGCTCTTCCCATGAAGTCTCAGGAGTAGTAAACTTGAAGAGCTCCAGCTTATCGAACTGGTGAACCCTGAATACCCCCTTAGTGTCGCGGCCATGAGCCCCCGCCTCGGTTCTAAAGCAGGTGGAGAACCCAGCGTAATATAGTGGGAGCTCTTCTTCGTCTATTATCTCGTCCATGTGCATGGCTGCAAGGGGGACTTCCGCTGTACCTGCTAGACATAGGTCCTCACCCCTTATCCAGTATATATCATTTTCACCTATGGGCAGGAAGCCGGCACCGTACATGGCTTCCTTTTTAACCAAGACCGGGGGGATAACCGGGGTGAAGCCGTCTTTAACAATCCTTTCTAGAGCATATTTAACAAGAGCGAATTCTAGGAGGGCTGCCTCATTCTTGATATAGGCGAAACGCGCCCCCGCCACCTTCGCCGCCCTTTCAACATCTATTAAGTCTAATTTTAAGCCAAGGTCTATATGATCCTTAGGTTTAAAGCTGAAACTTGGTTTCTCCCCCCAAACCCTCACCACTACATTACTGCTTTCATCTCTACCTGGAGGAACCGATTCATGGGTTATATTAGGCAGCCTGGAGAGATAGTATTCCAGCTTATCCTCATAATTTTGCAGCCTCGTCTCCAAGACTTTGATCTCATCGGGAATCCTAGTCGCCTCAGCCATTTTTTCAGACACGTCCAACCCACCACGTTTGAGTTTAGCGATCTCCTCGGTGAGGAGGTTACGCATATGACGGAGGCCCCCCAGTTCCCGAATCGCATCCCTTCGCTTCTCATCGACTTCGATGATCTCATCTATCCATGGAATCTTTTCATACTCTCCCCTCTTATCAAGGTCCTTCTTAACCGCCAGAGGATTCTCCCGGATAAACCTTAGATCTAACAGGCCAAGCCCCCCATTCCATGATCCGTATCTTCTAGAAAGGCGGCTCTTAACTTTACCTCCCGATTTCTACATCAAATCCTTTTACCCATGAATTTAAAGGATGTGATGCAACCCTAAGAGTCGATCATAGCGGATAAGTAAAAAAAAATGATAATACATAAATTAATTAGCTGTAACGTTAATACCCTTGAATAGGCTTAGAACCCTGGGATGTATATATGGATGCTGACTCGACTACCTGGCTTAATATGATTTGGAGGGCCGTCGGCAACCCTTACCTCGGCATATTTATCATTAGCCTTTTAGGTAATTTAGCCTTATTCTTTCCTGTACCCTATCTCCTTTTGATCTTCACCATCGCCTTAGATACGCCTAATATAGGATTAATACTATTAACGTTTTTAGGGGCTTTAGGTGCCACCATAGGGAAACTCTTCAGCTATACTATAGGTTATGGTGGTGGGAAAATGCTGGGGCGAAAATATGAGGAGCGCTTTAACAATTTAAGGAGGCTGCTCGGCGGAAGGCCGTTCATCGCAGCCTTCATCTTTGCAGCTTCACCCCTCCCAGACGATCTATTATTCATCCCATTGGGAATAATGAAGTACAGCCTGTATAAGACTTTCTTAGCCTGCTTTGCAGGTAAGTTCCTCATAACCTTCTTGACGGTTGGATCTGGGAGGGTTTCAAGGGCGACAATTAACTGGATTGCTGGAACACAGGATAACTACTACACCATAATATTTTCAATAGTGGTCTTTATAGTAACCGTAGTATTGATGGTTAAACTAGATTGGGGGAAGGTTCTACTCGAATTAGAGGATAAGGTGAAGGATATTGGTTCCCAATAGGATAGGGGAGCTCCAGGTTTACAGGATACTCTCAATAGTATTCGGACTCTTATGCCTCATAGTCCTTTTGAGGGTTTCACTTAAGCATTGCTTAGAGTATGCGGTAGGGGAACGGTTCGTAGTGGATGAGCTTATAATTCCCACGCCTATCTACGTATTCCATTTTAAACCGGTAACGCTCTTCGTCATGTTCGGTTTCCTCTATTGGGCTCTAGGCCTTGAGGCTTGGCGTAACCATGTTTCGAGGTGGCCTGCCACGGTTAAACGGGGGATCTTCATATTCTTCTGCCTGGGAGCATTCATTATGGGATACGAATTTCTTCAGAACTTCCTAATGTGGACAAGTTTTTTCATAATGTACGGGGGCAACCTGGATATGCTTTACCATCAGTTGAATCCTGCCATGCCTAAGCCGGTAAACTTCAATTTCGTATCGAAGCTATTCTCAATGCTCTTCGCAGGCGCACTATATGGAATATACTTCTTCCATCGCATGCTCAAAGTGGGAGGCGGCGGATTCGACAGCTGAAGCATATAGTTTATTAATGGTCTTATTTCTCTACTAGTCGAGGTAGAGAGACGTTGCCGAAATACGCGAAGGTAAAGGATAGATGGCGCGCAAAGAAATGGTACGCAGTTAAGACTCCTCCATATTTCGGTGATATGGAAGTTGCATCAATACCGGCTGAGGATCCAAATAATCTTATAGGCAGGGTGGTGGATACAACCCTATACGATATTACAGGAGACTTCTCCCATCAGCCTATAAGGCTTAGGTTTCTAATCACGGAATTTAGGGATGGAAAGGCTGTAACCATCCTCAAAGGACATGAATACGCAGCTGACTATCTTAGGAGCCTTGTGAGGAGGGGTACAAGCAGGATCGATGGAGTGTTCACGGTAACCGCCAGGGATGGATACGTTACCAGGGTTTCCATAGTGGCTTTTACAAGGCATAGGATCAGGGCGTCCCAGGAGCACGCTATAAGAGATATAATGCAGAGGGTAATCGAAGAGAAGGCGAGGGAGCTTACCTATGAGCAGCTCTGCCAAGAGATGGTTTTAGGCCCTACCCCTACCCTAGGAGGGAAGATAGGATCCGACATCTACAACCTGACTAAGAAGATAACTCCCTTAAGGCATGTAGGGGTTAGAAAGTCGAAGCTATTGGCTATTCCGTTAACGCCGAGAACAGAGAAGTTAGAGGAGGGCGTTGAGGTAGCTGAAGGCAGCGTTGGACGAGGAGAAGCATTAAATATTGAAGAGTTGCAGAATGAAAGTTGAAGGAAGAGGCTTAATCCCTTTGAGGTTGAGCGTTGAAGGCTGTCATTTTAGCTGCTGGAAGAGGCGTAAGGCTACAGCCCTTAACTGAGAATAAGCCTAAACAGATGCTTCCCGTGGCTGGCAAACCTATAATAGGACATATACTTGATAGCCTTCGAAGCATAGGTATTGAAAAAGTCCTAATCGTAGTAGGCAATATGGGTGAGGCCCTACAAGGATATGTGGAAAGCTTAAAGTTGCCTTTTCAAGTAGAGTACATCCAACAGTTGGATCCTAGAGGCACAGGTCATGCAGCTGCTATTGCTGCTGAAAGGATACCTGCGGAGCATTTCCTACTCTTATACGGTGATGTAATTCCTTCACCTACGATGTTAGAGTTGGTCTTGGAGAGATATGAGGAGCTTAACCTAGCTCTCATAGCGGTCTCCTGGTTAGATGACTTTGAAGGCTTCGGCGTCATTCAAGTCTCCGATGGATTACTTGATAGGATCGAGGAGAAGCCCAGCAAACTCTCCCTTTCCGGAGGGTTAGTAAATGTGGGGATTTACGTTTTAACATCTGATGTTTTAAGGGATGTCGAAGAGGTGGGAGTTTCTCCCCGTGGCGAGATAGAGTTAACCGATGCATTAAACATCTCAGCCTCGAGAGGAAGGGTGGGCGTAGTCCAAGTTTCACAGGAGGAGTGGGTTCACATAGGTTATCCATGGGATTTGTTGAGGGCGAACATGAAGCTTCTGAGTGGGATCTCCACCTCCATTTTAGGGGATGTCGAGGAGAACGTGAAGGTCTCGGGGCCAGTAGTCTTAGGGGAGGATAGCGTGGTAAAGGCTGGCTCAACCATAGAAGGACCAGCTTTCATAGGCGAAAGAGCTACGGTGGGTCCCAATGCATACATAAGGAGGTTCACGTTCCTCGATAGGGATGTAAGGGTTGGAAATGCATGTGAGGTCAAAAACAGCATAATAATGGAGGGTACTAGGATACCTCACCTCTCCTACGTCGGCGACAGCGTTATAGGCTGTAACTGTAATATAGGGGCGGGGACCATGATTGCTAACCTGAGGTTCGACGAAGCCTATATTAAATCCACCGTGAAGGGGGAGAGGGTTTCCACAGGTGAGCGGAAGTTCGGGGCTGTGATCGGGGATAACGTGAGAACCGGCGTAAACGTGAGCTTGATGCCTGGGGTGAAGATTGGATATGGATCATGGATAGGCCCTGGGACCGTGGTTTCAGAGGATGTCCCTCCAAGGACATTAATGTCCTCGGAGCAGAAACTTAAATATGTGGGGTTATAGAGGGCCTAAGGGTAGTCTTAGTTGGTTGAAATGGACTTGGAGGAGTTCAAGAGGAGGTTTCCTCACTTAGCTTTAGAGATGCAGGGCTCATCGAATAAAAGTTTAAGGACCATAATCGACGGTGAGGTCTACCCTTTCCTAGGCTATGAGCCTGGGGTTGAAGACTACATTAGACGATGTAGTACAATGGAGGAGGCTGAGCAGACGATCATGTGGCTCCTAGAAAACGGAGAATTATCTATGGAGAGGGCTGAAGAGCTTAAACGGAAGCTTAGATCAGGTGGATTAAAGAGTTTTGGACCAAAGAAGAAGCCAGGCCACTATCTCAGGAGAACGGGATATATTTAACTTATCTAGTTCAACCTCTCCGTTTAGTGCTAACTATGGATATTACGTCGCCGTCCTTTAGGATGTAGTCTTCTCCGACGCGGCTGCCTGATTTAACCTCCACAGCGTAGAGGAATCCCTCCCCTAATTCGCTGTGGATGATAGAGGCGAAGCTTTTAGCGGTAGTGCCTGACGGGATGAGATGAGCTTCTGGAAGAACCCTGCCTTCGTGATCTGTAAGTTTATCAGGGTCTAGAACTGGGTAGACCACTATAACACCTAATAGGTCTGTGAAGGCTTTGTTGATCGCCTCCTGGACTCCTGTGGAACCCCATTTGTCAAGTATCTTAGTCTGGATGGATTCTAGGGCCTTCTCCTGTGGAGGAGTCAACTTTTCAGGTTTCACTATCTTGAAATGATCGTCGCCGGGCAAATATTCTATTAACCCAGCTTGGGCAGCCCTCCTAAGGGCTAACTCCGCCTCTGCACAGCAGGGAACAGAGACGTATCCTGAACCTATAAGATTTTTAACGTTTTCCTCAGCGGAGGCTAAATCCACCTTATTAGCGGCTATAAGCATCGGTTTAGAGGCTTTCCTGATCATACCAGTAAACCTTAGGATCTCGTCATCCTTCCAGGCTGTAGGCTTTTTAGGGTTCAAACCCGTCTCTTTTACCGCGTATCTTATCTCCTCTCGAGTTATTGATAACCCGCTTAGCCTTTCGCTGAGCAATGTTTCAAGCTGGTCAGCGGTGGATTCGACTCGCCTAGCTATTCTAAGCCAATCCTTCATGAGGATGCCTTTAAGCCACTGGTCAATCTCATACTCTAAGAAGGCTACATCCTCTAAAGGATCATGAGATCCCAAGGGGCAGCCTCCACCCTCGATGTCCGTGGATCCTGAGGCGTCCACCACGTGAATCAGGGAATCCGCCCTCCTTATCTCGTCTAGAAACTGGTTTCCCAGACCCCTCCCATGCCACGCCCCTGGAACTAAGCCGGCGCAATCTATCAGTTCA
>JAWBPF010000062.1:0-8989 GCA_038825355.1 Bathyarchaeia archaeon
AGGGGACCGGATTGGGTTGGAGGGCTTGACGGAGGGGTACTTCCTGGGGACGGGCGAAGGCCTAATATTCGAGGTTAGGGGTCATATGCATCCCCGAGGCTTCACGGTAGCCTACCTCAGATACGCTCCCTATGGGGCGTTGGGCCGAGGGGTTTCCAGGAGGGGTTTCGTGAAAGTCTACGATCTAGAGGAGCGTTGGAGGCTCCTCAGGGAGGGCTACCCGGATTATCTAAGGTTCGATGGAGCCTACGGCAGGGTCATGCAGGAGGTGCCGGATTCGAAGGTGAAGCGGATATTCGACCCTAAGGCCGGGCTTATGGAGTTGAAGTGTAGAGGGACCGGGGATAGGCTTGAGTCTAAGGCTTTGGAGATGGCTGAGGAGCTAGCCGGGGCGGCCAATGTGGATCTGGAGTCCATCGGGGTATCGGGCTCCATACTGCTCGGGCTCCACCGGAGGGGCTCAGACCTGGACCTCATAATCTACGGCGTGGATAACTCCCTCAGGGTTAACCGGGCCCTCAAGGACCTCCTCTCCACGGGTGGGGACTTCAAGCCCTATGGGAGGAGGGGCCTCCTAAAGCTTTACAGGGTTAGAGGTTTGGATAGGCTGATAAGCTTCGAAGAGTTCCGGGATGCTGAGGAGGAGAAGACCTTCCAGGGCCTCTTCGGGGGATCCGAGTACTTCATAAGGTTCGTGAAGCAACCATATGAGGCGGGGGAATCCTATGGGAACCCCTCCTATAAGCCCTTGGGGAGGGGCGCCTTCGAGGCGGTGGTACTGGATGACTCAGATGCGATGTTTACGCCGTGCAGGTACCTGGTTGAGGGCTGGGCCCAGGTTGGGGCGGGGAGGATCCCTATAAGGGAGGTGGCGAGCTTCAGGGGCAGGTTCTGCAGCCAGGCAGTGAGGGGCGACCATGTGAGGGGCGTGGGCGCCGTGGAGAGGGTCCTCTGGAGGGATAAGCCACCATACCATAGGGTTATAGTCGGCGAGGATAAGGGGGATTTCCTCATCCCGGGGATGGTGGGATAATGAGGAGTTTCAGGGATCACGACCACTTGGAGACCATCGACGGAATGGTCTTCACGGTCGTGGGGAACGTGCATCCACCGGGGCGGGTGCTCGCCTACCTGAAGTACAGGCGCCTCGACGGGGGATATGAAAGGGTCTTGGAGAGGTACTCCATGATGGATCTGGAGGCCACGCTGAGGCTCCTCTCGGAGGAGGCGCCGCAGCACCTCTTCCGCGACGAACGTTCAGGCTTCGAGTTCTCAGCTCCCTTGAAGACCATGATTAAGAGGCATCTCAAGCCTGAGGTGCGGCTTGGCTGGATCCTATCCCATGGAGGGGACAAGCTCGAGAGCTTGGCGGGGGAGCTGGCGTCCACGCTCTCAGAAATGAGCGGCGTCGACCTGGGATGCTTCGGCGTCACGGGCTCCATCCTCCTGGGGATCCACCACCAGCTCTTCTCAGACCTAGACTTGACGGTCTACGGCAGGGATGCGTCCCTCAGGGTCATGGAGGCGCTCAAGGGGATGGCCCATAGGGGTGGCTGGGGATTCGGAAGGTTCAGCCTCGAGGATTTAAGGGCCATATACTCGGAGCGGGGCTTGGGGTCGGCCCTAAGCTTCAAGGATTACGCCGTGGTCTATAGGAGGCTCTGGAACAGGGGCCTCTACAAAGGGGTCTTCTTCTCAGTCCACCCGGTTAAATTGGAGGGTGAGGTCGAGGAATCCTACGGGGACCGACTCTACAGGCGGTTGGGAGAGGCCTCGATCGAGGCTACGGTAGCCGAGGCCGTGGACTCCATATTCTATCCGGGTGTATACGGGGTTGAGGATGCCCAAGTCCTGGAGGGCTTAAAAGTGGAGGATTTAAAGGAGATCGTATGCTTCGAGGGCCTCTACTGCGGGATAGCCGTTCCGGGGGAGAGGCTGAGGGCTAGGGGCGTAGTGGAGAAGGTGGAGGATAGGGGGCGCGTGTGGCATAGGCTGGTGGTGGGCTCCCGGGGAACCCCAGGCTATGTGAAGCTCATCTAGGCGGGGATCCCGGGTAACGGCCTCGACCGCGAGCGTTCAGGGCAGCTCGGATTCCAAGGCCTCCTTAAGGTTTATCTTTATGGGGCCGAGCTTCCCGCCGAAGTTCACGGCGGTTATCCTCCTCACACCCTCAACCTGGGCTGCAGCCCTCACGGCCAGGGCCGTAGCCTTCCTGAGGATCCTCGAAGAGAGGGCGTTGAAAACTATCTCGTATACGCTCTTCACATCCTCCGGGACCTGGGAGCCCTCCACCCTATCCCTGAGGAGGGGACAGTAGGGATGGTTCGTGGAGGCCTTCAACTTATACTTCTTGGAGCCCACTTTCGACCCCGACCTGCATACGCCGCCGGGGAACGGGAGCACCACGCCCCTCAGAGTCCTTATAGCCTCCACGGCGGATTCGGCTGCGCGAAGCCCGGCCGAGGCCTCAGAGGCCATTATGAGTATGTTGCCCCCGGCTATGCCCTTCCTCACGCCTATCCTGTCCTCGATGAGGAACTCCCCCTCCATCACGGGGATCCTCCACATGTTCCTCCCGTTGAGCTCCACCTTCTCCTCGAAGCCGTCCCCGAACATCCGGACAGCCCATCCTATCTTGAGCCTCTTAGGGGGATCAGGCGTTGCATCATATACGGCTGTGGATGGACAGGTGAGGATGCACTGGCCTATCCTGGCTATGAGCTGCTGCTTCAAAAGGCTTCCAAGCCCATGATAGAACTGTAAGTATAGGCCTGTCCGGCCGTCAGGGGTCTCGGAGGGCTGGGCTGGAGGCCCCTCAACACCCGCCTCGCACGGGGCCATTATTATGGATGTGGCGAAGCCCGTGGCGGCCGTGGCCGCGGCGCGGGCCCAACCCTCGCTGGCAGCGGTTACGAGTATACGGGAGACCCACATGGGGAAGGCCTCGGCGAAATCCTCGTCGGCGACCTCCACTTCACCGATCCTCAAATCGGAGCACCGAGAAGATGTCTTTGATGAATTATAGATTTAAGCGTTTTTAGGGTGCTAGCTTTAAGCGGCGATTATAGCTTCTCCACTAGAGAGACCCTATCAGGGTTTAGGGACTTTGAAAAGAGATGGAGCATCTCTACGGGTCTTTCTCCACGGGGGTGACTTCCGGTCTTTATAGGGTCTCCCCTAGGGGTGGACGGCTGAAAAAACGGGACCTCGGAATCTTCATTTAGGATCGGGAAAGGGCTTGGGTTGCTGAGTATTTTGGAATCATGTGTTTTGTCCCAGTTCTGGAGGGCTGCCTAACCTGCGGGGTCCAAGCCTTAAGGGGCCTGTCTCGTCCATCATGGTCTCTCTCCATATCCGGTCCTATCGGTTGCAGCCTCACCTTACATTTGGGGGTCCTATGATCCGGTAGGAGGGGATGTATTTATAAATATTTCAAAAAGGGCTTAAAATAAACATTTTTCTCGCTCATTTCTGGCTTTTTTCGGAAAGAGTCGTTTTACACAAACTTACTAAATTTTCTAGTGAAATTCTATTCCCGATTTCTTACATAAGTTTTTAATCTCATCCTATTTCTGTGCTATCTTTCTTCCAGCTTCTTTATATAATATAAACCCAAGACGGCGATTCTTTTCCCTTTCTGATCGGTATATGTGAATTGAAATATCCCCTTAGACTTGCTAAATATCGCTGCTACTAGTTGGGTTGGTCCGTTAAATATTACCGCTATTAAACCGAAAAGGAGTAAAGGCCAAATCCTATTGTAGAAATGAAGTAAAGACTTAGTAAAATTAACGACCTGAAAATCATTGATCCAAAGAGCATTAAGAGCCTGGGGATAAACATTGAGAGGATAGCGATAAATATTTTCCTCGCGCGGTTCAGCTTTGCATAGGCCTGGGTCCTCTCGCTCTCCTTTTATATTGGAACAGCGTATATTAACCGTCCATGGTAAGTTGAAGATGACTCAATCCCGGGAAGGCGCTGAGTGATGCGTCGCAGGGGACGTGTAGCTGAGTAGCATGCTGATTAACCTATTCAAAGGGATGAGCGGCATGAATTTAGTAGAGAGGATCAAACACTTCAAGAATGAGAAGAAGGCGATCCTTCTCGTACATAACTATCAGCGGCCAGAGATCTACGATGTCGCGGACTTCATCGGGGACTCCCTGGAGCTTAGCAGAAGAAGCGTCGAGACGGATGCCGAAATGATCGTGTTCTGCGGGGTCGACTTCATGGCGGAGACCGCCTACATACTCAACCCCCAAAGGACTGTGCTGCTCCCCGTCCTGCAGGCCCGATGCCCCATGGCCGCTATGGCCGACGCCGAAGGCGTAAGGAGGATGAGGCGGAGTCACCCTGATGCTGCAGTGGTGAGCTACGTCAACACGTCAGCGGAGGTGAAGGCCGAGTCAGATATATGCTGCACAAGCGCGAACGCTGTAGAAGTCGTCAACTCCCTGGACCAGGATGAGGTCATATTTGTCCCCGATGAGAACCTAGCGCTTTACGTGCAGAGGTACTCTAAGAAGCGCATCATCCCATGGAAGGGCTGGTGCTATGTCCACACCCAGTTCTCAGCTGAGGAGTTAAAGGAGATGCGGCGGAGACACCCCGACGCTGAAGTTATCGTGCATCCTGAGTGTAAACCTGAAGTCATAGACTTAGCGGATTATGTTTGCAGCACAAGCCAGATGGTCAAGAGAGTTGCGGTAAGCCCTAAAAACGAGTTCATCATCGGAACCGAGGTGGGGATGATCGAGCGGCTTAAGATGCTGTATCCGGACAGGAGGTTCTACTCGGCGCCCCCCAGATCCACCTGCATCCAGATGAAGAAGATCACCTTAAGGTCGATTCTGAAGGCTTTGGAGATGGAACGGCATAAGGTGCAGGTTCCCGAGGAGATAAGACTCAGGGCTAAGAAGGCGCTGGATAGGATGTTGGAGCTTTGAAAACGGATTTCCTAGTGGTTGGAAGCGGAATCGCGGGCCTCAGCTTCACTTTGAAAGCCTCCAAGCATGGGAGAATAATAGTACTCACAAAGAAGAGTGCCCCTGAGTCTAACACGAACTACGCCCAGGGAGGAATCGCCGCCGCCATCGGAGAGGACGATAGCCCTCGCCTACACTTCCAGGACACGGTCAGGGTTGGATGCGGCCTCTGCGACGAGAAGGCGGTTGAGATCCTCGTAAAAAAAGCACCTATGGTAATAGAGGAGCTACAGTCACTTGGAGTAGCCTTCGACAAGGACAAGCAGGGGAGACTCCTCTTAAGCAGGGAGGCTGGGCACAGCAGGAACAGGACAGTCCACATCGGCGATGCAACGGGGAGGGAGATCGAAAAGGCGCTCCTCCGCCAGGTGAGGCGCATAGGGAAGGACGTCAGCCTCCTCGAAGGATGCATCGCCATCGACCTAATCGTCAAGGATGGAAGGTGCTGGGGGGTCAGAGCCCTCGATGTGGAAGGGAAGCGCATATTCGAAATCTATTCCAAGGTCACGGTCATAGCCACGGGTGGAATAGGTCAAATCTATCGTATGACCTCAAACCCCGCCGTCGCCACGGGTGACGGCATCGCCATGGCCCACCTAGCTGGAGCCTCGGTCAGGGACACGGAGTTCATCCAGTTTCACCCCACCGCCTTCTACAAAGGAGGGAAGGCCCTCTTCCTGATCTCCGAGACCCTACGAGGCGAGGGAGGCGCCCTGCGAAACTGGCGGGGGGAGGCGTTCATGAAAAACTACCACGAGGATGGGGATCTAGCGCCCCGGGATGTCGCCGCCCGCTCGGTCTATATGGAACTTAAGAAAGGCCCAGTCTACTTAGATGTCAGGCACATGGGGAAAGCCTATATTAAGAAACGGTTTCCCAACATCTACAGGAGGTGCCTCCGCCAAGGCGTCGACATCACCAAGGACCTCATCCCCATTACCCCTGCTGCCCACTACCTTTGCGGAGGCATCAAAACGAACACGTACGGTGAAACAGACATCAAAGGACTCTTCGCCCTCGGCGAATGCGCCTGCACAGGTGTTCACGGCGCCAATAGGTTGGCGGGCAACTCCCTCCTGGAGTCGATAGTCTTCAGCTTCAGGGCTGAAGAAAAGGTCACAGATTACCTTGAGGATATACCTCGGCTGCCTCACGCACACGCTTACCCCCAGAAGGTCGCGAAACGCTCCTTGAAAGCCACCCCAGTCAGGCGGGAGCTCCAGAGTACGATGTGGGACTACGTGGGAATCGTCAGAGAAAAAGAGGGGCTTAAACACGCCCTGGAAGAGCTCAACCGCCTGAGGGCTGAAGCAGCCGAGCTGCGGCGAAGCACAATTAGCCCAACCCTCATAGAGCTGGGAAACATGATAACAGTCTCAAGGCTAGTCGCACAAGCCGCCCTCGACAGGAAGGAGAGCGTCGGAACACACTACATTCTCCGATAGCCTTTTCAATCTACACGCTGTTAGAAAGGTCGGAGATTAACGGTAAAAGCCTATAGATGAGGAGGAAAGACGTGGAGACTGAGAAGCTGATATTGGCAACCTTGGAGGAAGATCGCTGCGATGAGGACGTTACCACGAAGGCCATAATACCTCATGGCCTACGAATAAGGGGGGCTATATACGTGAAGGCGGAGGGCGTGGTCGCAGGGATAGAAGTCGCCCAGAAGGTTTTCACCCACGGAGGCTCAGCCGTCACCTTCACTCCACTAGTCAAGGACGGCGACTCCGTCACCCCGGGCCAGAAGATCGCTGAGATAAACGGCGACGCCCATGCAATCCTCTCCCGGGAGAGGGTGGCGCTGAACTTCCTCCAACACCTCTCAGGAGTAGCCACCGCCACCAGGGAATACGTGAAGCGAGCAGGAGGTGTCAAGATACTGGATACGAGGAAGACAACCCCCGGCCTCCGCGAGCTGGAGAAATCCGCTGTGAAGGCGGGCGGAGGACACAACCATAGGTTAAGCCTTGCCGAGATGGTCCTCATCAAAGACAACCATTTGGCGATCGTAGGAAGCATCGCCGAGGCGGTTAGGCGCGCTAGGGGGCAGACTCATCTGAAAGTTGAAGTCGAGACCAAGACCATCAGCGAGGTGAGGAAGGCCCTCCAAGCCAAGCCAGATCGGATAATGCTGGATAACATGAGCCTAGCAGAGATGAAGGAGGCCATAGAAATGATCCGCTCCTCCGGTTTACCGGTCGAGATCGAAGTGTCAGGCGGGGTCACCCTAGGCACCGTACGGCAGATCGCAGAGTTGGAGCCGGACTACATCTCCGTGGGGGCTTTAACCCATTCGGCGAAAGCCCTAGACATGAGCCTCGAGGTTGAGTAGCCGAACCTGTCGAGATGTATCCGACCTTTATGAGGGTTAGTCTCTTAGATCTGTTAATTTAAATGCCAAATTCATATTAGTATTGTTCCAGGTATATTTTATCAGGAATATTCCTTGGAGGTATTTCATCCCACTTCTGCTAGGCAGATAGTGGGAGTCAACTTCCGAAGCCCTCAATCATACGTCTAGCCTTCTCTCCAGGCTTGCTTTCAATGAAATATTCGATCCAGGCATATGAGTCTACTATGTATCTCATAGGGGTTTATCCGAGGAAGCCTGTAACCTTCATGTAGCCAGCTAGCGCTCCGTATGATCTCTTAGATAGCTCAAATCCGTCCTCTTCATAGTACCGAACATGCTTTCCCCTTTCATGAGATACTCTATAACGATTCTATTGATGAGATTTGAAACATTCTTGGCTCCAGCCTTCTCTTTGAGGGCCTGATATATATCATCACGTAAAAGCAAGGTCGTCTTCTTAACCATAAATACCACCATAGATATCCATGTAGAGAAAGCTAACAATAAACACGTTCCAACCGACGTAAGGGTTAAGGCGGCGAGCCCCTGGTGGTAATGTTGGAAAGGAGTTTCTCAGCGGGAATGTATCCTTTGACTTTTAATCGAAGGCAATTCTCATCAGAATTTGACCCTACCCATGTGAAGCCCCTCTGAAATCTGTAGGATGATGGATAATAAGGATTACATCTATCATGATCTGAACGTGGTGTATCCCCAATTTTATGACCGGCCGGGTTCTAGAGAAGAATAGGGATTCGAAACCATGCTCTCCTAAGCGTCTATATACCTATGCTCGAATATATACTTTTAGTCTCCGCTGAGATGGGAGTTTAAAATGGCTGGGTTGGACTTCGACGTACTGGTAGTGGGGGCGGGGCCTGCGGGGTCCTCCGCCGCAAGGGCTGCGGCCTTAAGGGGCGTTGAGGTTGCCCTCCTAGAGGAGCATAGTAGGGTGGGGGAGCCTGAGCATTGTGCAGGGCTCATCCATGAGGGGGATTTGGGGATCTTTGGGGGCTATCCCGAGGGGTTCGTGGAGGCTAGGGTTAGGGAGGTTAAACTCGTAATAGGGTTGGGTGTCGAGCTCTGGCTCAAACAGGATTTCACCGTCCTGAATAGGAAGGGGTTCGATGAGTTCCTAGCCCTGGAGGCGGAGAAGGCGGGTGCAAAGCTCTACAGGGGATGGAGGGCGGAGGGCGTCGAGAGGCATTTAGACAAGGGGGGAGAACAGGTTAAAGTTAAGGTTGGGAGTGGGGGCGGGGAGAGCTTCTACCTGTCCTCCAAGGTGGTTGTTGGAGCCGACGGCTTTAAATGCGGCGTAGGTAGATGGTTCGGGGTTGATCCCAGGATGGAGTTGGCGTCCTGCATCCAGTCGTGGGTTAGGCCTAATCCCCTGGGCTCGTCGAGGATTATGGAGGTCTACATCGGGAGGGAATACGCTCCAGGCGGATACGCCTGGGTCGTACCCTCATCCGATGATATGGCTAAGATTGGATTGGGGGTTAGGGGGAGCCGGGAGCCAGCCGTCCAGTATTGGAGGAGGTTCCTGGAAAAGTTCAAGGGTTTAAAGGTGGAGCGTGTAACGGGCCACTGCGTCCCCCTGAGCGGCCCCCTGGAGAGGACTTACGGGGAGGGATTCCTCCTAGCA
>JAWBPF010000063.1:0-8788 GCA_038825355.1 Bathyarchaeia archaeon
ACGGTTGTGTATATGGCGGTTAGGATTGCTGGGGCGAGGACGAGGAATATGATGTATCTTTGGAGGGGGATTCCGAGGAGGGCGATTACGCCGGAGATCTTGAATAGTTTTCCGCCGATCCTATGGGTTTTATCCCATACCTTGTCGCTGCTTAGGGTCCAGGGGGTCCTTATGCCTATGAACCAGTTCCTCTTCGCTTTCTCGCAGAGGATCCCAGCGTAATAGAATAGGATGCTGAGCCCGATCGGGAAGGTTAGGTTAGGGCTGAGCTTCACCCCGATGTTCCATAGGATTATCTGGAGATGGACGGAGAGCGTGAATAGGAGGACTAGGATGACGAATCTATCGTAGTGTCTTCTGAATTTTTCGATGTTCGCCTTCAACGGGTCGATCTTGGGAATGGCGGTGAAGAGTAGGCTGAGCCCGGCGAGGGTGAAGGGTAGGGTGAGGGATCCCCAGAGCCTTGAGGTGTAGCCGTCCACCTCCCCTCGATGGTTCCAGTGGGAGGCCATCCTCTCCGGCATCTGGGGATAGAAATAGGCGGAGGCGAAGAAGGAGAATAGAATTATCGCCAGGGCTATTATCCATGTCTTCCTCATATTTATCTCCCTCATATTTATAATAGTTTTGGATTCCTCGGCTAAATAATTAATGATTTATGGCTCCCGTTTTATTTTGTTCCTCTCTGAGCCGTGTTTATTCTGAATCGGAGTTCATCAGCGTTTTAAGGGCTTCGTCAGGGTTGAGGATTGCCACGTATTTTTGGAGGGCTTGTTTAACCTCAGGTCTCAGTAGATGGTTCTCATCGACCGTTACGAAGAATTCGCATCTTTCCTTGATGGATGTCGCGAGGTGGTGGAAGTCCGCAGCTCCTATCTTTAGGGATCTCTTCAGGTCTCGGAACTCCATCACTAATTCGACCGTTTTATCGATATATTCCTCGTAGGATGGGATAGATAAGTTAAAGTTTTCCTGTATTGAGGACTCTACCTCAAAAATTTTCTCGACTGGCATGGCGGTCGAGGCTAATGCGCCCGGCAATTCTATCAAAGTGAGGGACGATGCTACCCCGTGGAGGCCCCTATCCTTGATTATGTCGCTCAGCTGTAATGCAGAGCTGTGGAATTTCTCACCCCTCCTCTTCACCGAGGCGACTAAAACACTCGTGTCCATGCCTAGCTTCAATATTTTCCTCTCTCCGCCCTCACCATCTCCGCTGCACATGGTTCCTCCGGAAGATAAGTCTCCAGCTCTCTGGAGAGCTCCCTGAGGCTTTTAGCCTTAACCCATGGGGGCACGTGGAACCTGAGTTGGCGAGGGGCTTTCAAGTAGAAGACGTTTACCCTCCCTTTCCTCGCTAAGCCCGCCTTGCCCTCTCCGACCAGCCTCATCAGACAGCCTTGGGCGGTGGACCATGCTATACCTAAACTCTTGGCTATCTCATCCGGGGTCACGGGGCCCTTCAACAATTCATCCATGACACGATCCATCAAGTCATACATCTCAACATCAACATCTAAACAGATAATACCCTATATAAGCATTCACCATCAGGGCTATGCTCAGTAAGTTAAGGTTTAACTCGAGGGTTATAGAATGGTTGATCATAAAGCCATAAATAAACAGAGCGGAGGATGCGGCAACGAATTCCTCAGGCGGAACCGACACCCCGTCAAGGATTAGTCCGAGAAGGATGTTGCCGAGACATGCGCGTAACTCCATTCTCCACCTGGCTCGAATAAATATCGATATCTACATTAGGAAATACGGTGTGGATAGACGGGTCGACTGGGGAGTCGAAGGATGCCGGGAAGCAT
This sequence comes from Bathyarchaeia archaeon, assembly GCA_038825355.1. Classification (GTDB taxonomy): domain Archaea; phylum Thermoproteota; class Bathyarchaeia; order 40CM-2-53-6; family DTGE01; genus DTGE01. Next base: position 1,818 of record JAWBPF010000063.1, read on the forward strand.
GATCGAAATAGCTGAGGCGAAGGGCGTCAAAGTCTACGGCTATGGAGACGGCTTCTTCAGCTTCACTAATAGCCCCTACTACGCTCATAGGAGGCTTTCAGCCGTGGATATCTATCCGCCTAGGGGCCAGCGTGAAGCCTTATCCCCTGTGGATGGTAGAATCAGGTTTGTGAAAGCCCTATCCTCGGGCATGGACTACGCCATAGTACTAGAGTCTCTGGATGACCCAGGCATCTCCGTGAAGATACTCCATGTGGAGCCGGGGCTGGGCCTGAAGCCGGGCGATAAGGTTGGAGTCGGAGAAGGCATCGGATGGATCGTTTGGAGCCCATTCTATGATTTCTGGACGGACCCCCATATCCATGTGGAGGTTAGGCCAGCCATGGATCCCTTGAGGGCGAGGGGCAGTTTCGAACTCGACCTGAAAGCCTTAACGGAGAGGTTGACCTTCAACCCGTCTCAGGAATGGGGGGAGCCCAGCCTCAAGGCTTTAAGGGTTATAGAGGTGAATGAGAGATACGCATTGTTAAAGGCTGCTGGAGATGTTCCGGGCCTCGCCTCCCCGGTTCAGCTAGGCCTAAAGGGCTTCACGGGATACCTGGAGGGAGGAATACCCCATTATGGACACTGCGCAGCCATAGGGAGAGAAGGAGAACCTAAGGGGGCTCGTCTGAAAATTCTAGGGGTTAACGCGTTCCTCGACTATTACAGGAGGGGATACCTCCACTTCAATTATGAAAGGGTGAAGATTAACGTGAACGGCGAACCCTACAGGGGCCTCAGCATATACATGAACGATAGATATGTGAAGCTGATACCCCTAAAGATCGGAGGAATAAGCTTAATGGAAGGAGATGAGGCGACCATTAAACTAGGTTGAATGGGGAGCAGCGGATCTATCTGATCCCTAAAGCTTTAGTGTATCCCCAGTTGGCGGATCCTTTAGTTGATTTCTCTAGGGATATTCTCCGCGCCGTGGGCGTTGCTCGATTTACACCCTGTGGGGATAAAGAGGACGGGATAATGGGAACCTAAGACCTGATATTTTAATGATTTTAAGCCACGGTTGGGGATAGCGGATAATGGGTCCCCCAACTTTGAGGACTACCGGCGACAGTCTTCTTAGGCTGGAATAGGAGCCCCTGAGATCATTGATGAGCGATAAGTCATTCATCCTCCTTAGGGTTCTCATGCTTCGTCTCCCCGACTATAATGGGGAAACGGTTAGGGGTCTACCCTGGCGGGAGAACCTTTGAACCCCTCTCAGGCCGCGTTGATGGCCTGAAGAGATGGGATTCGCCTCGTTGCTGCTCATTTTAAGTCGTTTAGGGGTGGACCAGCATCCTGTTCAGGGGGGTTTCCCTTAGTTTTTCATGGAGGCCCATGTCTATGGTTATAAGGTTTAAGCCTAGGTTTTCAGCTAGGGCGAGATATGATGAGTCGTAGATGGTTAAGGCGTATCTGATGGAGGCCTCCATGGATCTCTCTCTAACCTCTCTGTGGTTGTGGGTGAGGCAGAGGGTGTCCATGAACTTCCAGGCGCCTTTAAGCGCCTTGTCCATCTCGCCGTATTCGATCTCATCTAGGAGGAGTTTCCTCCATAGGGCGTTGGAGACCTCGTAGAATGTTAGGTCTAGGACGTGGAATCTACGGTACTCCCGGAGGGTGTCTCTGGCCCATCTGCTATGCGTCTCTGGAGTGTAGAGGGCTACTATTGCGGAGGCGTCGAGGACGGCTTCAGTGGACATTCTCTCTATCCTCGCGTATGAGCTTTGCGGCTGGGCTGGTCTCTCCTCCTATGGAGTTCCTGATCTGATCGGCTTCGTTTAGTATTCGATTCCTCAGCTCCTCCTCTATGAGTTCCTCGAGGTATTTCCTGACTTTGCCGTACCAGTCTATGTCCAGCTCCTGGAGGAGCTCCTTGACTCTTCTAGGGATCCTTATGCTGATGGTGGAGCTCATAAACATCTCCTGTAAACAGTTCTTGTATATGAAATATATAAACGTTGACGGAGACCCTAGAAGGCCTTAAGCCCATCGAAAGCATCCTCCAATTCGGTGGGGGAGCAGGACTCCGGCAATGGCGTATAATTCAAGGACCGTTAATATCTTCGGTCGTCTTCAGAATCCCCCTCGGTTAGCATACTCCATAGGTCAGGATTAATTCTGTAGCGTCCGCCCTAACCTTCGATGCCTTGATTCACCAGAAGGGCTTGGGGTATCATCACGCCGACCGGTGTAAGGTGATCAACGGCTCTTCCATTTGAGGTGAAGGGTGAGCTCCGGGGTCTTCCTTGATCTTCCATATGGATGTGGTCCGGCTGGGATCTCGTAGGGTTCAGGTTTCTTCCCAGCCTCTTAAACTAATGTTTAAGTAGTAGTCTCTATTTAGATTACTTTATGGTGAGCTTTTTGGGTAGCCTCGTTAACGTCTCCGTGAAGGTCCCTGAGGAGTTGAGGAAGCTCATGAGGAGGGTGGACGTCAACTGGAGCGAGTATCTGAGAGGAGTTATAGAGGAGAAGGTTAGGGCTGAGGCTGCTAAGGTGGCAGTTGGAAGGCTCCAAAAGGTCCGCAGCAGGGCTAGGAAGACGCCTACGGAGGAGCTTGTCAGATGGATAAGACTGGACCGGGAGAGAAGCCTAGGGTGATCATAGACGCTAGCGTCGCTGTCAAATGGATCATCCCGGGGGAGCCCTGGGAGGAGCAGGCTAGGATCCTCGAGGAGAGGATAGCCGGCATGGAGGTTGAAGCCTATGCGCCCACGCTCCTCACATATGAGGTGGCCTCAGTAGTATGGAGAGCCGTGGCTGGGGGCATCTTAAAGTTCGATTACGCGGTTGAAGCCCTTGAGGCGTTGGGGGATCTAGGCTTAAACCTTAGAGGCATCGATTGGACGTCAACAGTTGAGATGTTAAGGGTGGCCGAGGAGACAGGGCTGACGATCTACGATTCAGCCTACATATATCTCTCAGAGAAGCTAGATGCTAGGCTCGTGACAGCTGATCGGGAGCTGAAGGAGAAGTGTGAAGGGAGGGCGGAGGTCATCCTCCTAGGAGAGCTCGCCTAAGGCCTCCTTTCAGATCAACTCTTTAGGTATCCCATCTGGAGTATATGCGATGCGCGGCCTTATCCCCTCCCTTCTCAGCCGCTCAGCTACGTGGGATAGAGGAAGACGTACTCCTCCTCTAGTCCCACGGCTAGGCTTCAACCATGGGACTAGCCAGGGGATCCCGCGGAGCTCCCTGGGCTCGGCCTAGACCTAGAAAATCCCGGGTGGGGCTTCCTGGAACGTTTTGCCTCCCCTTCCCGCCCCGGCCTATCCTGGCTGATGCGTGGGTTGCGGGGAGGGGGTGAGGGGTTGAATAGGCGGCCTGGCGCTGCCCCCGATAAAGCTTAATTGTTACAATTATGATTGTAACAATCATGGTTGTACAGTTTGTTGATAGAGAAGGGGAGCTGCAGGTGCTCAACGAGCTCCTCGCCAAGGGGAAGGCTGTCCTCACGCTCCTCTACGGTCGGAGGAGGGTTGGAAAAACCAGGCTCATCCAAGAGTTCATGAAGGACAAGAGTGGACTCTATCTTTACGTGCCAAACGCTGAGGAGAAGACGATATTAGCCGAGTTCTCCCGCGCCGTGGAAGACGAGTTCTTTGAGGGCTTCAGGTTCGCGGGTTTCCCCTCCTTCATGGAGTACTTAGCCAGGAGATGCGGAGCCGCCGGCGTAGTGGCTATCGATGAGTTCCAAAGGCTGGCAAACGTCGGCGGCGCCATATCGATGCTGCAGAGGTATTGGGATGAGAAACTCTCCAAGGCTAGGGGCCTCCTCATCCTATCGGGTTCCTCGATCGGCTTGATAAGGAGGGTTGCATTGAGCGGGGATGCACCCCTCTACGGGAGGAGGACGGCCACCTTGAAGATCGAGCCCTTGAAGTATCTAGACCTATTAGAGTGGTTCAGCGGGTATTCAGCCGAGGAGCTAGTGGCGATCTACGGCAGTTTCGGGGGGACCCCCGCCTACCTGGAGCATGTGGATGGGAGCCTGAGCGTGGAGGAAAACATCGTCGGGAAGATCTTGAACAAAAGCTCACCGTTACACGATGAACCCGAGATGCTGCTCATGGAGGAGGTCAGGGCCCCCCAGCGTTACATGGACATACTCTCGGCCATAGCGAGGGGTAAGAGCACCGTGAGTGAGATCGCCGACGCGGCGGGGCTAAGCCGGGAGAACACCACCACCTACCTGAAGACCCTGGAGATCCTCGACCTAATAGAAAGGGTCACCCCGGTCACGGAGCCCGAGGCGAGGAAGGGACTATATAGGATAAGGGATCCATTCTTCAACTTCTGGTTCAGGTTCGTCAGGCCGAATAAGAGGCGGCTGGAGCTGGGATTAGACGAGGAGGTGTGGAGGGAAGTCAGGGAGGATTTTAAAGCACACCTGGGAAAGGTCTTCGAGGAGATATGCATCGAGGTTCTAGTCGAGATGGCGAGGAGGGGGCTCCTCCCCATACAAATAGGGGAGATCGGGAGGTGGTGGTGGAAGGGGACGGAGATAGATGTGGTGGGTTTGAGGGGCAGGGGTGAGGGTGTTCTAGCCGTGGAGGCCAAGCTGGCGGAACTAAGCTATGGGGAAGCGAAGGCACTGCTATCCGAACTGGCCGCGAAGGCCGAGCAAATCCGCGGCGTGGAGGGGCGGATCCTAGGGGTGATGGCTAAGAGGATAGTGGATAAGGAGGAGATTAGAGGGGAGGGCTTCATAGCCCTCGACCTCCAAGACATGGAAAACCTGTGCAGGCGGGGGGGTTAAACGGGCGGAGGCCCGGCGGAGACCCCAAATCATGGGGTGGGGCCTCCTATCCTGGGAGCCGTGCTCGAGTAGGGATTCCGCCGTTCGAGGCCGTACTACGCCAGATCCGATGGGATTGAGCGTATAAGATGAGATCGATTGGCAGCCCACGGTTTTCCAAGTCTTCAAATCACAGACAGGTATCTACATGTCGGGGATGCCTCTGGAGTGTATCCGATGAGTGGCATGCGGTTTCCCAAGCGGATGGAGACCTGGTTGCAGCTTGGAACCAAACCGCAGGGCATCAGATGTGGATGCTTCACCTTTATCCCTGAAGCATGGGAAGTATCCGGCGGAGGGGTTGGCGGCAGCTCCTCCGGGAGGGTTCGCCTGGGATTCCTCTTCCTCAGATTAGTTCTCTGGGTATCCCTCCTGGAGTGTACGCGATGAGCGGCTTTATCCCCTCCCTGCTCAGCCTTTCAGCCACGTGGGGGTAGAGGAACACGTATTCCTCCTCCAATTCCCTGGCCAGGCTCGGGTCGATCCCGTGCAGCTCAGCCTTTAATGCTTTGAGCCTCTTTTTGGTGCTGAAGGAGAGCATGGCGGCGGGGTGGCATGGGACCCCGGCGTCCAATAGGTTCCTCAAAGCGTTCAATTGGAGGCTGAAGCCCTCAGGCTTTGCCTTGGTCAGCGTGGAGAACTCCTCCGGGCTGGCCCCCTTGAGGGAGACCCTGACGTGGACGCAGTTGTACTTGGAGAGCTGCCTAGCGTAGCTGGGGTCTATCAGTATACCGTTTGTTTCGAGGATGAACCTGTAACGGGTCTGATCTATCAGGTCGAGCATTCTGAAGAGGTGCTCTCTGCCTATGGTGGGTTCGTTGCCGCTGACCCGGAGCTGACCGTAGCCATGCTTCTCGGCGCAGCCTATGAGCCCCCTATGCACTTCCTCGGGGGAGTAGAACCTCCCGATACCCCCGGGGTTGTCCCTCGGCGCCCCGCTCCAGCAGAAGACGCATCTTAGGCAGCAGCCGCAGCAGTCGGCGGTCGCTATGCCGCCGTACCAGCGTCCAGGCCTGGCAACCCTATAGTACCTCCTAAGTCTCCCCTTGGCTACTATACCTTCAACTTCTGCAGCCAGCCTCAAGGGATCATATAACATAACCCTAAACAATCGGCGGAAACTTTTATGAGTTATCCTCATATTTTCGCCGCCTCATGAGAGGCCGATTCCTCTCCGCCGACGCCGGTGATTTATTGGAGAAGGCTTTCCGACGCCCCGGGGCGGAAGACCATTATAACAGGGGAGGATGAGATCCTCCACCGATCCTAAGAGGGGCGTTAGGGATTTGAAGGGACTTCCTGAGGGACATTGAAGCCTAGGTTGCCGGGGATACAGGGGATCACCTCGATTACGATTACGAGGGTCATATGGATGGATCGAATACTCCGCTGGCGAGTAATTGGGCTGTGGATTTATCGCTGGATTAATCCCCTTAATTTACCTATAAGACTCTTTATGTCTTGGATGTTTTCCTTGACCATTCCTGGCGGAAGCCAGTTTTCATAGAAGTTCTGGTGGAGCATTCCAGCTGACTGCCAAAGCCTCCTAACTTCAGGATCACCTATCTCCTCTCCTAGTTTTGACACGAATGCGTGGAGCTCTCCGTGGCTCCTGAGCTCCCTCCCCTCTCTGGCTGCTAAGGCTTTGACTATCTGGGATGCGGCTCCCCACGCCTTCTCCGAGGCTTGAGCATAATCCCTTTCGGCTAGGAACCCTTCCGCATCCTTAATGTACTTCTCCGACAATTTTAGATGTGCTTCAGCTCTAGTTTCAAGGCCTCGAGCATAAGCTCCTCCTCCGAGGCCCCCGTTTTCTTGCATTCCTCCCTCAGCTTCCTCTTGATCCTCTCAGATAATGTGACCGAAACCAATAACTTCTCACTTTTTATGAGGATCCCGGGAAAGCCTATAAACTTTATGACCGGCAGAAGGAACCGGCGAACGATAGGCTGTGAGGGCCTTAGAAGCAGGGATCCATAGGCCTCAGCTGTGAAGGGCTGAGGCGGCCCCTTCAACCTGGAAACCTGTCTAGGATCACGAAATCATGCGACTCTAGGAACCTGCGTTGAGGGTTAATGATGTGATTCGATGGGTTACTGGCTTCAAATGTTCAGGGTTGAGCCCC
>JAWBPF010000064.1:0-8730 GCA_038825355.1 Bathyarchaeia archaeon
CGAAGGCTGCGGGGGACGACCCAAAAAGCTTCGGCGGCAAAGACTGCATAAGAATCTTAAAGGGATTCTATAATAATGGCCAGTTGGGGGATGAGTCGCTTTTGAACGATGACTTCTGGGGCTTGATAGCCCTGGTCTCAGCCGGAGAGGAGGACCAGGCGATTATCGACGATATCAAGGCCTTCATAAAGGCGAATCAGAACGGGGATGGAGGATGGAGCTACGGCGTCGGCCTACCCAGCGACGTGGACGACACGGCGGCCGCAATAATGGCCCTTACGGCAACCGGGGAGCCAAAGGGTTCGGAGAGTATCATGAAGGCCGTCGATTATCTCAAGGGGAGGCTGAGCGAGGATGGGGGCTTCATCTATGATTCAACCTCAAACTCAGCCTCTGACTCATTGGCCATAATGGCGCTTGAAGCTTTAAACGTCGATCTGCTCGGAGGCGAGTGGACGAGGAATGGTGTTAACCCGATTGGTCATCTCCTAAGCCATCAAAACAGTGATGGATCCTTCAGTTGGAGAGCTGGCTGGGATGGGGAGGCTCGGTGGACCGCCTACGCCATCCTAGCATTGCTTGGAAAGCCTTTAATCCTAGGATTCATCGTTCCGATACCGGATATTTCAAACTTTACGTTGACGTTACTCACATCGATCATCATCCTCTCAAATGCCCTGGCTCTAATAAAGCTTAAAACCGGGAAAAAGGGATATATGGGGCTGGCGAGATGGAGATGAGGGCTTCCACATTTCTCATATTCATAGTTCTATTCTCCTCCCTAGCGGTGCTCCCCCTGCTTCCACGGCTTCAGGGGGAGGAGGAGGGATACCCTCTGCCTCCTTCGGATCCCGTAGTCGCCTCCGCTTTAAGCTATCTCAGAGGCATGCAGACCGTGAATGGAGACGTTGGAGGGGCCTCTACTTCCGCTTGGGTCGTCATGGCCCTGGCTGCGGCTGGGGAGGATCCCCGTCAATGGAGGAGGAACCCGGGAGACCCCTCAATAATGGATTATCTCGCCTCTTTAAGGGATGAATTGGAGCCGGCTACAGACTGGGAGAGGCAGATCCTAGCCATCGTAGCGGCGGGTGAGAACCCATACGACTATGAAGGTTTCGATTATGTAGCCTCCTTGGAGGGCTTCCATACCGGGGTACAGATAGGGGATGCATCGCTCCTGAACGATGATGTTTGGGGCTTGATGGCGTTAACCGCCTCGGATTATAGGGATTCCCCAGCCTACGCGGATACCCTATCCATCGTAAGGGGGGTACAGAACCCTGACGGCGGATACGGCTACGCCGCGGGCGCCGCCAGCGATGTCGACGACACGGCTGCGGCCGTGATGGCCCTTATAGCCGCTGGAGAAGACCCAGGCTCGGATCGGATATCCAGGGCCCTCAACTATCTCAGGGAGGCTCAGAACGGTGACGGCGGCTTCCCATACATGAGGGATGAAATCTCTAACACGGCCTCCACATCCTGGGCCATACTCGCCATAAAAGCGGCAGGCCAAGACCCCGCCTCCACCGGATGGAGCAGGAATGGGAGAAGCCCCATAGCCTATCTTCTGGGGCTCCAGAACGGGGATGGATCCTTCCAGTATACTATGGGTCAGACGGTGAGCCCTGAATGGATGACCGCCTATGCCGTGACAGCCCTCCTTGGAAAGCCTTACCCGGTAAACGTCGTGGATGTTGTCCACGTGAAGGTCAGGGTTGAAACTCCCTCGAGGACGATCTACTGCGGCGACGTAACGTTGTATGGAGAGTTCACGGTTGAGGCCAGTAACAGCGGCTCCTCCTATACGTTCTCTACGCTGACACCGCTGGGAGCCTTAGACGCTGCATCGAGGAAGGGTGGCTTCGAATACTCAGTTAATGACCAGTATGTCAGCATCGATCTCTACGTGGACTCCATAGATGGGGAGGGGTTTCAGGGCATGTACGGCTGGCTCTTCAGGGTCAACGGAGTATCCGCAGGCTATGGATCCTGTAAGGGATGGCTCAGCAGCGGACCCCAATTCAGGGACGGGGATGAGATCCTATGGTACTACGGCACCATAGGGGTATACCCTCTTAGACTAAAGGTGGATGAGGCCGTGGTCCTCGTCGGAGAGCCACTAATGGTTAAGGTTGAGACGTTATCCCAGGAGGCTATTCATAACCCCGGCCAAACATGGCCAGAAGCCGAGTGGCAACCCATCGGAGGCGTAACGGTTCACGGGCCAGCCTCCTCCACTTATCAGACGGATAATGGAGGAACAGTCTCGATATGGTTCAGCGAGCCTGGAGTCTTCGAGTTATACGCTGAGAGATGGGGTGAAACCGCGGAGAACCAGTATGTAAGGAGTAACCGGATAAGAATCTCCGTCCTGAAATCATTCGATTACATGGCCACCTGGGAGGGGCAGGTCTTCCATGTAGCCGTCAAGGCGCCTACTCAGGTATCCGAGCTCAACTTCAACCAGGCGGAGAAGAAGATAAGCCTCAAGCTCTCGGGAGGGGAGGAAGGGACTAGAATGCCGTGCCGCATAGAAATACCTAACACGCTCTTATCCGGGACATTCCAGGTAACCGTGGATGGAGTGCCCGCAGCGTCCACAAAGCTAACCAACGTAACCCATACAATCCTGATATTCCAGTATAACCCCAGCATCCACAACGTGGAGGTGATCGGAACCGTAGTCGTACCCGAGTTTCCAGGTATAGCCACAGCATCAGCTCTTCTAACGTTAACATTACTACTATACACCTGTACAGGGCGTATCGCTGATTGTGTGAGGCGTTGGAGGAGGGTCCAGTTCCGCTAGGATACCATAATATATCGCTGCAGGGATGTTTCTCAGGGTTGAAAACTGGGTCCCGGACAGCTGCTTGCCGGATGATCCTAGGCTTGGACGTTGAACGTCCATCTCCCATCGCCTTTAGTGACCCCCCTCTTTTCAGCCTCCTCCCTCCATACCTTCTCAGCTTCATCTAGGAACCCATCGTTGTATATGACTACCCCTTCGGCGAGTATATCGTAGAGGAACAAGTTAGGTCTCCTCAGCTCATCCAGAAACTCTCCTGGATAATACCCTATGGGCCTCAGGCCCTTAACCCTATATAGCCCCGATAAGCTCCTCCTCATGAAGATGTCCCCAGGAAGCTTTTCAGCTACGAGGCATACGTCTATGTCGCTGAGCTCCGTGAAATCTCCCCTCGCGTAGGAGCCGTAGAGCATGATGAGCCGGGGTTTAAGGGGTCTAACTTGGTTCGCGAAGGTTCTTACCCTTCTAAAGGCTTCCCCCCTAAGCCTCTCCTTTGGAGACAATCTCCTTCACTCTGTTCAAGATGAATTCCGCGAATCCTATGGCTTGCTTAGCCTGGGATTCCGTGAAGTATCTCTTCGCAGGCCCGCTGGCGAAGGCGTTGGCATACCTGGTCGGTATATAATACTGGTCCAGTATCCTCGCAGCCTCCTGAAAAGCCTTAAACCTCTCATTTATAGGGATAAGCTCCTCCAGCAGATCCACCAGGGAATGCCCCCTCTTCTCGATCCCGTAAAAGTTGAGGGAGGCTTTTAAAGCCAGCTCAGCCGCTTGTTGGGCGTTGAAGCAGACTTTAGACCATCTCCCAGTCTTATAGAGATCCAGAGCGGCCCCTAAAAAGTCTTCAGCATCCTCTATCAAGTCCTCAGCTCTCTTAGCCATGACTCCTCACAAGCAGGAGGATTATTAATAACAGATCCCACGTACTATTATTGATCCATCATGGGAAAGGGGCTAATAAACGTTTTTGAGCCTTAATCTATGAGAGATATCGGGCTTAGGATATCCATCCCTTGGAGATCTTGGCCTCAGCGGATAGATTCAGAGCCTTGAGATGAGCAGATATCATCGATTCTCTTATCATCTCTTTATCCGGGTATTCGGCTTCTACAGTGGGCAGTTTAGCTCCCCGCTTATAAAGAGGAGAAATAAGCGTAATGGTCATGGTAAGTTTAAACGTCCTTACCATGACCGTGTGGCTCTTAAGATCGCCTCCGGAATGGAAGCCCTCACAGCCGGGCTAGAGGGCAGGAAACCGTTTTACACCGTCTATCTGAAAATGGGTCTTTTCGACCAGGGTAGAGACCGGGCCTCCGATATTAAACCTTCCGGCTGGATCCACAGGCTTCTGGCCTCGGATGCCATGATACTTTATGGCTGCCCTTAAGCTGAGTGCTCCAAGCTTTGTGATCCCCTAAGGCTCGCGAAGCTAAGCATAGCAGATATACGTTTTAAAGCGTAACCGCGTCTGGGCTTTCCTCAAGGAGGCCAGGGCTATCATGGTTCGTCAAAGCTGGCCTCAGGAAGACCGCAAATAAAATTTGACTCAATGAAGTGGCCCACTTATATGGTTAACTTTAAATAGTGATTATTAAAGAATATTAAAGGTTGTATCCTCTGAACTATAATAGACTCACATTTATAGGGTGTAGACGGTTGGGAGATCGATTCATATGGGAAGATCGTACAGCTGGACGATGAGAGCCCTTTTACTTCTAATCCTGGTAGTTTCGTTGGCGTCTATCCCCTGTACGCTCGCCCACTATACCCTTGGGGATTCCGACGGCACCCTGGAGAGGTTGAGGGCTAACGATTCAGAGTATAGGACGCCGCCCACGCCTCCCTATAATCATGTCCGTGGTCCCCTCGGCTGGGTCTTCCCGGGGGCCGGGATGTATCGATCTGGAGAGGGGTGGGCTTGGGGTTACGGTTTCAGGCCTGGAATCGATGTCGTAAACGGCTACGACCCGAGCGGATTATTCGCGAGGCAAGATAACGATTACTCAGGCGTCTCAGCAATCCTGGCAAGCGACGATAACCATCCGGTTATAGGAGACCTCATATTCGCGTTAAACTATAGTGGAGAGTGGCCTAGCCCCCAACTGCCCATGCTGACTTATACTAAGTGGACGATTTATATCCCCCTCGGGCCTGACGAGGGATTCATGCCGGCGAACGGCATCAACTGGGATGCAGGGGACACCTCGAATATCATCACCACGGTAACCAACGATTACAACTTGATATCTGTGGCGAGATCCGATGATAAGGATCCATTCGGGCCGAACATGTGGGTTATAGAGGTATACGCGGATAACTATGACATCATAAAGTTCACGCCGGATGAGGACCGCTGGTACTACATCCGAATAAATGGCTTGATAGCGCCGAAGGTTGCAGGTGTCTACTTCTTCAAGATGTTCCTCGACGATACCTATCCGACATCTTCAGGGCCCATAGAGGATGATCCAGCCACGCCCGACTTAGAGTTTGATAAGACTGTCCCTATGGAGAATTATCCGTGCCTCCTGGTTAAGGGTGATATCGATCCAGCCTACGTCTATGGCGTTGTAAGGTTTGGGGCTCCCCACGTGGATCTATATGGGAAGCCCATCAACCTGCCGGGGAGGGTCTACCTTGAAGGGGAGTCTATAGACCCCTACGCCTGGCCGGAGGTGGTGCGGACCGGTAGGAGGGTGAGGGCGGCCGGATACTTCAATGAGACCGCCTTCGGCAGATATGAGGTTGAAGGTGTAGCACCGGGGATCTACAGGGTCTACGCCAGCGCCGCAGGTTATCCGATGCATATCCTGAGGGACGAGATCGTAGTAGGTCCGGGGCAGTCCCTCTACCTGGAGATCTCCCTTACGCCGGGAGCCGTCATAACGGGAACAGTATTCTCAAAGCATGGCTTCGGAACGGTTTCATGGCCTGACCAGGGGGAGGCCCTCTTCCCCTACGACTACTTCGGGACCCTAACCACGCGGGTAGGTAGACCCATAGCCATAGAGATAATAGACGAGCAAGACCGCGTAAGGGGCTTCTCACCGATAAACCTCACGGATGCGCCCTTCACCAGCTACGTATGGGGGAACGTTAGATGGGACCCCGCAACTGGCTACCGCGACGCCCTCTTCATTCCAAAGAACGTCTCATTTCCATGGAGCTACTATTCGGAGGATGGCCGGAAACCCTACTGGAACTCCGGGGATACAGGGTTCACCCCATGGGATCAGACCGCCGAGGCTTATCCAGCCCCCTACAACATCTATTGGGAGGATGGGGTCCATAATGGGGTTGGTCCATCCCAGCTCTGGTGGGTCGCCCCAGGCTTCTCCTATTTCCATTTCGCCTTCGGCCTAAAGGACTGGTTTGGCGCACCAATCGACATAAATGGCCGTGTCCCTCAAGTCTTCGCCACATGGACGAACGGTCTAGTCCCCGGAACCTACCGTATCAGAGCATACGTGAACGGCTATGTCCAGACGGAGGATTACACGGTCACGGTTCCTAGGGTCGAGTATCCCGGGGACATCAACCTGTGGATGGATCTACAGCTTTCAAGCAGCGTAAACGTCACGGTCCACTTCCTAGGCTGCCAAGACTCGTTGACGCCTGAACCCCTCCCAGTCCCTGAGCCCGGTCTCTACCTGATCGGCGAGATGTATAACTCGCTCGGCGACCTCGCCGGCTTCAATTTCACATTCGTAGGCAAAGGGAACAGCAGCTACACCCTGCCCATAAACGGGTTCGGCATGGCAGGCCCACATAACAACGTATACTTCGGCCTACCAGCCTCCATAGGGATGAAATGGTCCCTCTACAGGTATAGGGACCTCAGAGACTACGGCCTAACACCCGACACTTACACGGTGAAAGTCTATATCCGGGGATACCATCAACTGGAGGAGATTAAGACGAGCATATCCCTCTGCGGATCAGTCCAGGACATAAGCATCCGCCTTACCCGGGGAGGCTCCGTGAACATAACCATCTTCCCAGTTGACTGGGAGCATCCCCAGGTGAACAGGGGCTGGCTCTACGGGGCGGATCCAATGAACCCCTTGAACCCTGGAGGCGAATCCGCTAGGGTTTTGGCTGCGCTCTTCGATGAGAAGGGCGTAAAGGAGAGCTACGCCTATATAAAGTATCTGTGGGATCAAGCCTCAAACACCTACGTGTATATAACACAGGAGTATGGTGAGAAGTCGCTTCCGTATCCAGGCTGGCCCCAGGGGAGGCAGAAGCTTATCTATAACGGCTCAAACTATGCTGAGGTCTTCGGACCCGATGGAACCCCCAGGTTCAACAGCCAGGTAGCCTTGAATGCGCGGGTAGCCAGTGGGATGATAAGTGCCCCCCTCGGATTCATCCATGGAGACTACTATCCCACGGCTTTGAAGCAGGCTAGGTGGCAGGTGAGGGTCTGGACATACGGCTACGTCCAGGAGCGGTTCCCAGAGGTCTTCACAGCCTACTGCGTTTTAGGCGATACAAGGGTCGACCTCGTGGAGGGGGCTAGGCTGAACCTGACCATGATCTTCAAGAAGGAAGGCTTGATCGACGGGACACCCTTCCCATTATCCGCTCGGATCAGGATCTACGATGAGATGGATCGAATAGCTGCAGCGGACACATGGTACTACATCCCTGAAGGCGTCCAGACAATCCAATGGGCGATAGCCGGATTCGCCGGGAGCTGGCAGTATCAGAACCCGCTCAGGCCTGCCTCCACAGGGATAGCATGGGAAGCTGGAAGGACCTACTATGTGGATCCCTCAAGGGCTGCAACCGCCCGATACAGGGCCATGATACCATATGTGGAGAGGGGTGGCGAACCAATCCTCACGGTGGATCAGGAGACGCAGCTCGTCTACGGTATACCTGGAGGCGCCTACACGGTTGAGGTTGACCTAGTACCCCTAATGTTCCACGGCCCCATCAACGCGAGCCAGGCCGAAGGCTTCATACCTGGATTACTCAGCGGGGAGCTCGGCAAGAACAATAAGCATAAATGGAATCATATAGGGCCATACCATCAGAGGATCATACCTAAGGTTTACGTGGTACTGGGTGGAGAAGCCTCCCCCATCTTCGAGTTCGACCTCAGAGGAGCCGTCACAGGATACATCTCAACCTTCTACCGTTGCGGAGGCCTCAGGCCTGGAAGCTGGATAGCAGTATCCACCGGGTCTCCGCCCATAGAGGGAGACACCGCCTACACCTTCGACGGATACTTCGACATGTACCTGAACCCCGGCCATTACATCCTCGTCATATACGAGTGGACCCCTGCAAGCGAGGGACATAAGGCTCAGTCAGCGGAGGTCAACGTATCGCCAGGCCAAACAGCCTTCCTAAACTACTACCTTGAAAGGAGCGGGATAGCGATACCCGAGATACCTCCATCATCCATACAAATCATGTTCACAGCGGCGCTCCTCATCTCCAGCGCACTCCTCTACATCGACAGGAGGAGGCGGCAGCCACATCCATAGACTTACCTTCATATATGAATGACCAGGCTATCCGACACCTTTTTCTTTTTCAGATTTCTCCCCAGGGATAAGTAGAGTAGATTATGGTAGGAGTAAGTAAGCAAGGTTAGAGGAAGAAGGCCTCTAGTTGAATAGTATTTCTATCTTTATGAGTGGAGTGTTATCGGGGTATGGATACCCTTTAATGGTTATCTTATTCTCTGCATCGGAGAAGTAGATGGTATTAGCTGGGGTGTCTTCTAATGGGAGGATCAGGCTTCTCCCTGTAGCCTCGGGGTCGCCTCGGTCTACGGGGTCATCTCTGACGGGTATGAGGTTGACCTTCCATCCAGCCGCATCCTTTCCTTCCTCTACTAGGGTTATAACCAGCGCGGGGGTGGGGAGTCCCCTATCGAATCCTATATGATCCCTGAATTCTAT
>JAWBPF010000065.1:0-6339 GCA_038825355.1 Bathyarchaeia archaeon
CGCCGGCAATCAGGTAATCGTCGATCACGTTGATATAGCCCCAGGTGGCGGGCTCATCGGGGTCGTCGGCAGCGGGCAGCGTGAACTCAGCCATCGTATCGCCGGTTTGCGGATCGAGCCGCAGGCCGCGCTCGCCGTAGGCCACGTAGATGCCGTCGGAAGTCGAGACGTAGTTCGTGCCGATTCCATTGGCGCCCGGCTGGTGGGCGACGTTGTTGTAGAGATAGCCGATCCCCGGAAAATCGCGCTGCCAGAGCTTGCGGCCCGTGTAGATATCGACCGCTCGCAGCATGTCGGCCCCTTCGATGATCAGGCGGCCGTCGATGACTTGCGGCTGCGGGCCATGACCGTGGCGCGGCAGGACGTCGCGATGCGAGGGGCCGCCAAACCACAACATGCCCAGCGGTACCTTGACCCGCTCGTCGCGCGAGACGCGCGTGTTCGAGGCATCCGCATGCTCATGCGTCCAGTTGGCGCTGCCCGGCAGGGGCCCGGACCGCTCGATGATTGCCAGTTCCCCCTCGCGACGAAGCCTGGCGCCGGGAAGATCGGCGGCTTCGACCAAGGCAGCCAACCGGCGATACTGATCCTCGCTGGCCTTGAAACTTGCCATGCCGCCATAGGGCCGTAGCGATTCGAACACGCTGGCCAACGCGGCCGGCGACAAGAGGGCATCCAGCGACGCAGGATCCTCGGCGACCATCAGCGTGGCCAAGTACGGGGGCAAGGCCGCCGTGATAGCGTCTCCTACCACTGCCTCGACGCGCTCGCCGTACCAATCAGCGGCGATCATCTCATCGCGAAACGCCGCCACCCGAGCCGCATCGGGGTCGACGGCAATGACGCGCAGCTCACTGGAAGCCACAAGCTCCGATACCAATCGCCCGCTACCGATCCCCCAGGCCACGCAGTAGCCGCCGTGATCCGGAGTGACGGCCAGGATCGCTTCGGCCATCTGGCCCATCGGTTCATCGCGCTCGGGCAGGACGGGATTGTGCTGATGCTGTCGCGGCAGCGTAGCATCCGGCCCGAAACAGTAAATGGCTCCCTCGTCGGTGGTGACCAGCAGCCGATCGGCGGCCGCCACCAGCCGGGCGGGCGTCCCCTTGATCTTCGCCTCCCAGGCGATCGCACCGTCGCCGTCGTCCGAGGGTGGATCGATCGCCAGGATGCGATCCTCGGCGCCCACGTAGATCCTCGGACCGGCCTTGATCAGCACGTCGCCGACATCCATCTTCAAAGCGCCGATTTCGTCGATCTCGAAGGTCCGATGTATAACGGGATTGCCGCGCCGGTCTTTGCGTTCCTCTTCGGTGATCCGGGCCCCGGCCAGGTCGAAGACGTGCAGCTTGGTCGCAATGCGGCCGAGGGTAAACAGCCGCTGATCGTCGAAAACCGAAACGCCGCGGACCGACGATAACGTATCGCCCGAGCTGAGCTCATACGTGTTGCCGGCGTTGAAGAAGAACTTCTCGCTGGCCGCCACGTCCCAGCCGCCCGTCTTGTTGTTCTCGGCCAGGCGATAGTAGAGCCGTTTGCCGGTCGTGCGGTCGTAGGCCGCCGGCACTGAGCGCCCCCCGGCTACCATGAGAGTGTCGCCCGAGACGGCCATCGGCCCCTGCACATCTGAGGTGAATAGAACCTTCTCGCCGCTGCGTTCAATTAGGAGCATGAGAACCCATCCCAGCATACTGTCCTGCTCTCCGTGGGGTACGGGCTCAGAGAAGGCTAGACTCGTCTCCCCGAACTTAAAAGTGGATCCATCAGCTTCCTCGGCTTCTATCCCCCGCTCTGATAAGCCCTTCCAGAAAAGCCACCCCCTCCTCCTCTGGCTTAGATTGACTTTACGCCTATAACTCTTAGCTAGAATAGTTTTATCCTGATAAAGTATCTCAGCCTCCTCAACCGTAGAACCGGTCCAAACGGCTTCATCAAAAAAAGGCGTGTAATGATCGTAATGGTAATGGGTTACTGCAAAGATCTCTGCTCCGCATGCCGCTTCCAATAATCTTTGCCTTAATCTCCTCCTAACCCTATACTCTTCGGGATGAGGTAAAAGAGAGAATCTAGGCCCAAGAGATAGCCCAGGGTCGATCAGAAGTTTAACGTCGGGGGACTCTACTAACGTGCACATGGATCGGACACCCATGCTCTCAAAAGCTATCGGCTTAACCCTTATAGAAGCCATAGTGTACGTATCCTCCCTCGAGAATCAGCCACCTCCAATACTCTAGAGTTAAGAGACTTATCCCGCCTTGAGGGCTTACAGGAAGGCTTGATGAACCGTGCTAATAAAAGTTTTTATTCATGGCCGCCATTCTCATAAAGTGGGGCTCTATGACTGCTCTGGCCCAGAGGAAGGCTTAACCCGGATGTCATGGATCTTGAGTGAGTGAGAGCCCCTATTCGCATCAGTCTAAAAGAGCCCTGATGAATAGTTTCACTCATCTCACCATTTTTATCTCATTGCTCTCACGGATAAAGGACATGGAGAAGGTCAAAACTGATTAAGTAGTAGATGGATATTAACTCATAACCGCTTGAATTACTGATTATCTTATAATTAGGGTCGTAGTAATATTCAATATTGGAGGAGGTATCCGCCCTGAGCATTACGTCTAAGTTTATTGAGGAGGAGCTTTCGAGATCTAGTATATTCAAAGATGAGGCCCCATTGTCTATAGAATATGTCCCGGATTTTCTCCCCCATAGGGAGCAGCAGCTTAGATTTCTAACCCAGCTTTTCAGGTTTACCATTGATAAGCCGGGATCCATGGGTCAGAAAGTATTGATCACGGGAGATGTAGGCACTGGTAAGACCGTCTTGGCTCAGAGGTTCGGCCTCGACATGGTTAGAGTAGCTAAAGCCCGGAAGATCCCGCTCAGGTATATACATGTGAACTGCCGCGAAGCCAAGGGCAGCCTGTTCATGGTCCTTAAGAACGCTGTAAAGATGTTGGCTCCGAAGTTTCCCCACAGGGGTTTTGGAGCTGAAGAGCTTCTTAGATCCCTCCTTAAGGTCTTAGATCGTAGAGGCGTATTCCTTATATTAGCTTTGGATGAGCTTGAGAGTCTAGTAAGGGTTGAAGGAGGAGAGGTCCTATACGCTTTAACGAGGGCCCAGGAGAACCGTATGAGCCTACCCCTGCGGCTCTCCTTCATATTCATACTTAGGGATTTAAACCAGCTAAGAGGCTTGGACAGGAGCATAATTGGGACTTTACAGCAGAACATAATAAAGCTTGACAGGTATACCAGTGAACAGCTTGAGACTATACTTAGATATAGGTCGGAGCTATCCCTTAGAGAGGGAGTCATCGCCGACGAGAACCTCAGCTTCATAGCGGACATAGCCTCCACCACGGGGGATGCTAGATATGCTATAGAGCTTTTATGGAGGGCGGGGAAATACGCTGATGCTGAGGGATCCGCTGAGATAACCTCGGATCATATAAGGAGGGCTGCTGGAAGCCTCCACCCGGCCTTCAGGGAGGAATACGTGAAGGCATTATCGGTGAATGAGAAGCTTTTCCTCCTGGCCTTAGCCAGGGCTTTAAAGAGCTCAAAGGGAGCCTATGCCACCATGGGCGAGGTTGAAGAACTCTACGAGATTACCTGTGAAGAATACGGGGAGGAGCCTAGGGCGCACACCCAGATATGGAAATATGCTAAATCTCTGAATGCTTTAGGTATAGTGATCGCCTCCAAGTCGAGTAAGGGTACGAAGGGGAAAACGACCATATTAAGCTTCCCATCGGTCCCGTCCGGAGAAATGGAGAGGTGGCTTGAATCCCACCTAGAAGCCTTAAAGAGGGAGGCTCAACGGCGAGCACTCTTAAGATAAATATTATATAAAACAGATGTGGATGGGAAAGATGTCATCCGAGGGAAAGTAGGTCTACTACTCCTCAACCATACTAGGCCATTTCAACTGCTCTCTTCCTCTGAGATCACAGCTGCATCGATGTGGAATCCCCGGCGTCGAGTTTGGGCTCCCCTTCCTTGGTTGCTGCAAGTAAAATATAAGTGGTGTTTTATGGTTTAGACATGGTGAACGTGAGGTGGATTAGATTTATGGGGATGGTTGACGTAACTTTCAAGGAGGACTCTTATCGTTCAGCCGTCGCCGCCGGCATTATTAGGTTGAAGCCTAGCACTGTTAAGGCTATAAGGGAGGGGTCTATCCCAAAGGGCGATCCGTTGACGGTGGCCATGGTTGCGGCGGTATCCGCTGCGAAGGATACTTCCAGGATCATCCCATTCTGCCATCCAATACCCATAACTGATGTTAAGGTTTCTCCCGAGGTAGCGGATGGGGCGATTAAGGTTAGGGTTGTGGTGAAGAGCGCCGGTAAGACGGGCGTCGAGATGGAGGCCCTCACGGCGGTGAGCGTGTATCTTCTTACGATATGGGATATGGTTAAATCCCTGGAGAAGGATGATAAGGGGCAGTATCCAGATACGGCTATTGCTGAGATTAAGGTGGAGGAGAAGGTTAAACTCTAGGCGGCTGGCGTTCATGGATGTTCCTTTAAGGCATAAGGAAGGCATTCCTAAAAGGCTGGGTTTCGCTATAGCAACCTGCAGCTCATCTAGATACCATCTCAGGGTGGAGTTAAAAGAGTTCACGGATCCTTCAGGTGATAAGGCTGCGAGCCTCCTTGAAGGTTCAGGCCACAAGATAGTTATGCGAGAGGTTTTACCAGATGAATCAGCCGTTATAAGGAGGTTCCTTATGGAGGTTTCACGTGATGGGAGGGTGGACTGCGTAATCTTCATAGGAGGTACGGGGATTTCTCGAGACGATTCTACGATAGAGGCTGTTGAGCCCTTACTGGATAAGAAACTACCGGGATTCGGGGAGCTCCTGAGAAACATAAGCTATAGGAAAGTGGGTTCTCCGGCCATGATGACCCGGGCTCTAGCTGGGATAGCTGGGGGTAGAGCGGTCTTCTGTCTCCCAGGCTCCCCTGAAGCCGTTGAAACTGCGGTTAGCGAACTCATAATTCCAGAGATTGGACATATAATAAAACTATGCAAGGGCTAGCGCTCCAATGAAGGGCGTGAAAGATTGATATTTGACCGTTATGCTAGACCTTTGCTCAACCTCAGGGTCTCCGTTATCGACTCATGTAATTTAGAGTGCATCTACTGCCACAGGGAGGGTTACTGCCACATCGGCGGGGTCATGTCCGGAGGGGAGCTGCTCCAACTAGTTGAGGTGGCTTCGGAGCTCGGCGTTAGGTATGTTAAGTTAACTGGGGGGGAGCCTCTCCTCAGGAGGGATTTGCCCGCCTTAATTTCAGGGATCTCCGATCTAAGGGGTATAAGGGAGATCTCCATGGTCTCAAACGCTAGGCTCTTAGACTATGAGACCGCCAAGGTATTGAAGGATGCAGGTCTCTCAAGGATCAACATAGGAATCCCCTCCATAAGGGATGAGACCTACTACCGGGTGACGGGGGCTAGGCTTCTAGACGCTGTGAGAGGCTTGGAGAACGCTGTGAGGGTTGGATTGAATCCTGTGAAGTTGAACATGGTCCTCCTTAGGGGGATAAATGAAGTAGAGATATGGGATGCCGTGAGGTTCGCCCAGGAGAGGTCTGTCATACTCCAGCTTATAGAGCTTGAACCTATAGGTTTACCTGATGAGACGTATCGCTTATACCATTTTCCCCTCGACGATATAGTTGAGAGGCTTGAAGGGTTGGCGAAATCAGTCAGAGTTAGAGAGTTCATGCATGGTAGACGCATCTACTCCCTGGATGGGGTTGAAGTCGAAGTTGTTAAGCCTATAGAGAACACGGAATTCTGCCTTCACTGCACTCGTTTGAGGCTGACACACGACGGCAAACTTAAGCCTTGCCTCATGCGCAACGATAATCTAGTAGATGTGCTCACACCCCTTAGGATGGGGGCCTCCAAGGATGAGTTGAAGACCCTATTCCTTCAGGCTGTCTCGGCTAGAAGGCCCTATTGGAGCGGTGCTAATCCAGCTTCAGAAGTTTAATTTCCTCGTCTGTCAGGTTTAATTCCCTTCTCAAGTCCTCCGCAGCCCTATTATCATGTCGAAATATGAATTTTAGGTATGGGATCATCAATGCGGGGCATCTACGAGTGGATATATGGCATATTGCCCCGATCTTCCCGCATAAGCCTTTAATGGCCTCTCTGTACCTCATGGTTCTGCTCATATATCTGAGCCTCTCGGGGAACCTCACGGGGGTGAAGGCTGGCCTCGTATACCTCCTTGAGTAGGCTACTCCAGCTGTCAGCAGGGCTAATGCGTAGTGGTTCGGGCTCCATACTTAGAGCGGCTGAGCCCGAGTAGAGTATAGG
>JAWBPF010000065.1:6349-8687 GCA_038825355.1 Bathyarchaeia archaeon
GATGTATAGGTCGGCTTTAGCCAAGGCTGATAAAGCCTCCGTGAGGTCTCTGGGATCCCTAAGCTGATATGGAGCATTCTCGTATATCCATTCGAAGAGCATCTCGTAATCGATATCGGCTAGCTCTACGGTCCTCCTGGCGTTGTGGTAGTCTCTGGCGTAGAATATTCTCCGGATAACATTGAATATCTCCTCCTTACGGTCTCTAGCTGCGAGCCACTCCAAGTCTTCACGTGATAGGACCTTCTTGATGGAGGATAACGTCTCAAGGTCGTTGAGTATGCCCCTCATGTCCCCGTTGTTCTTCTCCACTAGAGCCTTCAGCAGCGCATCATCCGCCTCTAAGCCCTCTAGGCTGCAGATCCTCCTTAGAAAAGGGATGGAATCCCTCAATCCTAGTCGTTTAAACTCTATAAGGAGGGATGCTTCCCTTAGAGGCCTGATCGTGGGATCCCACGGATCATTGGCCGTGAAGACTATGGGGTTCTCAGCCTCATTTAGAATCTTGAGGAGTATCGGCACAGCACCCTTATCTTCTTGAAGGTTTATGCCGTCGATCTCATCTAGGAGTATTATCCTCCCTCGTCCGAAGAGGTCTCCTTGGGTGGCGGCTCGTCCCGCGATCTTCTCTAGGAGTTCGCCTGTCCTCTTATCACTAGCGTTAACCTCCACCAAGTCTAGGTTCAAATCTCTTGCTGCAGCCTCCACGGTAACAGTTTTCCCGGTGCCTGGAGGCCCGTAGAGGAGCGCAGCCTTCTTGGTCGCCTTACCTGCTTGTAGATCCTTTAGCCAGGATAGGAGGGCTTTCTTAGCTTCGCTGTTGCCGGCAACCTCGCTCAGGCTTACAGGTCTATACTTTACTATCCAGGGCTGGCTCAACCGGAGGCCCCCTTTGAGGAGAGCTTAGCCAGCAGGGCTGTAAGCTGGATCTCTTCATCAGCCCCCTGGGATAGCCTATACTCCACTTCACCGATGGCATCCACTAGGTCTACCTTGAGATCTCCGGGTAGATCCATGTTCAACATTTGATAGTAGATCTGTTTTAGGAGGTCTAGGCCTGAAACTCCCTGGGACCAAAGCATGGACCTCAGGATCTTCCTAGCCTCATCTATCCTCCCTGAAAGGACCTTCCCTAAGAGATCCTCCACTTCACCCGGCTTGGCTAAGCCTAACACAGAGTATACGGCCTCCTCGTCTACGGGCTTATCCATGGAGGCAGCTGCCTGCAGAGTGTTTATAGCCTTCCTCATATCTCCTCCGGCCACCCTTACTATGGCTTCAAGCCCATCCTCAGCTATTTTAACGCCTTCCTTCTCCGCTATTTCCATCAGGAATTCGGCGAGAACCTTGTCTCCTAAAGGTGTAAACCTGAATATGGCGCACCTCGACTGGATGGGCTCGATGATCCTGCCTGAATAATTGGCGCATAATATGAAACGGCAGGTCTGGGTGTAGCGCTCCATTGTCCTCCTCATAGCGTGTTGAGCGTCGGCAGTCATGTTATCCGCCTCATCTAAGACGAGGATCTTGAAGGGTAACCCGCTTATGGAGGCGGCTCTAGCGAACTCCTTCACGGTCGTCCGTATAACGTCTATACCCCTTGCGTCGCTGGCGTTCAACTCCATGAAAGCCTCATGGAACCTCTCACCGAACATCTCATGGGCAAGGCATAGGGCTGCCGTGGTCTTACCGGTCCCAGGAGGGCCTGCGAAGAGGCAATGAGGCATAGCCTTAGCCTCCACGAACTTCTTCAACCTACGGATGATCTCATCCTGATCCCTTATATCGCTGAGGACCCTCGGCCTATACTTCTCAACCCACATAGCATACTCCAAACAATCGCCTCCGAAACTAAGTAAAACCATATAGATGTAATTTAAACCATATAATTAACCCTTTTAACTCCTCCTCGTCGAGAATGAGAGGAGAGCTCCGTTTTCGTCCATTTGTAAATCCCTGAACTCGAACGAATGCTTGTAGGAAGGCATCCGAATCGGTTGGAGTTACCCTTAAAGGCTAAAGAGCCGCGTCTCAGAGGTGCTTGGCCTTCGAAGGAGGCTTTAATGGTTGAATGCTTCGTTTCAATCATTTAAATAGAGGGGGGTTTACAGGATACCAAAATTCTCCCTTTGCTTTGAGTCACCCATATTTCAAATTGATGCTCCAATAATAATTTAAAGACTGTAGGCCATGGAAACATCGATTCATCGAGAACGGCGATGTCGTAGCCTCCGTATTTTGGCTTAATAATTCCTGTTTCCCCAACTACATCTTCTATTTTAGATTCCAGATCGATGTAAGCCCTCGGGATAGGTGGCTTAACCTTCAGTGTGAGCGT
>JAWBPF010000066.1:0-8492 GCA_038825355.1 Bathyarchaeia archaeon
CGGGTCTTCTATCCCTTAGTATGTCTATCTCCCACTCCCCGGGGATCCTTACGATGTGCTTCCTGTGCGGTTCAGCCATGTCTAACTCCGCGGTTATCAGCTCTTCTCCCCCACCTGCCTCCGCTAAGATTTTCCCGTTGGGATCCACTATCCGGCTTCTGCCATAGAACTTGAAGCCCCTCTCCTCGCCTACCCTATTGGCTGCCACGAGGTTCACATGGTTCTCTACCGCCCGGGCTTGGCTTAAATGATCAGCGTAGAACTCCACTCCCATAGCCCAGTTTGTAGGCACCACTAATAACTCTAAGCCCATGAGCGTTAAGACCCTAACCGTCTCAGGGAAGAATATGTCGTAGCATATGGCTAGGCCTATTTTACCGATGGCTGTCTCGTGGATTCTAAGAGGTTCTCTTCCCTTAGAGGCGAATCTATCGAGGCCCTGGAATGGGAGATGCGCCTTCCTATGCCTCGCGGCTATCCCACCCGGCCCCACGAGTACGGCTGTATTATAGAATGTTCTCTCTGAAGACTCTATGAGTCCAACCACAGCCCAGCATTCAAGCCTCCGGCATAGCCTCTCTAATCTCTCTGTGGAGGATCCTGGGACAGGCTCAGCCATCTCCTTCACCTCCTCGATGTCGGCTAGAGCGTATCCTGTTAATGCGCATTCAGGGAATACTACCAGGTCAGCTCCAGCCTTAACAGCCTGCTCCAGGTAATCCTCTATCTTTAGAAGGTTTGCCTCCTTATCCATCAGGATGGGAGCGGTCTGGGCGGCGGCTACTCTAAGCCTATTAGATTGTTCAACCATGTCCCCTTCCCCTAGTATATACCCTCGAGATTTTACTGTTCTTTCAGTATTCCTGCTTCGATTAGGGCTCTACGTAGCTTATCCCTTTCTTCGGGTTTCAGGGGGGATGAAGGAGGCAGAGCATGTCCTCCCGGTAAGCCTATCATGTTCATGGCCTCCTTGACGCTTACTGGGAAGGTTCCATATCCCAATACAGGAGCTAGGGCGGCTGCTTTGGAGTGTAGCCTCCTAGCCTCTTCTAGGTCCCTCCGGAGATAAGCCTCGTATATCCCTGTGAAGAGCCTTGGAGCCAGGTTAGCCTCCCCTGAAAGGGTTGCCCTTCCTCCTATTATCAGGCTTGGCAGGAAGAGTACGCCGTAGCCTTGGATCACGTTAAACCCTTCAGGTGTTATCCTGATGAGCTCCATGAAGTAGAGGAGGTTTGCGCTGCTATCCTTTATCCCTATAATGTTCTCATGCTCCGCAGCTTTGGCCACTACCTCTACGGGTATCTCGTAGCCTACAAAAGAAGGTAGATT
This sequence comes from Bathyarchaeia archaeon, assembly GCA_038825355.1. GTDB lineage: Archaea > Thermoproteota > Bathyarchaeia > 40CM-2-53-6 > DTGE01 > DTGE01. The sequence continues at coordinate 1,330 of JAWBPF010000066.1, forward strand.
ATATAGGATTATCGGGATCTCAGAGTTGTCTGCGACCATTAAATAATGCTCTAGGAGGGCTTCAGGCGTCGGATGATAGTACCATGGTGGATGAATAATAGCCGCTGAGGCCCCGAGATCAGAGGCATCCCCTACGTATTGGATCGTATCCCTAGTTGTGACGCCGCCGGCGCCTGGTATGACCTTAACGTTACTTCCAGCAGCGTCCACGACAGCCTCCAGGACCTTCATCCTCATCTCACGGCTAAGCTTAGGCCCCTCCCCTATGCTACCCAAAGGGAAGAGCCCGTGAACCCCAGCATCCAATAATATACGAGTAAGCCTCTTCAAACCCTCAAAGTCTATGGATCCATCCCCGTTGAAGGGGGTAACCATAGCTGGAATCACACCCTTAACCTCTAAATTATTCAAAGCCACCATCCAACCTCCAACTCCGAAACATGTTACAAATGACAATAAACCAATTTAAAGATTAATCTGAGAGAATTATACCGGAGATAATCGGCCGCCAAGTGAATTTATCAGATCCGTGAAATGCCTCATCGCTACAAACTCCTTATTCGAAACCCTGAAAGCCGAGGATAGGACGCGTAAACCAGTCAAGCCTTGGAGGCCCAGCTTAATAGAGGAGATAGCCTCTCTGCAAAGGACTCAATCTACATCGAATACTGCTCAGATTAGGGGAACTCGGATTTGGGGAGTTCATCGATGAATAGCCTCGCCTACATACAAGGCTTGAAACAACACGGCACAGGAGTATATAAATAGAGAGGTGGGTGAAAGTTTCACTGACCTCCCTAAAATTGCCCGTAACTCTTCAACGTTGAGGCCATTTAACAACGTTATAAAAGTGTGGAACCCACAAAGAAAAAAGACACGAAGCTAAGAAAACACAGCTACGAAAACGTGAAACCTATGAAAACCGTAGAATCAGGTATACGTATAAACCTTAAATCTGGGGGGGGGGGGGGGTCCCTTCCAAGGAGTGAAAGTATTCTAAACCCTGGAGGTCAATGTTGACCTGTGGCGAGCCGGAGAGAAGCCTTTTTTACGTCAAGTCTCCGCATTCGCATAGGCTCTCATGGATGAGGTCGTAAAGCTCGGATAATCCCTCTCCAGTCTTAGCTGAAACCTTCACTGTCCTCTGAGCCAAGGCCAATCCTTTTATCAGATCCATCAGGCCTAAAGCCAGATCTGTGAAGCTTCCAACCTCCTCCTCTAAAACCCTGTCCTTCAGGTAGTTCATGTCGCTACACATACGCGCCACATCCCGACTTATAATGTCGCCCTTACTCAATACCAGGACGAGGGGCGTTGTAACCCTAAGCCTAGCCGCTAAAGCCAATGAGAAGGCTGAGACAAGTCCTGAAGGCGACTCCGCCAACTCCGGGTCGACAAGATAAACCCCTACTACAGGCGCCCACCTGTTCAAGATCTCGACCACCCTCGGCCCCACCCTCCTAAAGACGAAGAGCTCACTCTGCCCCGGAGTATCCACAAGCCAGAAATCCCCCGACCTGAAACTCTCCTTTAGACCCCCTAGGACAGGCTCAATAAGCTCCACAGCCCTAACCATAGCTCCATTAGGGCCTAGACCCATCTCATCCATAAGCCCCTCCACCGTGAAGAAATCCCTAACATCGAAGTCAGACCTATAAGGCGTAGCCTTACATCCCGGATCCAAGTTTGCAACCCTAACCTTTAAGCCTAAACCCTCCAGCCATCCCTGAAAAGAGGATACGAGGCTGGTCTTACCCGAGCCCGCGGTACCTAGAAAAACCACGAACAATGGAGGAGAACTAGAAGTCCCAACCAAAGGCTAACCTCCCCTCAACTTCTCGGCTAAAGACTTCAATTCTCCACTCTCCAAGAACCTAATTTTAGTCTCCAATCTAACCCTCAAACCTAAACGCCTAAAAAACCACATCAACTCCTCACCTGATATAGGACCCTTAATCCCACCCTTCCTAGCGAGAAGGGCAAGCCCCCTCTTAACCTCGGAGGCCACCCTAGGATACTGCGCTTCAGCCGCCGCTAAAACCTCCCAAGCCCTCCCAACCAGGAGACCTCTCAAAACATCATCAACGGAAACCTCCTCTTGAGTAGATTCCGTCGCCTCATCCTTAGCCTGCTCCGTAAACTTCCTCCTCAGCTCAGCCAACTTCCTCCGCCTCAAACGTTCCAACTCCAAGTCATCAGACATACCATAGACACCCAGGAAATAACCATCGAAACTAGCCAATAAACATAACCCAAAACAAAGTACAAACGTAAACAATCCTAGGCGAAAAGAAGAGGCCAACCCATAAACAAACAAAAATAAGATAAATTAATTATAAGAAGTAATCGACGATCCCTTAAATAGGATAAGGTAGAGGGCTGCGTTAAACTATGAAAACTCAAACCCTACCCATCATAGCTGTTTCATTAATCTTCATATTATCGATGCATATATTCGCCCTCCAACCCTTGGAAGCTGAGACAGAACCCGACATTATGAAAAGGATAAATAAATCATTGGAATGGCTCCAAACCCGTAGGACCACTACAATATTGGGATCCTACTACTCATCCAACCCCGGAGAAGGCGCTATAATCGATGTAGCCGAGAATAGCGCAGTTGCCTACACTCTCACAATGCATACGAAGCTCATTCCTACACGGAGTGACATACCTGAAATACTCGGAATCCTCAAGTTCATCCTGAACGCGAAGTCGGGAACGTACTTCCACCCATACTACGACCCTAGTGGGGGAAGATGGATATCGAAGCCTCAACCATATTATAGTAACGCTGAAATCCTTCAAAACCTCGCCTTCACATCCTTCCATCTACGCCTTGAAGATCAAATACTCACCGAGGATGAGAAGAATAAGCTAGATGAAGTCATAGAATCCTCAGAGAATCTAATAGACAAGCTAACGGAAACCTCTAGGAGAAGCGACGGAGCCTGGATTCTAAGCTATGATGACAACCTCCTCCAGTCAAGACTTAGAGAGAACTCCATGATCCTAGTTTCACTCCTCCACATAGCCGCATATGAGGAGAAGTGGGGATCACCTGAGAGATCCCATCGATATGGGGAGTACGCCCAAGAGACCGCTAATTGGATACTGAAAGCCCAGGAGAAAGGGCCAACCCAATGGGGCTACGGAGGCTTCTACGATACTATGGAGGCTTCTAATCAATCGATTATCCCAAACGCGTTAGCCGTCTTCAGCCTAACCACCTATCTACGCCTAATCTCCCTCATAGACGAGGAGCCAAACCCAACAATACAGGAGGCAAGGGAGGCTATAATCCTATGGGAAGAAGCATTCCTAAAAAAGATGGTGGACGCACATGGAGGCCTACACCCGGTCAGAGATGTAACAGGGGTGAGGGAATATCCCAAAGAGCTTCTTGCAGCCTCCCTAACCCTGAGAGCCATGGTTGAAACCTGGATTGTCCACGGAGACCCAAAATATCGAGGATGGTGCACAACCCTATACGAATGGATTACAGGCGAAAACGAGGCCGGCGTAGATCTCCAATTAGGGGATGGATCCTGCCTAAACGGTTTCCCAACTCCCGGAACCCCCGGAGCCCCCGCAGACCTATATGCAAACGCCTACACCGCAGCCTCCCTAATATACGGCGAATGGATAAACATACCGGAGACCCCATTACAGGTCATACCCATACTCTTAACAATAACGCTCTTATTCAGTATATTGGCTAGTAGAGTATACCTTGGGAGAGCTCGAATTGATAGACGACCCTTGAAGCTACAACCCATGAATCTAGGCCCTCCCAGTGAATCCTATATAAGGAATCTATAACCCCCAAGGTTTCATCGCTAAAGTGCCCCCTGGGGAAACCCCCGATCAAAACCATAACCTTAGCCAGCTTGGATACGCTCTCGCATATCTCCCTTAAAGGATTGGGCGGCCCCATCACGGAGAGGCCTATAACCGTTGAAGGCATCAAATCCCTGATCAGCTGGGCCAAAGTTGAATCCTTGATCTCCATAAACGGGTGATCATCGACCGGCACCACGCCGAACCTAAATAACTGCTCGACTAAGCCTAGAAAGCGGTCGTAGCTCCTCGGTAGCCGCGTCTCAGGATCCACTACAACTACTTTATCATCCCTAGTATGCACGTAGCATTCCAGGAGCCCCCTCTTATTTAAAGGGGTGCCGAGTATGTTTAGGAGGGTGAGATGCACTATATCTGGGCGCCCCCTCCTCTCAGCTTCAGGGAGCCCCCTCATGGCGAAATGATGATGGGACCTATCCAGGAGGACTTCATCAGCCTTCTTCCCCCTCCTCCTAGCATACTTAACCACTGAAGGGTGATTAATGATCGATCTCGGGACAAGCTCCAAAGCCGACTCAACTAAAACAATTATAAGCCTCCCCATAACTAAACCCCTTAAACCAGCCCCTTGGAGTAACATGAACCGAAGAAGATAAGCTTTAGTGGTGCAACATGAGGAACACAGAGGTTAAAGAGCTTGCAATGGAGAGGTTCAAGATCCTCCTAAACATGGCACATTCCGTCTTCCCCAAGGATCCTGAAAGAGCCAGAAGATACGTTCAGATAGCGTTAAATATCGCTAAGAAGGTTAACCTCCGCCCCCCACCAAGAGAAAAACTGAAGATATGTAAGAAATGCCTCACCCCGATAATACCGGGTAAGACAGGCAGGATAAGGATACGCCCAGAACACGGATCTAAACTCATAATAACATGTCTAGAATGCGGCAACATCAAACGCATCCCCCTCTCAAAAAGAAAAATGATTAAAGGGAGGACTTGAGCAAAGGATTTAAGCTAGATTTCCAAATCCCTTGACTAGCCCCAGCGGAGAAATGCGCTATGAGCGAAGATGAAGAGGTCGAATTGATCCGGAGACGTAAACTTGCTGAACTTCAGAAATCCCTAATAGAGGAACAAAGGAAAGCCCAGATTAGGCAGCAATTAGAGGCTAGAAAGCAAGCTGTACTTAAGACGATACTTACATCCGAGGCCAGGGCTAGACTTACCAATATTAAAATGGTTAAACCTGAGATTGCTGAAAGCCTCGAGGACCAACTCATCCAACTTACCCAAACAGGCCGTATACCAACCCCTATAACCGATAGGCAGCTCAAAGAAATATTGAGGAGGATCCAATCCCTTAAAAGGGACATCCATATAAGGAGGATATAAGAATGGCGAGAAATAAACCCTTAGCTAGAAAGAAGAGGCTTGCGAAAGCGGGCAAACAGAGGAGCGGCGTACCAACATGGGTGGTTGCGAAAACCCTTGGAAAGGTACGCACAAACCCTAAGCAGAGAAATTGGCGAGCTTCAAAACTTAAAATATAAGCATCCAATCGAGGACTTAATGGAAGGTGCCTGTAATTGGCTGAAGAAGGCCCCGCCGTATCAGAGGAACGGATAGTAACCATGAATCTGAAGGAGCTGGTAAGGGTACCTCGAAGGCAGAGGGCTCCGAGAGCCATTAAGCTCATCAGAGCACAGGCGAAGAGGATTATGAAGGCTGAAGAAGTTAAGGTGAGCAACGAAGTTAATGAGGAGTTATGGTCCAAGGGGATAGAGAAACCTCCTAGGAGGATCACAGTAAAACTCGTAAAGGATGAGGAAGGAAGAATCACAATATTACCTCCATAGGAAGGTTATGAGACCCTGAATATGACCCTGCAGTTAGACATCCAGGGTAACCCAAGCATAGGACTGTACCTTCTATCCCTTGATAGCCTATGCCTCCTACCCCCCGGAATAACTCAAAAGAAGATCAAAGCCATAGAAAAGGAACTGAACGTTGCAGCGTATTCTTCCACTCTAGGGGGATCCTCCCTCCTAGGGGTGATGGCGGCTGGAAACAATAAAGGCATAGCCGTACCATATATAATCAGGGATGAGGAGTGGAGAAACCTAGAGGAAAAGCTCCCAGGAGTGGAGATCTCCATCTTAGACTGTAAATGGACGGCGCTGGGCAACATGATCCTAGTGAACGATAGGGGATGCCTAGTGGATCCAAGGTTGCCCTCAAAGCTTAGAAGGATGCTAGCCGACCTATACGATGTAGAAGTGGAATCTGGAACCATAGGCAGCCTCCCATACGTGGGATCCCTGGCAGTCGCCACAAATAGAGGGGCTGTAACTTCACCTCTTATAAGCGATGAGGAAAAGAGGCTTCTCGAAGACCTCCTTAAAGTGGAGTCCGAGCCATGTACAGTAAACGGAGGATTAAATCTTCCGAAATGCGGGTTGACAGCCAACATCCACGGCGTCATAGTGGGTTCAACTACTTTAGGCCATGAATTAGCCGTCCTCACAAGGGCATTAGGATTCTAAGCTTAAAAGAGGAACCACCTAGACTCTAGGAAGAGCAAGGTATGATCCGATAAGATAATTAACCATTAAATAGAGACTAATGGTCTGAGGATCTGGTGGAGACTTTGAACGTAAAAATATTTAGGGTAACCGGAGAGGTGAGAAAACCTAACACTAAGATTAGGTTCAATCTAAAAGTTAGAGGGGTTAAAACAGAAGACATCATGGAGCAGGTATTTTCCGAGCTTGGAGGAAGATATAAGGCGAAGAGGTTCGAAATAAAGATTGAAAAAGTTGAGGAGGAAGCGCAGCAACCTTGAGAGGCAGCGATAAGAGCAACTTGGAAGGAGGCGACCTCAGAAGAATATACGTAGAGTATCGTATACTGGAGGACACCGCTAAGATTCTGCAGGCAAGGCTTGAACTTTTAAACTCAGCTTTAAGCGAAGTACTACTAGCAAGCTCCACCCTAAAAGGGTTAAGAGAAGTTGAAGGAGTTGGAGAGGCCCTAGTCCCCGTGGGAGGCGGCTCCTTCATCAGGGTCAAGCTAGCTGAGATAGATAAAGCCATAGTGGGGGTGGGGGCAGGCGTATGCATAGAGAAAGGCTTGGAGGATGCCATCCATGACTTCAGAGGTAGACAGGGTGATATAGAGCGCATGATAGCCTCCGTTCAGGAGCAGCTCGCTAGAGTCCTCAATGAGATGGAGGAACGGCGAAAGACACTAGCAGCCATGACGCAGAAGAGGGAGGATATTGTTCGAAAGCCTAAAGGCTAAGCTCAGCGAGTTCTCACATAGGCTAAGCTCCCATAGGCTGGATGAAAGAGCGGCTTCAGG
>JAWBPF010000067.1:0-8386 GCA_038825355.1 Bathyarchaeia archaeon
GATTGTTAGGGTCGAGTTCTCCTCCATTGGTTCTCAGATAGTCGACTATTGAGGGCCCCTCTCCTTTACGCCATTTGTGGGGGTCTTCTCCGGCCGCCGCTATGGCCATGGCAGCCCAGGCTGAGGATGCGAAATCCCCGATCCCGCCGTCATCCGCCTGCACGCTCCTAAGATAGGCTAGGGCTTCAGATACGGGGGTTGAAGGGATTTTGAAATCTACGTAAACTTGTACTTTTATTCCAGGCCCTACTCCTGGTTCTAGGTTTCCCCTCGGAGATGTAGCCTTAATGCATACTTTAAAGTTTACATCCTCAGCCGATGGATACCTCCAGGGCAATATGGATAACCTGATCTTCATGTATTCTCCTGGATCTAGCTTGAAGGCCCTAGGCTCTATGCGAACTAGGCTTGAGGACGCTGACTCGGTGAATACCTCGTAATTCGCCTCTTCGTCGCCCGAATTTACGACGTATAAACTTTGGGTTTGAACCTTGGAGCCGCTGTCAACGCTGTAGAACAGTTCAGCCGGGTTTACCCCAACCCCTATGCTGGAGTCTACCCTTGGAATAAGCATCAGGGAAATCAGCAAACTCGTCATTAAGATTATGGGGATCCCATCCTTCATCGAGTTGAATCCCCACCTGGCCGGCGATTCAAATCAAATCGATGATGGACCGATCGAAAAAAGTAGGGTGGAGGTTTCATGCGTTTTCAGCCCAGAAGGTGACGGTGCCGGTGATCTCCCCTATACCTCCAACGTCTTCAGGGACCCATAATCTAACCCTGACGGCTTTCCTCCCTTCATGCCCTTCCACGTAGGCTTCAAAATCTCGATGAGTGTATCCGTTAAACCTCAAGCCTTTAACGAATAGGCCGTTATCATCGCTTACCTCTACTGTGATGTATGCCCTCTTGGAGCCCTTATTAGTTATCACGACCATGTATACGTCGCTTACATCTCCCGGCCCCAAAGTTCCAAAGTCTATCTCCGGCGGGGAGACGACTATGGCTACGGCGGCCGTTATATTCGCCTTAACTGTCACGTTTCCTCCTGCTCCCCCTCCCGTCGGTGGGGAAACTCTAACCGTAGCCCTGTTACTCCTTATATAACCATCCTTCTCAGCGTAGACGGTGCAGGACTTGGTTGACGCCACGGTCTTTATGACTGAAACATATCCATCGGGCTCTGTCGTATAATTCTCACCGTTTACGTGAACCGTAGCACCCTGTAAGGGGAGCCAACTTCCAGCGGTGTCGTTATACCATTCAACCTCCACGTTAAACGGCTCTCCGCTCTCAACTTCAAGTTTATCCACAGTTAACTTGGTTGGTTTAAGCGTCCAAACTCCATAGTACCATAAGACTTCTCTGTGCGGGGGCTCCGGCGGCGAAGTCTCGCCTAAAATGAAATAGGCGGCGCCGACCCAAGGCATGATATAGTCAACCCTATAAAGCCAACCTGAAGCCCCACTCTCATTCTCATTTTTTATGGACCATACGTATAGGCCCCAGGCCGTGTCGTTTACCAGGTAGTTGAAGCCTCCCATTTTAGATGCCCTATTTAAGGCTCCGAGAGGCGTTGGATACGGAAGGTAGTGGGAAGCCCCATGATTATAGTCTTTAATGCTGGATGCGGCGACGAAGACGTAGCCGCTCCAGATCGTGTCCGTGGTCCCCTCGATCCTCACGTAAACGGTGAGGCCGTTAACTGGATAGTATCGTCCAACCAGCGCCACTATGGCGTAGGAGGTGGCCAACTCCTTCATCGGATTCGGTTCTGGCCAGCTGAAGGATCCATCAGCGTTCTGGAAGGTTAGTAGGTCGTCGACGGGCGTTTTACCATCTTTAGTCCAATACTCGCTTGTGGGATCCTGGCCGACCGAGGCTATAGCGCATATGGCCCAAGCGTCCGTTCCAACGTTTGTGCTGCCGAAGGATTCGAAGCCCCCGTTACTCATCTGCTTCGATTTAATGTAGCTTAGTCCCCTCGTTATGGCTTCTGAGCCCTTGGATTCCCCCGCGGCTGTCAAAGCCATTATTGCGGCCGCCGTGTCGTCCACGTCGCTGGGTAGGCCGACGCCGTAGCTCCAGCCCCCATTCCCGTTCTGATTCGCCTTTATGAATGCCTTTATGCCATTGATCATTGTCTGGTCCTCCTCGCCGGCTGAGACGAGGGCTATCAAGCCCCAGAAGTCATCGTTTAAAAGCGACTCATCCCCCAGCTGACCATTATTATATAAAACTTTTAGGAGGGCTACATAGTTTGTTCCCTCGATGTCCCTTGGGTTTTCGCTGGCAGCGTTCAATGCCAAGATGAATCTCGCTAAATCCGTAGCTTTGGAAGGATTGAGTTGATTTCTATTATTTTTCAGGTAATCTAGGATTGAGGGGTTTGCATCTGTTTTATTCCATTTGTGGGGGTCTTCTCCGGCCGCCGCTATGGCCATGGCAGCCCAGGCTGAGGATGCGAAATCCCCGATCCCGCCGTCATCCGCCTGCACGCTCCTAAGATAGCTTAGGGCGCCTGACACTGGTTGGCTTCCGGGCGTGTACGGGTAGGCGGTTGCGTAGACGGGTTGTTCTATGAGGATGGCTAACGCAACGAGTAGGATCGTTGATACCGGTTTTTGCCCCATCCTCATGTTCATCTGGTTCACCAGGCGTCCCTTTCCTCCGAGAAATATTTATATTTTAAATAATAATTATTACCTGTTTAGGTAATGGTTATGGTCAGCCTGGCGAAAGCCCTAAGCAGCGAGACGAGACTGGAGATGATGAAGATACTATCCAGGGAACCCCTCCACATAACCGGATTAGCGAACAGGCTCGGAATCTCTGTGCCTGTGGCTGCGAGGCATGTGGAGATCCTGGAGAAGGCGGGGCTGATCCAACGCCGTAGATATGGGAAAACCCATATCTTGGAGGCGAGGTCTCAGGGGCTCCTGGCTTTCATGGATGAACTCTGCGAAAGCCTCGAGGTGGAAGTCGAAGAAGGCAGCAGCATCCTAGACGCCCTAAAATTAACCTCAGCCGTCGAGGTGAAAAGGGAGGAGGGTGGAGCCCTCCTAGTCTCCTTAGACGGGGAGAGAGGCTACTACGTCTATGAGGTGAACGGCTCCATGCCTAGGAAGCCCTTAGACCTATACCTGATCCACGAGGACTCTGTGGTGAAGTTGAAGCAGCTCCTACCCGTGGCGAGAAAGGAGATCTCCATAAAGGTTAGGAAAGCCCGTAAAGGACCCATCCGCGATGGGGAGAGGGCAACCCGTAAGCCAGGCATAGGAGAAGGTGAGGTTTGAAGGCTCACAGAGTCCTCCCGGCGCTCCTCATATCTTTAGCCTTCATCGCCGTACTACTCGTATACCTCCACTCTCCGGGTAGCCCCGGCGGCTCCACCTCGGAGATCCACGTCAGGCTCATCGTATCCAGGGATTTCGGCTCCACCGTGATCCTCGAGGAGGCCCTAACCCTGGAAGAGGATGCGACCGCCCTGGAGGCGTTGAGGATCGTATCCGATGTGGAAGCCACGTATGGGGGACGCTTCGTAACCTCGATAAACGGCTTCGAGAGAGGCGGGATGGATGGCGTACAGGTGGACTGGCTATACTATATAAATGGGTTTCTCGCCCCCGTAGGGGCTGCCGACTACATCCTACGCGAAGGGGATGTGGAGCGCTGGGATCTACATCCATGGTCTTCGCTTCCCATGGCTTCAGCGATCATAGGGGATTATCCCGAGCCTTTCCTGCATGGATACGGCGGAGATAGATATCCAACCCTGATCCTGTACTCGGACGACTTCAGAAGCGAAGCCGAGAGCCTAGAAGGGCACCTTTCAAGCCTCGGCGTTGAAGCATACCTTAAACCCATGGGTGAGGCTGTACTAGGCGATGAAAGCCTTGGCAGGTTCAACCTCATCATAATAGGATACTTCAAGGACGACCTGCCCATAAAGCTGTACGAGATACATGACCGGCTTGGATACTACGCATACTATGATAAAGGGGGGGTGGTTCACGCCCTGGACTGGAGGGGAAGCCTCCACAGCTTCGAAGGGGACCCTGATCTCTCGCTGATCCAAGCCTCCAGGAACCCTTGGAGCCTAGGGGGCACCTCAGCCACCAGTAGAGCCGCATGGCTGATAACTGGATCCACCCCTGACAGTGTGGGATCCGCCGTAGAAGCCCTGATCCAAGGTAAGACATCGAACCTACATGGGCTCCTCATGGTGGACGGGGAATACGAGCCCCTACCCTTAAGCCCCAGGGAGGAAGGTGAACCCTAACCATGGATGAATCCCGGAATCCATCATAGGAGGAGACGCCAATTGGATAATACATCTTCACCTTATCCCATGGCCGATGGGAGGCCGTTCCATGGGATGGACCCCCTCCTCAAGCTTTCATGGACCCTAATAGTCGTCGGCTTAACCCTAATTGTCGAGGATCTCCCCCACCTACTCATTATATCCGCATTCATATTATTCGACTTGGTAGCAGCTGGGATGGCTAAGTCTTGGCTTAGGTTCATGAAGTATACAGGGCCTATGCTGGGCTTAGTGGTGCTCGTCAACTCCCTGCTCTCAGGGGTGGGATCAAGGATTCTCCTCGCCTCCCCTTGGAGGCTCCCCATCTTCGGCAGGCTTGTATTATCGGTGGAATCCCTCTCCCTGAGCCTCATCATGGCCTTAAGGCTTCTAGTAACCTTGACGGCTTTCCTCATATTCACCCTAGCCTGTAACCCCGACGACTTGCTCTCAGCCCTGAGCTTCATGAGGATCCCTTCTAAGACGATGGTGGCCTCCTATCTCTCCTTGAGGCTCATCCCAACACTAATGGAGGATCTAAACGGGATCTCAGAGGCTATGAGGTCTAGAGGCCTATCCAGCGATGGAGGGAAGGGCAATCTCCTAGAAAAGGTTAGGGGTAGCGCATCCATAATTGTCCCTCTCTTATCGAACTCCCTTGAGAGGGCTATACAATTGGCGGAGGCGATGGAGGCGAGGGCCTTCGGAGCCCTCAAAGAGAGGTCCATGTACAAGGTCATGGAATGGGGATTAAAGGAGAAGTCTTATCTGATCTCTTTCGCGGCGGGGGGCATCCTTCTAGCACAGGGATCCCGTATGGACGTAGCGTATCCCAGCCAATTATGGCTTTCCACGGCTGCTTTCCTGCTCCTATTCGTTCCCCCAGTCTTGAAACCTGCTTGGAGGCGTAAGGGGTGAGTATCAGCGATGATAGAATTTGAGGATTTATCGTTCCGTTACAGGGGAGATGAGAGGCAAGCTCTGAAATCCATAAATCTGAGGGTGGAGGATGGGGAGTTCGTCGTCGTCGCCGGGGCCTCTAGGAGTGGGAAGACCACCCTCTGCAGATGCGTAAACGGCCTCATACCCCACTTCTACGGCGGAGTCATGGAGGGCAGGGTTAGGGTTCAAGGCCTGGATACAAGGTTTACATCTCCTAGCAAACTGGCCTTGAAGGCCGGCATGGTATTCCAGGATCCTGAGAACCAGATGGTTACGACGGGGGTCTCAGGCGAGGTGGCCTTCGGCTTAGAGAACATAGCCCTACCCAGGGACGTCATGGAGCGGCGGATCGTCGAAGCCTTAGACGCTGTGGAGGCTCAACCCTTAAGGCATAGGAGGATCCGTGATCTTTCAGGTGGCGAAAAACAGAAGGTAGCCTTAGCATCTGTATTGGCGTTTCAACCAGAGATAGTAATCCTGGATGAGCCTACCTCGGAGCTCGACCCCGTCACCGCCGAGCAGATCCTCCACGTCCTAGAGAGGCTGAACAGCGAACTCGGCCTCACGGTGATCCTCGTTGAGCAGAGGCTTGAAAGGGTTCTCAGCTACGCTGATAGGCTTATCCTCCTAGGGGGGGGTGAAGTCTTAGGGGATGGCCATCCCAGAAAGGTCCTCGGGGAGGCTGAGCTCCAGAGGCTCGGAGTCAGGGTTCCCCCGGTCTCAGCCCTAACTAAACTGATGGGTTTGCCCATAGCGTTAACCGTCAAGGAGGCTAGGATCCTAATGGATAGGATGGGGGTTAAGCCCTCCGGGAACCCAGCCCTGGGGGACCATCCTGGAGGCTCGGCGGAGCCGCATAGATGCGTGGCCCTACTCGAGGATGTATATTATAGTTATCCAGGTGGGGTATCAGCCTTAAAGGGCGTATCCGTAGCCGTCTATGAGGGAGAGCTCCTAGCGGTTATGGGTAGAACCGGATGCGGCAAGACCACCCTGCTCAAGCATCTCAACGGCCTCCTCAAGCCTGTTAAGGGAAGGGTTATAGTCGACGGCTCTGACACCCGCAAGATGGATCAGAGGACCTTGGCTAGGCTCTCCGGATACCTGTTCCAGAACCCTAACCTGCATCTATTGGCGGACACAGTGGAGGAGGAGATCGCCCTCACACTGCGGAGCCGCGGATTTAAAGGGGAGAGTCTGAGGAAGGGTTTAGAGGAGATCCTTGAAAGGTTCGGGATAACCCATCTAAGGGATAGATATCCCAGATACCTGAGCGGCGGGGAGAGGCAGTGGATAGCCTTCGCATCCGTTGCAGCGGGGGATCCGAAGCTCCTCCTCCTAGATGAACCCACCCGGGGGATGGATGAACTCCTCAAATCCAAGCTCATCAGATACATAAGAGAGTTCAAGGGTAGAGGGGGGGCCGCCGTCATGGCAACCCATGACGTGGAGCTCGTGGCGGGCACGGCTGACAGGATCGTATTATTAAGCGATGGTGAATTGGTGGCCTCAGGGGATAGGCGTAGAGTCCTAGCTAAGGCCATGTTCTTCTCACCCCAGATAAACAGGCTCTTCGCCTCGCTATCGGATAAGGGCTATCCATCAGACGTATTAACCCTGGATGAAGCCTTGAAGGTGCTCTCATGAAGGCGAGGATAAGCCTCATACCCCTAGCATTAGCGGTCATCCTAGCCGGGCTCCCCATACTCTCAAGGGTTCACCCGATGAAGCCTCCCATATCCATGAACTGGGCTATAGTATCCGTCTCCGTGGCCGTCCTCGCCTTGGCGGCGGTCGTGATAGAGTTCGAGGGATCGCCTGCAGGATCGAAGGAGGTGGCTTTGGTGGCGGTTCTAGGCACGTTGTCCGCCATTTCGCGTATCCCTTTCGCAGCTATTCCAAGCGTTCAACCCTGCACCTACCTGATCATCTGTGCGGGATACGTCCTAGGAACCGTCCAGGGATTCATGATAGGCGTCATGAGCGCCCTCGTATCAAACCTCATGCTAGGGCTTGGACCGTGGACGCCGTATCAGATGGTGGCATGGGGTCTAGCCGGGTGTATATCCCACCTCTTCAGAAGGGTAGTCAAAAAGAGGTCGATCATACCCCTAATAGCATTGGGGGCGATATGGGGCTTCGTCTTCGGATCCATAATGAACCTATGGTTCTGGACAGCATATGTATACCCCCTTAATATAGCGACTTTTGCGGCGACCATGATGGGCAGCCTCTGGTTCGACTCCATGCATTCCCTAGGGAACATAATCTTCCTATCATCTCTAGGCGGTAAGACGATCAGGATACTTGAGAGATTCCAGGATAGATTCCAGTTGACCATGATCTGAACCCTGGATGACAGAAGCGCCACCTTAATAAGAAGGATGAAGGCCCTATCATATTCTCAGGGATGACCGATACAAGGCTTATACCGTGGCGTAGGATCGCCTACTGGAAATGCCTTGCATGCGGTGAATGCTGTAGATACTTCGAGGTTCCCTTAGGGACGAGTGAATACGCGAGGATCACGAGATTCTACAGCTTAAACATTGTAAGATTAGATGTGGGTAGGGCTTATCTTAGAAAGACTGTTAAGGGGCGATGCATATTCCAGAGGCATCTATCAGGGAGATGGCTCTGCAGCCTAGGAG
The DNA here is from genome assembly GCA_038825355.1 of Bathyarchaeia archaeon. Taxonomy (GTDB): domain Archaea; phylum Thermoproteota; class Bathyarchaeia; order 40CM-2-53-6; family DTGE01; genus DTGE01. Next base: position 7,900 of record JAWBPF010000067.1, read on the forward strand.
GCGATAAGCCTCTAGCATGTAAGATATGGCCTTTCGCAGCATTGAAGAACCCGAGATATGGAAGGGACAGGGAAGCCCTATACGACTATTACGGCGACAGATACTATGTCTATGTGCACCCGTACTGTCGAGGGCTACTCTACGGGGAGCCGTCGAGCCATATAATGGATAAGGTTATCCCAGAGGTTTTAGAGCTCACCATGAAGCCGACGACCCCGCAGAAGTATACCACAGCAGACCTCGCCGGAGAAGCCGTAGAGACGATCCACAGCATACTATATAAGTCACCCGGGAAACTCTGATGGATGAACATGACCCCAAGGATGTGGAAATACCCGTGGAATATTCCGGAGCGGATCGGCTCATCGATTTAACGTCTTTGAGACACTCCCCTCCCCGGCCTCATATCCATGCGACGCGGCTTCTCATCCTCCTCCCGGTCACTGGTTGGATCCCCTGAACGGCATCTATTTAAATCTAAACGTAA
>JAWBPF010000068.1:0-8297 GCA_038825355.1 Bathyarchaeia archaeon
TGCTTCAATTTCACCAAATTAGCTAGACATTCTATTATCGGGATCTTGGAACCGCATAAAAGACGATGATTCGGATAGCCTTCCACACCTCTTACTTCGAAGCCTGAGCTATCCGTTCCAAGGCATTTTATCTTTCGGTCTTTCACAAGCCATTTCACAGCCTCTACTTCGAGGTATGGCCGGTCATGAGATCTTGGAGTACGATACTGCCTATCCCTTCCAGTCATAATTAGGACTCTATCACCTCTTTGTATTTCACCTGAAGATTTCAGCTCAATGAGCGTGATAGGTTCATTTACTTTCTTACGGCGGAAGTCTAATACTATGGCTGGGCCAATTAGACTTTCGAGTGGAATAGAGGCTACATCGCCTCCATATGATAGGAAATGCAATGGAGCTTCCACGTGAGTACCTATATGAGACCACATATATACAGCACTCATTATGTCTCCTTCTCTGCTCTCCCTCTCTTTCAAGCGAGAGACTTCGAGGGTGTATTGCTCCCTTCCAGGATGTAGGATGTGGGTTAGATCGACGATTCTACCTTTAGGTATAACTGGAAAGTTTTCCATATCCTTACCTCCAATAATTAATAGTCTTCAATCATAGATGGGTTTAAGGCTTCTCCAGACATCTCCTGGCTCTATCCTTGTTCCTTCAACACAAGCATCTACGATTATACTACGTCCACCGGCTCTCTCAATTGCATCTGCTACCTCGGATAGACGATCGGGCTCCACGAGGGCTATTATAATACCTCCTTCTCCTGAGCCGGATATCTTAGCTCCAAGAGCTCCAGCGGAAAGTGAAGCTTCAATAAGCTTCTCGTTCTCAGGGCACGATGTGCCTATCTTCTCTTGGATTAATTGATGTAAGTTCATGAGCTTTCCAAGGATTGTAAAATTTCTATTCTCCAAAGCATCTATCGCTTGTTCAACTAGATAGCCCATCTCTCTAAAAAGGTGCATCCGCATAGGATGGTCGTCCAGCCATTTACGCACATGTGTATTTACAGTTGCTGTATCAGTTCTTATTTTTGTATCTCCCACTACAAGGGGTAGCTTTATCTCCAACGGTAACGGCTCCACTCCCCCCGAAGCTGAGTATTTTATAAGTCCTCCGTAAGCACATGTACTGCTGTCTAAACTCGAAGCTATACCCCCATGAGCTATGTAATCACCCTGCCAAGCCAAGTAGGCCAGTTTATCAGGTTTGGGATTGTCGCCTATTAACTTCAATATGGCTAAAGCCATAGATGTTGATGCGGCAGCTCCTGATCCGAGTCCTGATCTTATTGGCAGAGAAGATTTCCATGCCACGTCGAGTCCAGAGCAATCTACGCCTTCTATAAGGTGAGCCAATACGTAGCATGGAGTTGAGAGGAAATTATCTGCCAATATTTTAATCTCATCAAACGCATTAATTTTTCGAAGTGCATTCACTTTCCTCTTAAAAGCTAAAAGCTGCTTCTTTTCTAAAACTTCATGAAAGCCTTTTGTGTTTAGAGAGAATAAATCATCATTACGCTTGGATACTCGACAGTACGTTCTTATGTTGACTGCTGTTGCTATGGCAGGTTGGTTACGATTAACACCATGTTCACCGAATAATATAACCTTGCCGGGAGATGAGGTTACCACAACTTCCGACATCATAATCACAGACCATGGATTAAATTTTTAAATGAATTAGGTCTCACTAGCTCAGCCTATTATCCTCGGGAATACTTCAAAATGTCTGAGGATTCCTATCGTTGCATCCTTGCCATGCTTCTTGAATGCATCTCCTATGGCTTCTTCGACGGATCCTACCTTTTTTAAGCCTAGGAGTTCACAATCTCTTTCCGATAGGTGATCTGAGAAGATCATGACTTCTGATTTATCCCTTACCTGCCCATGGATTGCTATAAAGCCGGGCAGGGATGGATCCATATAACCCCCTTTATCGATCTCTCTTAAAGCCTGATCGTAGGGTAGAGCTCCTATCCTCGAAATCTCGGGATGAGACTCTATAGGTATACCTTCATAGCATGGAGTTGCCATTATTATTGTGCCACCTTCCTTGACAAGGCATGAAGCAGCCAAGGCGCCTTTAACTGCCTGCCAATAATCTATGTTAACGGCTAAGCTTGGAGATCCCACGATAACTATGTCGGTTCTGGCCGGGGCTCCAGGCCTATAGATTTTCTCGGCTAATTTCACGCCCTCTCTATGGGCTTTGACGACATCACCAGCATATAATCCCAAGATTTTTCCATCAGCTCCCATTACCACATTCACTATAAGATCAAGACCAGCTTGTAAAGCAACTTCATCTATCTCTCTACGTACAGGATTCTCTGAGTCGCCTATCAAACCATGTATGCTGAATGATGCAGCTAACCTATGCACTTTGTATATGGTCTCTAGACCACATATCCCAGGTTCAACTATCTTGCCTCCTCCTCCCCAGCCGAATGGATGAGGAATTATCGCACCTAAACCTATCTTGAAATCAGCCTGATAGAATTCTCGGTTAACCCAGATAGGAGTTCCCAGAGGTGTAACACCCATATAGGCCAATTTCTCCTTATCTTTAAAGTCATGGTTTATTATTTCAACTCTTTTAAAAGCCTCATCTCCGAACTTTCTCCTGAACTCTTCAATAGTCAAAGGTCGATGGGTGCCCGTAGAAACTATTATTTTAATATTCCTATCAGGAACTCCCGCTTCATTTAAAAGATCAAGTATAGGAGGTATAAGCTTTCCACATGGAGTAGGTCGAGTAATGTCGTCACCTAATATCACAACCTTATCGCCCTTTTTAACGGATTCTTTTATGCCTGAATGCGAGATGGGATTCCTAAGGGCTGTCTCGACCCCCCTATAGGGATCCTCCACCACGTGAAGATGGCTGACATGTCCTATATCTATGATGCATGAGAGGTTTTTCATAGGTAGTTCAATTCTTATATGCTTGTCATCATATGGTAAATTTAAAGCAGACATCCTCTCAGTCAAATATTTCCACTTCTCTTTATGTGACACCTTGAAAATCTACGTCGAGTCTCTCGAGGTATTTTTTAAATGCATTGTGGATCTCCAATTCCCTCTGAACTGTGGGGTGATCCATATTTATTACGATACCTGTCCTTTCCTTAAAATAATGTTTCAGCCATGGGAGGCATGCTTTGGCCGATGCTTCTGGATCCTTTAAGGGATCGTATCTTAGCCTCTTTAGAAGCATGAGGTGGTCAGAGTAGTGCACGATTTTCTCCTCGATGGTGATAGGCATACAATCTTTTCTTGGAACAGGATCCACTCCTAAAAGTTTACATTCTGCAACCGTGAAGCAGCCTATATTATGTCTTAAAACGCAGTCGGAAATCCTATCGCTGAAACCCCATTTTTCAACAATGAGTGCGCCGAGCATGGGATGGTTAATATCATCCGATGGGACGATTATTCCAGACCCTTCCCATCCAGGGATGGTTAATGGCTTGCCTGATGTGAGTAAATATCCGATATCGTGAAGTATAGATCCTTTCTCCACGACCCCTCTCTCCACATTTAAACCTTCCCCCGCCATAAGGTCAGAAAGCTTTAATGCTATATCAGCTACTTCACAAGAATGCTCTATACGTAAGTCTGAAAACCCTTGCTTTTTTATTTTGGCTATGAGACTCTCCCTAGTTAACGGATCCAAATCCGACATTGAAGCCACCTAATTATCTACATATTGATTATTTTAATTTAATGATTTAGGGTAGGGCTCATATTAAATATATATTATTGGTATTGCCCCGAGATATTATATAACTACGTTGTAGCTCCGAGGTTTGGTAAAACTTCTTTGGCGTAGAATTGTAAGAACTTATGTTCATTAGGGCTCAAGCTTCCAAAGTATAGGTGATTTGCTCCCATTTTTATGAAATCTCTTATTCTTCTAATATGCTCCTCTGGGGTAGTACCTATTATCCACCTCTTTGCTATGGCTTCATCTCCCACTAGTTTTCCGTAGGCCTCAATCTCTTTAGGATCATGTATATCGTATTTGAAGAGCAGAGGTAGCATTGGGGCTGCTAGTCGCCTACAAGACTTCAGAGCTTTCTCGTAATCCTCGTCGTACGAGACGAGGATCTCCACAATCCTATCAAGAGATTTCGAGTCTCTCCCCGCCTTTTTTGCACCTGCTAAAAATGCATCATTGAGCACTTTTATTTTTTCTAAGTCGGGTAGTAGTATTATCCCGTCGGCTAGCCTTCCAGCAAGCTCAGCAACTCTAGGTCCTCCTGCAGCAACGTAGATCCTGACAGGCTTATCAGGTCTAGTGTAGAGTTTCGCCCTTTTAAGGGTATAGTATTTCCCATTAAAATCTACGAAGCCTCCATTCCATAGCATCTTAATTATGATTATGGCCTCTTCAAGCATCTCGACTCTCCTCCCTGAGGTAGGCCAAAGGTATCCTAGAGGAGATTCGTTTAAGGCTTCTCCAGTACCCAGACCGAGGAATATTCTTCCAGGATATGTGGCTCCTAGAGTTGCGAAGGCCTGTGCTACAACTGCGGGATGATACCTTAAAATTGGGGCGGTAACTGCTGTGCCGATGCGCATAGTCTTAGTTTTCTCGGCAGCGGAAGCAATTAAAACCCAGGCGAAGCCAGCGGCGGAGTTAGAATCTGTCCAAGGGTGAAAATGGTCGCTCAACCATAGCGATTTGAAGCCATATCTCTCGGCTAGAATAGCATGTTCGAGAAGCTCCACCGGCTGATCCAATTCCGGGAAAACCTTATAACCGAATACAAGAGTCATTTAGACACCTCATAAAACATCCTTATTTGAAGCATTAAATTTAGTTGTTCATCTTGACTTTTTAAAAAAAGAGGACTCTTCCTTTAATTCTACGCTTTCCTCGAATTTCGACGCATCTATTCCTTTGATTAGTCGACATTTCATCTTTCCTGACCTTGAAGGATTTCCATAGGGGATATCCAAATCCTATAGTCATAGAAGCCTTAGTAGCATATAAGTTTCTAATTTCGCCACATAATAGGCTTGAGAATTCTCAGATTAGACGAGCCCTTTCTCTAGATCCTTATTTGCAGCCTTCTCTGCAACGAGATCTGAGCATTGAGACCTTTTCAGCCTTGTTTTCCTTGTATTCGAACTATTTCCTAGCCAACTGCTTCATCGCATAATTTAATCCTCTATTTCCGCCGCCGCTTTGCTTAGGTCATGAGGTTAAGATCCATGAGACATATGTTATTCCATAATTGACGTATTGAGTTTCCTCTACTCCTCTGAAAACTAAATATTACTGGGATTCATCGAATGGTATATAGAAGCTCAATGGTGAGCCTCCAGTTGTGAATCATTGAGTATTTCTGAGATCTTTGCTATCCTCAAAGTTGTTGGTATGTGGGCTGTGTCAGAGATTCTATCACCTATGATGAATTTGATATTCTTTTCTTCTGCGAGATCTAGGATTCTCTGCGTTATAACTCCATCGAATAATAGTATGTCTACGTCCCTCTCCATCTCTTTAAGCTTGACGGCCAGTTCTCCCACAGGTATTTTGGCTATTTCCTCTCCTTTATCTGTGAATAAGATAGCTTCTAGGGTCCCTCTGAGTTCGCCTGCAGCATTTATAACGTTCTCAGGTAGGATTGGTCTTTCAGGTTTATGCTCGATCTTAATTTTATTTGTAGGTACTTTTTCTCTCAGGCAGTGCATTACTTCTTTAGGGGTAAGTTCTTCTACTTCTTTTCCCGAGGGAGCTCGAGCTACATAGTCTATATCGGCTACTTGGAGTAGCTCCTTCAAGATAAGCTCTCCCCCTCTATCTCCGTCTAGGAAAGCGGTTGTCTCTTTATTCTTGCTCAGGTCTATTATAGTCTTAGGGATCTTGGTGCCGTTTATACCGACAACGTTCCTTATACCGCATCTGAGGAGATTTAGTACATCCGCCCTTCCTTCGACTATGATTATAGATCCGCTCTCTAGGGTTTCTGGCCCTGCTGGAAGTTTTTCAGGTCCCAGAGATGTGATCTGGGTTGATTTGATGACTTCGGATACTTCTCTCAATATCTCGTCGGTGCTTGGAGATCCCTCAACAACCCAATTTTTCAGTATCTCTTTAGCCTTGTCCAGGATTAGCTGCCTCTTCTTCTCTCTTATATCCTCTATCTTCTCCAGTATAACCTTTGCAGAGCAGGGGCCTATTCTATCTACGCTCTCAACCGCAGCTGCTATGATGGCTGTGGAAGTCTTATCTAGGCTTGATGGGATTATTATGGTGCCATACGTCTTATCCTTCTCGGAATTTACATCTATCTCAATCCGTCCGATTCTTCCCGTCTTCTGGAGTTCTCTCAGGTCTAAGTCTGGGCCGAAGAGGCCCTCTGTCTGGCCGAATATTGCTCCTACTACATCGGGCTTCTCTACAACGCCATCTACTTCAAACTTAGCTTTTATTACATATTTAGTTGTTGAATGTGCCTCAACCAAAATTGTCATCTCCTTTAATTTATCTATTATTTTATAAATTTAATTTGTATTATTCAACATCACTGGATTTAAATCCCGCATCTACTTATCGTATATCCCCATAGTCTTTCTTTTCCCTTCTCAGCTTTACCAAATAGTATGGTAGATCCTCCAACTCGACTATCTCATGTCTAACGAGTCTTTTAATCCTTCTCCTTATACGATTATCAGCTTTTACCCCGATTCCCGTTAATTCCTCCGTTAGCTCAGAAGCTATTTCATCTCCTTCTCTATCAAAGTCTGTCAGTATTATCGCCTCCTCTTCAGATCTCAATGAATATATGAAATCATGTAGGCACATACTGGAACCCTTAATTTTCAAGATCCTTCCCTTTATGCCCATCTCCTTTAGGGAATCGGCATCATTTCTTCCCTCTACTATTATAGGTATCCCCTCATTTGATCTGTCTCGTAAATCCTGTATAGCCTTAGTTAAGCCCTCAAATAATTCTCCGCTTTTAATTAACTTATTATCGTGTAACCTCAAACTCCATTACCTTCTTTAATATTTTTTCATGAGACTTGAAGTATTTCCTTACATCTAATAGGATCTCTGACAATGCATCAGCCACCGTATTTTTAAGATCCAATGGGTGGACCGTCCCCTTAGAGTAGGCCTCAGCCAGTTCCTCAAAGGAGTTAAAAGTTTGTGAGCCTCCATATTTTTCAGGTCTATCCAGGGTTAGTTTCCCGAGGCGTGCAAAGATTACGTATTTGGCTATGTCCATGATTGGGTTAGCCTCAACTTCTCTAGGAGGACAGAAGGCTAGGTTGATTTTATCTCTTATCTCTTTTGGAGAATCGTGAATGAATATACAGCGGGTCGGCATGCTCTTGGACATTTTAGCACCTATCTTAAGGCTCAACTTCTCATCTTCATCAAATTTGCCTTTTATTTGATTCTGTGGCTCTAAATCCGCCAATAGCGGCGTATGGATGCATACGGGTTTCTCTAAACCGAATTTTGGAGCTATCTCCCTGGCTAGCATGTGGGCCTTTCTCTGATCAATTCCTGCACAAGCCACATCGATATCCATATGAAAAATATCTGCAACCTGCATACATGGATATATTAATGCTGCTGCTTCAATTTCTCCGGCTGAGATAGACCTCCCCATTATAGGGAGGGCTCTCCTAGCACGACTTACTGTAACATTTTTAGCCGTGAGGATAACCTTCTCCCAGTACGAATGGTCCCCGGCGAGTTCTGATGTCCATACATATCTCACTTTATCCGGAGCAATGCCTAAGGCGGTGAAGCAATGTTTAAAATATTCACCTACAATCCTTATCTTGCTCATATCTCCGCCAAGCTTATTGTTTATCCATGCATGCCAGTCTGCTAGGAAGACCGTAAAATCAAAGCCTGCATTGACCATATCCAGGATCTTCCCGCCGCATACTAGCCCTACCCCGATGTGCATTAATCTGGGCAGGTCACCTCTACTTGACCTGCTATCCAGAGCACTCGAAGCCCCAATATGCACGGGGAGAACTATTGACTTCTAATAATTCCTTTAATTCCTCCAGAGTAACAACTTCCTGTGTATTCCGAGTTATTAATGTCAATCTGTCATATAGATCCAAAGGGATTGCACCTCCATAGCCCTCTATTATCAACCATCTAAATGGACAGTCTTTCATTATATATTTGATCTCGATATTTCTAGAAAAAGCATGGTCCCAAGACTAATAAACCTATCTACACTCGGTTCAATGAATCCTATGGATTAGGTATTTTTAGGGTTTTAGCGCTTGTAGCCTACACTACTA
>JAWBPF010000069.1:0-6718 GCA_038825355.1 Bathyarchaeia archaeon
CGAGGTCTGCCCTGTTCTTAACCTCGCCTAAGGTGGACGAGGAGATGACTATGTCGTGAACCCCTATGAGGCCTGGACCATGGCATATAGAAGTGTTATTATCTATTACTCCCCCTAGGGTCTCGGCTAATTCAACGCCGATTGATACAGCCTCGTTACTGGTTAGACTCCAACCCCATAGGAGTGGATGCCTTGCCTCTGAGAGGATTTGGGCTGCCCTATCCAAGGCTTCTTCGAGACTGGAATATCGTAGGATGCCCCCATCCCTTATCATAGGGGATGCTAACCTCTCCCCGTGATCCATCAGCTTACCCATGGATAGGACGCAAGCATTCCTCACGGATTTTATATGGTTGTCCTCTATCTCAACTATTAAATCGTCGCAGCAGCATCCACATACGGTACAGGTGACGTCTCTAACCTCCACCTTTAAGTCCCCCTGAGTTTTCTCAGGAGCTCTTGGAGAGCCTTTATTTCTCCATCGGCTAGTGGCTTTAACTCTGCGTCTAGTCCTTTAAGGGAAGGCATCCCGCTGCTCTGCGTATCTGGGCCCGTCAACAAGTTAGCCCAGGGCCCGTAGGGTATGAAAGCTAAGCCTCTATGGGGGGCCTGGCTCGACCTGGCAACTTTCAAGGTGGCGGATCCGAAGGCTGTGGAGACCTCCACCTTGGAGCCCTCCGCCACGCCTAAAGCCTCCAAATCATCTGGATCCAGCTCACATGTAGAGGCGTTTTCTAAGTATTCCTCTGAGAACTTTCCTGACTCTTTCCCTATGCCTTGTTTCAGGCTTCTCCCAGTAACAAATTTAACCTTCAAATCACACACCTTCACTTATAATGGAGCTATTGACGATAATTTTTTATCCTATTTATAAGATTAAAGGCTTAATATTTCTGCTCTTGATTTATGATTCCAGGCGAGTCCCATGATATGGAGGCCCACCCAAACTCCCTATAGGCTATATTATCTATATCGGGCTTGGAACAACTGAGCTGCCAAGTATTGAAGTGGCCTAGATTTGATTTAGAATCAGCCATTCCATGCCGGCATTGGTGTCCCGAGGATTTTTCCTTTCCCTCAAGGCTTAAGCCTCCTTCACCCTTTCAGGCTTCGCCGATCCCAACCATATAAGGTAAGCCTAAACCTAAATTATCTAAAAGCTGCGGATGTCCTGGATACAATCGATATAGAAGAGCCCACCCGGATCTAGGCCTTTCACTTACGGCTAGGATATTACTGAACATAGTTTAATGGCCCGTTCTCGAAGGCGTGTCTATGAAACTTCCTTATGTGTCTAGACCTAAAGGCGGGAGGGCTTTAAATTCTTAATGCTATGGATGGTAGTGGAGGATGCCGATGATTGAAACGGAGTTTCTCCTGAAGAAAGCTTAAATAATTCTTTTTTATGGTCTTTACTAGTTAAAAGCTGGGATAAGAAATGTCTGAGAGGAAGACTGACCGCTGGGGAATAGCCCACATATACTCTTCATTCAACAATACTATAGTCCATATCACAGATTTAAGTGGTGCAGAAACTATAGCTATAAGTACAGGTGGGAGACATGTTAAGGCGGATAGGCTTGAAGGCACCCCCTATGCAGCTATGCAGGCGGCTGCAGCCGCAGCTCAAGCTGCGAAGGATAAAGGAATCTCATCGCTTCACATAAAAGTGCGGGCTCCTGGAGGTCATAAAGCTAAAACTCCTGGACCTGGAGCACAGGCAGCTATACGCATGCTGGCTCGTTCAGGCTTTAGAATTGGGCGAATAGAGGATGTAACACCGATCCCCCACGACGGCACTAGGAGACCAGGTGGGAGGAGGGGGAGAAGGGTCTAACCCTTTCAATTTTCCAGTATTAGCCGTTTTTATGGCCCCAAGTTAGATCTATCCTTTAAAGATGCGAATATACTGGATTCGTAGTTTAAATGGTTCTTCCGGTTGTTAACTTAATGATAGCTGGTTTAGGTTGGCGGTTAAGTTATCAGGAAGGCCTAGAGACTTGGATTCTAAGCGTTTTATATTGAGACAAGGTTCGGTCTGGAATCAACCTCATAACTATATGAGTCATTCATCTGAGTCATGATGGGAATAATTTTTTCCTACGGAGTTCTATACCTTTTTTCGCATAAACTTTTTTCCTTAATGGGAGGTCTTGAACTTTAATATCGCGGCTATTCCGCCGAAGGAGCGTAAAAGCATTACTCCTTCATCCGTCTCCGTGGATATTACCTCTATCCTTGTTCCAGATTTCTCAGCTATTTCAATAAATTCGTCGAGGAGTTCTTTTATCTCCTCTATTATTAGAGTGTTGTTTGAGCATTCAGGGCAGCTATCCGTTACTAGATCTTGTTGGAATTTAGGAAATTTATACTTCTCCAGTATATGATCTTCAGCGTATCCGCATGCTTTACACTTCACCCATACATGGATTTGCGAAAGCTTCTCGGAGATGAGCAATAAATCTATTATGTTTGACTCCAGATACTTCCTTACTTCACGTTCACCATATGCAGCTAGCCCTGTTTCATGTCCTACTTCATATAGGAATCGTTGAACAAGCTCCTTTTCCTCGCTGTATCTCACGCCTTTTAAGATCTCAGAAGATCTTGAAACTACCTCTTCTACACCGTTTTTACCCACGTAGGAAGTGTCTACTATTGCCAACGTCTTCTTTTTAAGCATATAATTCAGAAAGTCCCCCTCAGCGAAGTCGTACTTGGTTGGGCCTGGACCGCCTATTATCAATCCTTTTAAATCCTCTATCTCTAAAAGTTTTTCATTTACATGGTTACCTACCCTTCTGAAGTAATTGTTTATCTCCATCTCCCTTATACGCTCAAACCTTCTGGCGGATTGTCCTCCTGTCTTATGTTTACCTCCGACGCCTGAGTGGTATTCCTCTAGAACGGTCAGCTTTCCGCCCTTTAATGTCGCTAGTGTCGCCTCACTAGCATCTATGAGTAGGATGCCGTAAGTTTCCTTCTCTTTAAGTTGATCTAGTAGTGGCTCCACGTGAAATCTACTATTGCAACGGTAGAAGTATATATTAATGGGCTCGATAGGCTCTATCTCGTAGAGCTCCATACGTTCGCTCCCTAGGCCGTTCTGGGGTATGGCGCCGCAGAATATCGTTAAACCATTCTTAGGAGGCGACTTATATAATTTAAGCCTTTGAATAACCTTCTCTATAGCCTCCTGGACGTTCTTCCTAGTGGTCCTAGATTTTATATTCGAAGCCGTTCCATACTCTTCCCTAAGATTAGCTAACACTTCATGAATACGCCTTCCAGGAGGGATATATAGAGAGATGAGTTCAGTCCCCCTCCCCTCCTTTGAGGCGAGCATATTAAGTATTCTTTTAAGCCTGAACCTTGAAATGGATTCTGCTTCCAGCAACTGAACATCCCTTAGCCATCTTATCCATGGAAAGGCTCTAACAAGCATATTATTAAGTTCAACGATTACCTATAACCTACTTATAAATCACCGCCATTAAATAAAGAGCAGTAACATGAGATGGGAGAATAATCCATATTTATGGAGATGGGATCATTGAAGCTCTCTGTGAAAATAGGAGGCTTTGCCTTCAAGGAAGGGTTAGAAGCCCCGCTCCTTAAGGCGTATTCGGATGAGATAAGGAAACTCAGCGAGGAAGGCCATCAAATAGTAATCGTAACCGGGGGGGGTGCAATCGCTAGGAGATATATTAATACTTCTAGAATCCTCGGGGCCTCTGAGGCTTTATGCGATGAATTAGGCGTGGAAGTTAGCAGGATAAATGCGCTCCTCCTCCTATCGAGTTTATGGGACACCGCCTATCGTAGAGTTCCTAGGTCTCTGGAGGAAGCTTTAATCGCTGTTAAGCCTGGTCAACCTGTAGTAATGGGTGGTCTTCAGCCGGGGCAGTCTACTAATGCGGTGGCCGCAATGATGGCGGAACTTATAAATGCCGATCTCCTCGTAAACCTTACAGATGTTGAGGGGGTCTACACTAAGGATCCTAAAATATACGGGAGTGCAAGACTTCTAGAAGATGTAACAATAGATGAACTTGAGGATATTCTATTGGAGCAGGATTTAAAGGCTGGCGAATATAAGCTTATGGATCTTCTGGCCTTAAAGATCATAAAAAGGGGAAGGATTAAGACGATTATAGTTTCAGGTTTAAATCCTAAAAATCTTAGAAAAGCTATTTTGAACGAGAGGATAGGTACAAGGATAATCTTTAAGTGAGATCGGATTTAGGGGATGATGTTGGTCAAATTATCTGAGATATTTGCTTCCAGGAAGCAGTCAGCCTTAATAGAGCACCTGCTCGATAATAGGGGGAGATTTTATAATCAATCAGCGCTTGCATCAGATTTAGGCGTATCTTCATCTACCATAGCTAGGCTGATCGAAAACCTATCTAAGCTAGAGATAGTTAAATATGAGAGGTTCGATATGGGCGTAAAAGTTATAGCTTTAAATGATGCTTCAGAGATCTCCAGGCTTCTAATAAACTTTCACTCGAAAATAAAATCTTTAAAAACATACAGGAAAAAAGTCGCCTAGGACAGCTCAACATACTCGAGTACTGCGACTTTTCCCATTTACTCCGATCCCTTTATAATCTATGTTTATATCTTGTAGCTTAGATACTTAACTCGGTTTAGAAACTGGAGGTCCAGTATAGGGTTTGATATAGGATGGACTTACAAGTTGAGGATTCTTAAAAAAGATTTACGCCACGACGTGATAAGTTTAAAATTAGAGAATATAGACGACTTATGGGTCCTATATAATGTGGTTGAGCCCGGAGATCTTGTAACCTCTAAGACTACTAGGGAGATTAAGGCTGAACAGGGTAGGCCTTCCAGTCGACGTGTAACTCTACACCTGACTTTAGAAGTTACTAAAGTGGAGCTCGATGCAAATTTAAATCGTTTAAGGATCCAAGGGGTCATCAGGGAATGCCCTGAAGAATATGAGATCAGGGGCTCATATCATACATTAGCGGTTGCACCAGGCACTTCTATGAGCATAAGGAAGAAGCATTGGCGGGGTCACCACTTGGACCGCCTCGATTCCGCTGTGAAGGATAAGGAGCCGATGGCAATAGTCTCCTTGGATAATGAGTCTGCATGCATCGCGCTGATCCTGTCGTTTAAAGTCGACGTTAAGATGGAGGTTAGACCTCGCCTCCCGGGAAAGATGGAAGCTGAAGCCCGTGCCTTAGCTGAGAAGAAGTTCTTAAAGGGGCTTGCTGAGTCTTTGTCGAGGATCCTTGAAGGTAAGCCTAACGTGAGGAGGATAGTCGTTGTAGGCCCTGGCTTTATAAAGCAGCACTTCAAGGATCTCCTAGATAGGGAGTTTCCTGATTTAGCATTCAAAATCTCAGGTGTGAAAGGGGTGAGCTCAGGTGGGATTGCAGGGGTTTACGAGGCTTTAAGATCAGGGGTTTTAGAGAAGCTTCTCAGAGACTCGAGGATTGCCGAGGAGGTTTCGGCTGTCGAGAAACTCTTAGCTAGAATTGGGTCTGAGAGCGGGGACTTCTCATATGGATTGGATCAAGTAGCTGGAGATGCGTCGTCAGGTGCGGTGGAGATGCTCCTCATAACTGATTCATTATTAAGATCCCTTGACGTGAGAGATAAGGTGGAACACGTAATGAGGGATGTGGAGGAAGGGAGGGGTAAGATCATGATCATAAGCACTGAACATGAAGGCGGGCAAAAGCTTTCATCGCTCGGTGGAGTTGCTGCTCTTCTAAGATATAAGAGGCATGGATGGAGGTGACGTGGCTTCACCGAGTTGAATCCGAATAGGGTAATCGAGAAGCCTAGCCGGATCCCGGATTTGGTAGCAGTTAGGTACAGCGAGGATAGGTGGAGGCTGCTCGATGAATTAAGAGTTAAGGCCCTGAGGATCCTGGATACATTGAGGAGTTTCAGCTGTGAAGGATTCATTCATGGAAGCATAGCTAGAGGCGACGTAGACCAGTACAGCGACATAGACGTCATAGTTCTGAAGCCTGTGCCTTCCCAGACTTTGGAGTTACACCTCTCCTTAAACGGTTTTAAGATCTACAGCCGGAGAATAACTCAGGCAACTCCTGGACATACTCCTAAAGGCCATATCTATCTAGATGCATACGAGAAAATATCGGTGACTTTTCCTTTAATAACATTCCGTCCACTTGAGGTCGAATTTTACAAGTTTGGAGGCATGGCAGACGTGACAGCTCTAGAGAGATCTTTAAGGGTGCCTGGATGTACCAAAAGATTAACTCTAATTGAACCTACAATATATGGACACTTGGAGTCAAACATATTAGGGAGGGAGGGGGAAGTCGCCAGAAGGCTGGATGTAGACCCTGAAATAGTGAGGGAGAGAGTTAGAGTACTCATGAGGAGGGATCGTGTAGGGAGAACAGGGATATTCCTAAAGGTAGATTTGGGAGAGAATGAATCCTTCGAGAGGGTATTCAATAGGTTGATTAAAGGTAATCCAGCGTTAAGGCGTACATATCTGAATAGGATGAGAAGCTAGAGGAGTATGGAATCCATATGGCGGCTTCAGATTACGTTACATTGTTTGGGGCATATTTGGGGGCTTGGCTTATCCTCTACGTCGCATCTAGAGTCTTAAGGGTGGAGAGGAAGGGATTAACTGTCGGCCCCTTATACGCCATGTATCGGACCAAAGCCTTCAATAAGGTTCTTGAAAGATTGGGTA
>JAWBPF010000069.1:6728-8228 GCA_038825355.1 Bathyarchaeia archaeon
ATATGGCTGTAGCATTATCCATCGGTCAGATGATATACATACGTTTCAGCCTTACAAGGAATATGCTCCGGCTTGCGGGCGGAGTGGAGGGAGCCTACCAACTGATGCTACTATTACCAGGGCTAACCATAAGCTGGAATAGTCTGCCTTATATACTGCTCTCCATGGCGGTCCTGGTTATAAGCCATGAAGCGGCCCATGGAATAGCGACTATAGTCGAGGGTATCCCAGTGAAATCTAGCGGAGTATTTTTGGCGGTGGTAGTTCCAGGCGGCTTTGTAGAACTTGACGAGAAGAGGCTTGAGGAGGCGGAGCCTCAGGCTCAGCTCAGAATATTCTCAGCGGGCTCCGCCGCCAATTTGGCATTAGGCATGATCTTCCTGCTCTTGCTGGTGGGCTTCCCATATACGTTAACTCCCTTCTATAGGGCGACAGCCCAGGGAGTAATGGTTATTTCCATCGTAGAAGAGAGCGGGGCAGCCCAGGCAGGTTTAACGCCGTGGATCGTGATAACTGGGATAAACGGTACAGATATTTGGGATACATCCGATCTCACGGAGTATATGAAACATACTAACCCTAATTTAACTCTTGCATTGTCTACTGATAAGGGTCAAATACTTGTCACGACTAGGCCTCATCCCGCCAACCATAGTATGGGAATGATAGGGATAATCCCTTTCGAATATTATCCACCGGGATTCCATTGGATGCCGAAACAATTACCCTATCACATATATGTGACGGAATATTGGATGAATACACTGCTCATAAGTATAGCATTGATAAATATGCTTCCCCTATATCCCCTGGATGGTGGTAGAGTATTGGCTTCGATCCTAAAGATGTTAAGCGTTAAGAACGTTGATAGGGTAAAGTTATTCATGAGCATATTTTCAGCCGGGATACTGGCTGTTAACATGATTCTATCCGTGTCGAGATTCGGTATTGGAAAGATTTAGAGATGGATCATATTATTAGCTGCGATATATGCGGTAGATCTCCCTCGTTTTATCGTAGACGTTACGAGGGCTTGGTACTATGCCGGAGATGCTTCAAAGATAGTATAGAATGCAAGGTTAGGAGGACTATATCAAGGTATAAGATGTTTGCTCCCAGTGATCATATTGGAGTAGCTGTATCGGGTGGAAAAGATAGTTTAACCCTCCTTTATATTCTAAGAAAGATAGAGGAAGGTTACCCTGAAGCTAGGATCACGGCCTTAGCCGTGGATGAAGGCATAGAGGGATATAGGGGGGAGGCTTTGAAGCTGGCTGAATCCTTCACCAATAGCCTCGGCGTGAATCTGAGGGTTATCTCTTTTAAGGAGCTCTACGGTGAGACTATGGATGAAATGGTGAGTTCTCGAGGCTTGAAGTTCCCCTGTTCATGCTGTGGCGTCCTCAGGCGTAGGGCCTTGAGAGAGCTGGCTTCAAGGGTTGGAGTGGATAAAATAGCGACAGCCCATAACTTGGATGATGAAGCGCAGACGGTGATCCT
>JAWBPF010000070.1:0-8176 GCA_038825355.1 Bathyarchaeia archaeon
CGAGGGATGAAAGGTTCAACTGGGTTTTCATAGCGGACCTATCTGAGACGAGGATAGATCTTAAAAGGCTCATAGAGGAGATTCGGGGACTAGGCAAAGTTCTAGCCGTGGAATATTCAGAGCCTGACATAGACCATTTAATCATAGATGACCTGTGTTTCCCCTTGATGGCTCAGGGTGAGAGGAGCCTAATACTCAGGAGCCGGACTTTCAATGAGTTGATGCAGACAGTAAGGGATATAGTGGGAAGGGATGCCGGCGACATAATCATATATCAGCTTGGGGTAAGGGCTGGAACGGAGAAGATGCGGCATTTAAAGGAGCACTACAAGGGATTCGAAGCTCGAGATCTATTGAAGATAGCTTTGAAGGAGAGGTCCGCTAAGGGCTGGTGCATAGCTGGGATCCAACGCCTGGACGAAGACCTATACAAGGCTGAGATAAGGGCTGAAGGATTATTCGAATGCCACGAGGCAGCAGCCGTTAAGGCCGGCTACAGGGGGAGCCAGTTCTTCAGGGGATACCTAGCGGGCCTCCTAGCCGATTTATGGGGTAGGAGAATATCCGTGGATGAAGTTGAATGCCTCTCCAGAGGTAGAGAAGCATGCCTCTTCAAAGCTTACCCCAGTACAGTCTAAACCTGGGATGCCCCTCTCATACCCGTCTTAGCCTAGTTGACCCGGCTTCAAGAAGCCTTAAATCACTGTATAATGGAGAATATAGGCTGGGTGGTTAAGGCTTGGCTGTTGCATTTAACTATTACAGCCTCTTCCTGGATATCCTGCAGTTCCTGGCATGCCTCTGGGCCCTATACTACGCGGCTACTAAGCATAGAAGCCGAGTATACTTCATATTTGGCTTCACGTTCCTCCTCCTATACGCGGTGGTAGACCTAGTGGACTCCTGGGTTTTCAAGGCCCCTTCAGGAGCGCAGGCTCTAGACATCGTGGACTTCATCCTGGTAGTATTGGCTGCGCTGAGCTTCGTGAGAGGTCTCATGGATCTTAAAAGGTAGGTGCCCGGCCCAACTGTAGCTGCGACCTCCACAATTATTTTATAACCCTCAAGAATCTATTCTTCTCTCAGGTGATCCATTTGAGGATCGGCGAGATAGTGTATTTTGAGGAGCCTGGTCCCCAAAACACCATGGAAACTCTTCAAGTCGCCTATAGGAGGATGACGGAGCTAGGGTTAAAGGACGTGGTGGTAGCTTCAACCACAGGGGAGACAGGGGTTAAAGCCTCCAGGATATTCAGGGATCTCAACCTGATCATAGTAACCCATCAGACGGGCTTCCAGAAGCCCGGCCTCCAAGAGTTTAATCCGGAAAACCTGAGGGAGATCGGGGATAAGGCTAGGATCCTAACCTGTACCCATTCCCTCTCAGGTGTGGAGAGGGCTATGAGGAGATCCTGGAACACCGTGGGCCCGGTGGAGCTTATGGCCAACGCCCTAAAGATCTTCGGAGAAGGCGTTAAAGTATGCATTGAGATTGCTGTGATGGCTGCGGATGCAGGGTTGATCCCGGTGGATAAGGACGTAGTATCCATTGGAGGCACAGGCAACGGTGCAGATACAGCCCTCATCCTGAGACCAGCGAATTCACCAGACTTCTTCAACCTGGAGGTTAAGGAGATCCTAGCTAAACCAGTGAAGAGGTGAAGGACAAACTGCGGGATGTGGTTAACAGGATAAGTTTCCTCTAGTCGGCTGAGCTCTTGGATCAACAGCTTTGGAGGTGATGGAGCAGATCCCTCTTAACCTTCAGTTGTCAGCTTCTTAATCCTCGCCTTAATATATTCTGTTACCTTCTCTTCGCTGAGGCTTTGAGCCTCCTCCTGCCTTTTAAGGTGTCTCCTCACGGTCTCGAGCAATTCATCCATCCTGAACGGCTTTATGATGTATCCATCTGCCCCCTTATTAAGGGATTCTACGGCGTTCTCCAATGATGGATAACCGGTTATAATTATCTTGACTATTCCAGGATTATTCTCCTCAAGCCTCTCTATCAGCTTAGTCCCATCTATATCAGGCAGCCTAATATCGATCAAGGCCATGTTGTAGTACTGCCTTATGCTCTTCCTTATGGCATCTCCCCCTGTGAGGGCGGAGTCCACCTTATAGCCTTGCTCCTCCAAGACGCCAGTCAAAGTCTCACATATTCTTTCATCATCGTCTATCAGGAGTATTCTAGGCCTCACATCCCCCACCCCAGCTTCCCCCATCTGATTCACCTTACTTTAACCTTCTGACAGGGAAATTCACCATCACTCATACTAACCCTTTCACTTTATCTATTTAACATTTTCATTCATTTGGTTTTACGGGTTTTAAAGGTATTTTAATCGTGAATTTGGAGCCTTCGCCGGGCTTGCTCTCAATCATGATCTCGCCGTTATGGGCGTCTATTATACGTTTGGCTGTGGATAGGCCTAAGCCTAACCCCTTAGCCTTCGTGGTGAATAAAGGCTGAAAGATCTTCTTAATGTTCTCTTCTGGTATGCCATAGCCTGTATCTTGGAAGGATACTTTAACCATGTCTTGGACGGCTTCAACTTCCACTGTAAGTATACCACCTCTGGGCATGGCCTCATAGGCATTTTGGATAATATTGGAGAAGGCCCTCTTCAACATGTCCGGATCGAGAGGGATCTCGGGAACAGGCCTATAAATCTTCTCTACCTCAATTTTCTTAGGCCTAACCATCGAGGCCAACGCAGTCTCCAATACGTCCACTATGTTTGCAGGGATGGGCTGAGGCTTTAATGGCTTAGAGAAATCTAGGAGATCCCTTAATATTCCATCTGCATAGCCCACTTCCTCGAGGATTATCTCGATCATCCTTTTAATTTTCTCATCTCCATCTCTCATCTTCATTTTCAGATAATATGCGGCGTTGCCTATCGAGGTTAGAGGGTTCCTGAGGTCGTGGCCTACCTGGGCGGCTAGTGATCCTACAGCCGCCATCCTCTCAGACTCCAGCAGGGCCTTCTCCAACTTTTTACGATCTGAGATATCTCTTATGATGCACCAGACCACATCGGGCTTACCCTTCTCGCCTTTCACAATGGATCCCGTAACCTCGATGGGTATCCTTGATCCATCCTTCCTAATATACTCCTTCTCCAAGTATCCGCTCCGCCCCTTCCTGATCCAAGTGTCAGCATCGCCCCTTCCTTATCATGTCCTCCTTTACGATGCCCTCCTCCAACTCCAAGTATTCCCTAGGCGTGATGTCCTGCCACCTCATCCCCCGAAGCTCCTCCAGGGTGTATCCCACCATCTCCTCGAAGGCCTTGTTACAATCGAGGATCCGGCCTGAGAGGTCGTTGCATAGGATCCCGTCCCTTATAGAATCGTATAATCCCCTAAACTTTGATTCCGCTTCCCTAAGCGCCCAGGTGCGCTCCTCAACTATCTCCTCGAGGTTTCTCGAGTACTCTTTAAGCTTCTCCCCTGCCTCAACCTTCTCGGTTACATCCCTGACTATCTCTATGACCAGGAGATTGTCTCCAGCCCCCTTCACAGGGAAGGCTAAGACCTCAACCCATCTACCCTTGGGATCTCTAACCATATAAGAGTATTCTCTACGGCCTTTATCTAGGACTTCCAGGTGGCTGCAAGGCCATCCCTTAAGGTGGCATGGTTCATCGTATCCCTGATAGACCTTGAAGCACTTCTCGCCAACGCCGTCGCCGTAGACCTCCCTTGCAGCCCTATTCATGTATACGATCCTGTAATCTCTATCGCTTATCACGATCCACTCGGAGATATTGTCGAGAAGGAGCTCGGAGAGGCGCAGCCTATCCTCGACTCCTACATGCTCAGATGGATGCTCCCCCAAGCATAATATATATAAAATCTTACCTCTTTCATCTCTTAGAGCCACTGAGCTCCATGAGATCATCATCCTCCGCCCATCTCTAAGGACTAGAGGAGTTACGCATTGGATTCGTTCACCACCGGATAAGAGGCCCTGGAAAGCAGCTCTAGCCTCTTCACGCCGTTCTTCAGACACGAAGTCTTCGAACCAATTCAGCCCTAATACCTCAGCTTCCTCCAATCCTAGAAGCCTCTTCAAGCCTTTACTAGCGGAGACCACTCTCCCATTCTCATCCAGGAGGATTAATAACGCATTTGTATTGGAGACCCCCTTCAAGAGTTCCCCGTGAACATCCCCCTTCAAACCTTTTACCCTTCCCTTATCCCATAAGATATATTTATCCTGAAAGGAGGCGAATCAGGTCCGTTGGGATCCTATCACTTTTCATGGTTTATTGTGAACTTAAAAATTTCCCTCAGGGCCTAAATAATTAATTAAGGGAGGCTAGAATAGATAGGTTCTAAGCTTCTCCGCTAGTTCTTCAGGTCTGGACTCCACTTTGTTCTCCATGTGGAGCCTCTCTATGAAGCCGAAGTCACCCGTGTAGTATGCTTTAACCCTGGGCCTAGAGGTCACCTTTAGGTTCAGGGAGTAATAGTCTAAATGCTCGTCTAGGGGGCCTGAGAACTCGGCCATGTTGAAGCTCTCCATTTCGAGGTCGTAGTAGGCCTTAAGGATCCCAGCTACCCCCTTGGAGAGGGCGTCTAAGGCATCCCCCTCCAACTCTAGTATTGAGGAGTGTTCGGGGAATATCCCTAAGACCTCATTGTTCCCCTGGGGGGCGAAGCTGGCCAGCCAGGCCGCGCAGCCATCCCTACTTATGAGCCTCTCGCCCAGCTCCATCTCGGCCTCCACCAGATCGAGCCAGTAGTTGCTTCCATACCTCTCATAATACGCGCGGCTTTCTCTCAGCAGCCTCCCCTGGAGCATGGTGGGCCTCACATCCCCTATAACTTTGAGGTGGAGATGCACTACGCTGGCCCCTGCTGGATACATGTAATTCCATTTAACCGAGCCATACCTGATCTTCGGGTCTTCCTCATGGGCCAGCCTTAGGAACTCCATGGAGACCTCCAGGCAATCATTTATGGCCTTGGGATGGAGATCGCACAGCTTGGGGTTATGCTCCCCAGTGAAGACGGCCACAGCGGGGTGGATGCTGAAGGGATACATGTTCGGAAACAATACGGCGGATCCAACCCTGAGCCTCCCCCCTCGAATCCTGGATGGGTGGGTTCCCCCCGCATTGGGGGCCTGTCTAATCCTCATGCTCCTCCTAATGTTTATCCTGCAAGTCATCCCTGTAAGGGAGTCCACCCTGTACTCTATGGGCTGGCCCTCCAGCCTGAAGTTTGTTAAGGGGCTGCGGAGCCGAGCCTCATGGGCCTCCTTCACGAATGATATGCGCCTCAATAATCTTTCCTCCCAGCTCCACAGGCCCTCCATGATCCTTGCAGACCATCTTAGGCATCCGGGATTCTCCGGCCTGGTCTTTAATAAATGGATTGTTTTAAATAAATAGGATGGGGGGGTGGCCTGTTTGGATTATGGAGTTGAAAGTTTAACGGTCATCATACCGGTAGGCGGCTTGGCTAGGAGGCTCATGCCCCTCACGGCAGAGACATCCAAGGCCTGCGTGAGGCTTGTGAACATGCCTATAATCGAGATAGCCTAGCTCGGGCTGCCCAGGCAGGGCGTCCGACCCGACATATTCGGGGTCAAGGGCTACCGGAACTACAGGGATCTATTCGACTACTTCCAGGAGGGCTGGGGGTTCTCAGCCAAGTACGGGATCACTCCCAGGGTATACATTAAATACCAGCCCATCCAATGGGATTATGGCAGCGCTGACTCCGTGAGGATAAACCTGGAATACTACGACGTTAAGGGCCCGGTTTTCGGCGTCCAGGGCGACAACATATTCGACTTGGATCTACGGGGGCTCCTGGATTACCATAGGGAGAGGGATGGCATAGCCACGATATGCCTCAAGAGGGTTGGGGATGTGGAGGGCTACGGGATAGCCGAGGTGGACGAGGAGATGAGGATACACGGGTTTGTGGAGAAGCCATCAAGGGAGGAGGCCCCATCAAACCTCGCCAACACGGGGCTATACCTGTTCAACCCTAGGATTAGGGGTGTTATGAGGAGTGGATGGATGCGTAGGACCATAGCGTCTCGGAAACGCCTGGACTTCGGCTACGACTTCATACCGTACCTGATAAGGTCCGGTCATAAGGTCTACGGCTACGTCGTGGAGGGGGGATGGTACGATGTGGGATCGCCGGAGCGCTACTTGGAGGCCATGTACGATATAATTAGGGGTCGGCTGAAATCCCTTGGGGAGTTCAATGGGGGGGTATTCCCGGATAGGAGGATATGGATCCAGAGTGAGAGCCCCGAACCCTCCCCGGAGAGGGATAGGCTAGCTGAGATGATAAGGGCTGGGAGGATCGAGGTGGAGGAGCCCGTCCTCATAGGGAGGCACTGTCAGATAGGGGAGGGGGTTAAAATATCCAATTCATGCATCGATAATTATGTGAGGATCGGGGATGGGACGGTGGTCGAGGGCTCCGCCGTTATGGATAGGGTCGATGTAGGTGAGGGAGCTGTGATCGAGGGGAGCATAATAGGTAGACACGCCGTGGTGAGATCCACCTTTAGGAGGCCTACCTCCATAGTCCGGTTGTCTGTGGTGGGTGACGATGTATGGATTGGGGAGGGGTCCACCCTTATAGGGGCTAGGGTTCACCCGCATCTGAGGTTGGAGGAGGGCGTCTACAAGGGTGCGGTGTTCGAGGTTCAGCGTTGAACCGTGGATTTATGTACATTAATGTACTCGTAAGATTTATAAGTCACATATAGGGTTTCTCATAGACATATCCGGAGGTGCCGCCAGTGGGGTATCGCGTTTGGCCGGTCATCCAAGCCTAAGCTGAAGCTCAAGAGGATCCCATGGATAGAACCATTGGAGGCCTTCTCAAGGCTGGAACCCCTCCACGACCACGCCGTCCTCCTGGAATCCGCGGAGGGCCCTGAAAAACTAGCCAGCTTCTCCCACATTCTCGTAAACCCTGAGGCCTCCTTGAGGTTGAAGGATGGACGGGTCGAGGCCTCGAACGGATGGAGCGCCGTCCTGGGAGAGGGTGGAGACCCCCTCCACCCGGTCAGGCTGTTCACCGGCGCGCCGAGGATGGAGGGGGAGGGACATAGGTTCTCAGGGGGTATGGTGGGCTACCTATCCTACGAGCTCGCCAGATACTGGGAGAGGCTTCCAAGCCGCGCCGTCGACGAACTCATGTTCCCCGACTTGGAGATGGATCTATTCCTAGACGGCCTCCTATTCGATCACAGGACAAGGCAGCTCTACTACCACCATCTAGGCAGGGATCGTTCCCGGGAGATAATGGAGGAGTTGAAGGCTGGGGATGGATCCGATGCGTACTCGACGGTGGGGAGAGTTGAGGTTAACGTCTCCGAGGATGAGTTTAAACGCATGGTGGAGGAGGCTAAATCCTACATATCGGAGGGGGAGATATTCCAGGTGGTTTTATCCAAGAGGTCCAGGCTCCGCGCCCGTGGAAGCCTGCTGGGATTCTACAAGGCATTGAGGAGGCTGAACCCGTCCCCATACATGTACTACGTTAAGATGGATGCCCGGAGGATCGTGGGCTCAAGCCCCGAGATGCTCGTTAGGGTGGAGGATGGACTGGTAGAGACCTATCCGATAGCTGGGACGCGGCCCGCCACGGGCGACCCCAGGGGAGACGAGGCTGCGGCTCGAAGCCTCCTATCAGATCCGAAGGAGAGGGCTGAACATGTCATGTTGGTGGACTTAGCCCGGAACGATCTAGGCCGGGTGTCGGAGCATGGATCCGTGAAGGTTACGGACTTCATGACGGTTCAAAAATACAGCCATGTAATGCACATGGTCTCGAGGGTCGTGGGGAGGCTTAGAGGAGGCTTGGACTCCCTCGACGTGATGAGGGCTGTATTCCCCGCGGGGACGGTGTCCGGCGCGCCCAAGGTGAGGGCCATGGAGATCATAGAGGAGCTTGAGCCTTCCAGGAGGGGGCCGTACGCGGGTGCTGTAGGATACTTCTCTTTGAATGGATGCTGCGACTTCGCCATAACCATCCGAACCCTGGTAGCCGATGGGGAGGATGCGTACATACAGGCTGGGGCGGGGATAGTGGCCGACTCGAACCCCGAGGCTGAATGGCTTGAAACCGAGCATAAGGCGAGGGCGCTCCTAAGAGCCCTGGAGGAGGCTGAGGGGGAGAGTTGAGGATC
>JAWBPF010000071.1:0-8030 GCA_038825355.1 Bathyarchaeia archaeon
CAAGCCTGAGCCACAATCCATATCTGAGAGCATGAGGTGTTAAAACCTTTTATCCCCACATAGGGGATAGAAATAGCTTTAAAGGCTGCATAGAGTATGTCTGAGAAAACTCTTTATCCCAGGATAATAGCCTATCCTCCCGGTCCAAAGACGAGGGAGCTCCTAAAAAGAGATTATAAGGTAGCCTCCCCCTCATTAGAGAGGGGGTTCCCCCTATCCATAGAATACGCTGAAGGCCCCTACCTAACGGATCTAGACGGGAACCGGTACATCGATCTAACCTCCGGATGGCTTACCTCAAACCTAGGCCATAGACACCCGGCTATAGCCAGATCCATAGAGGAGCAGATGAAAAAACTGATAAGCTTCCCATACCGCCGCTTCTACAACCAATTGACCACGGAACTCTCGGAAGAACTCGCTAGGATAGCACCTGGGGCCTCGGAGAAAAAAGTGCTCCTCTCAACCTCCAGAGAAGACTCCATAGATGCGGCATTGAAGATGGCGCGATGGAACACCCGCCGACAAATATACCTCACCCATATCGGAAGCTATCATGGAGGATCCATAGCCGCCACCTCTCTCACATCGGATAACATTAGGAGGCGCCTACATATGCCCAGCACGCTAACCGTATTTAACATCCCTTTCCCATATTGCTATAGATGTCCCCTAACCTGCAGAGAAGAACCTTGTATAAGCCTTTACTGCCTCCAAATCCTAGAGGAGATTTTAGCCACGGTAGCCCCTCCCCAGGACACGGCGGCCTTCCTACTAGAGCCGATCCAAGTATACAATGGCATAATAATACCACCCGACGAGTACATGGAGAAACTATGGAAAACCCTAAGAAATAATGGAATACCCCTCATAGTAAATGAGGGCTACACGGCCCTAGGAAGAACAGGCTCATGGTTCGCGGTGAACCACTGGAACATAATACCTGAGGCTGTAACAGTGTCTGAAAATCTGGCCTCAGGCCTCCCAATAGCGGCCTTAATAGCCGATATAGACCTTATGGATTGGTACCCAGGCTCTCATTCTACGACCATGGCTGGAAACCCAATAGCAGCCTCAGCAGCTCTGGCAACGATAGCAACCATAAGGAGCGAGAACCTAATGCCAAACGCGAATAGAGAAGGACTCTACATAAAAAAGAGGCTTAAAGAGGCCCAAGAGCAACTACCCAATATAGGAGATGTAAGGGGAATAGGCCTCCTCACAGGAATAGAGATAATAAAAACCACAAAGGGCAGGGAACCAGACATGGAAAAAGCTGAAAGAATAGTCAGGGAATGCTGGAGGAAAGGCATCATCCTAGACACCTGCGGTAAATCCACGATCCTAATCGCTCCACCGATCAACATCCCGAGAGAAACCATTGATCTATCCCTCGAAATTATAGAAGCATCTATTAGAAAGACAATGAAAAACTAAATGAGGAGGATTAATCCAGAAATGGAAGAATCAGAGCTCCCATCCGTCGAGAAGATAGAGATTAATGCTTTAATCCACGCCACGGAGGATGATGAGAAAATTGAAAAAGCAGTTTCTTCACTGATATCCGCTGAAATCCATCCACCCCTTATTAAAATCAGCAGCCTTTCAGGACACTACGGAAACCCCATAAGGCTTATGACCTTAATAATAAAATCGAAAGATCATCTAAGCCGCATCCTTAAGGATCTAATAGGCAAATTGCCATCAAAAGATAAAGCCTCCCTGCTGGAGGAGCTCCCGCTCCACATAGCTAAGAACGGGACCCTCTTTATAAGGCTAGATAAACAGGCAGTTGCTAGAGGGATAGTATCCCTCGGTAGGGAAGACCCCATCCAAATAAAGATAAAGTTTAGATCAATCCAAGGAAGAAGTAACCTCATAGATCCGCTGGAAAGGATGCTTAAGAATGCGTAGATACATAGACTTGAACGTGGATATGGAGCTATTCCTGAAGAATCCTACATTTAGGGTAGCCTATGAGATTAAGAGATCCGGCCTTCACGGTATAGCCGTCTCATCAGATTCCAAGATGAACGATGAAGATTTAAAGTCGATAAAGAAAACTTTAAAGGAATACGGCCTTGACGTAGTCTCTAGAGTGAACTTTGAACCTAAAAACAGGTCTCAACTCCTAAATTTCCTGAGAAGAAACCGGTTGAAATATGAAGTTATAGGAATTAAGCCTTTAACAAACGAATTAGCTACCCTATCCGCTAGGGACCGTAGAGTGGACCTAATATATTACGACCTGAACAACAGGAAAATCGCATTTAGAGAATCCACAGCACATGTATGCGCAGGCGCACTAGAGATACAGGTTCGACCATTACTAGCCTTATCGACTCGGGAAGGTATCCACAAGATCCTTATCCGCCTAATAAGGGAGGCGAGAGTGGCTGTAGAACATGATATACCTATCGTTATAACAAGCTCAGCTAGGAACATGACTGAAATCCGAGCTGCAAGGGATATGGCCGCCCTAGCTAAATGCCTTGGCTTAGGCGAAGGATGCTCTCTAGACGCGGTCTCAAAAAATCCCATAGAAATAATAACGAGGAACCGTCTAAAACTGAGTAGAGGGCATATAGTAGAAAGAGCCCAAATAGGAGATATAGAGTAGGAGGTGAGGCTTTGACTTATACGCATAAAAGATATCTTCTCCTGGAAGTAGATCATCAAGGCTTAATCGACTGGAAAATTATATACACTAGACTAATTAAAACTTTGAGTAATCTATTCGGCGAATTCGGTTTAGCCCATACAGAACTGAGAAGCATAACTTCAAAACGCGATCTAATAATAGTTCAATGTAGGAGGGGGGAAGAGCATATGGTTAGATGCGCCACTTTAATGCTTACATCGATGGAGGGACAACCCCTCTTAGCCAGGACCCTAAAGACTTCGGGGACTTTAAAGAGCTTGAAGGGCTTTTTAAATAAGGATTCCACATAGTTTATATGATCGTAGCTGTAAGAGAACCTGAAACATGAGATATATGGAAAGAGGCTTTAATTTGAGGTGATTTGAGATTGTCCATGTTTGCGGCCCCAGGGGGCTATGACCGGGCAATCACTGTCTTCTCCCCGGATGGAAGGCTCTTCCAGGTAGAATATGCCTCGGAGACCGTGAAGAGGGGCGCCACCGTCCTCGGAATAGCTTCTCCAAACGGTGTCGTCCTAGCAGCTGAGGAGCGCGCTACCTCTAAACTCCAGGACCCATCTTTTATGTGGAAAATATTTCAGGTAGATGAGCATATTGGGGCTGCTGTAGCTGGATTAAGCTGCGACGCCCACATACTCATAGATCAGGCGAGAGTATATGCTCAATCTCACCGCCTACTCTATGATGAGCCGATAGACGTGGAAACCCTGACTAGACGGATAGGAGAGATCAAACAACTTTATACTCAGCATGCAGGTGTAAGGCCCTTCGGGCTATCAATCCTCTTCGCAGGCGTAGATTCAAAGGGGAGCCGCCTATTCTGGACAGATCCCAGCGGCGCATTCCTAGCATATAGGGCGTGGGCTATAGGAGCTGGAGGCGAAACAGCCAATGGAATACTCGAGAACGAATATGATGAGAAGCTAACTCTCGAGGAGTCTATAAAGCTGGCATTGAAGTGTATGACTAAAATATTTGAAAGTGAGCCTGAAGCTCAAAAGGTAAGAGTTGCAATAATCCCCTCGGAGACGAAGAGGTTTAGATATCTACTCCAAGACGAAGTTGAGAAATATCTGAAAAGCGTTAAATAGCGAGGATGAATTTTGAGCCAGAAATATACGATCGCAAGGCTAACCCTAGGTAAAGAGAGGTTTGAGATACTAGTAAAGCCTGATCCAGCCTTAAGATATAAGCAGGGAGAGGGGATAGGCCTATCTCAGATTCTGTTAATCGATGAGATATATACAGATGCAGGTAAAGGAACCAGGGCATCCAGCGATAATATTGAGAAGTTTTTCGGAACCCAAGACGTTTCAAAGATAGCTGAAAAGATTCTTCGAGATGGAGAGCTTCTAATCACAGCTGAGCAGAGACGTAGGCTTATAGAGGAGAAGAAGAAGCAGATAATCTCCTTCATCTCTAGAAATTGCATTGACCCTCGAACTAACGCCCCTCTACCTCCCCTAAGGATAGAACAGGCAATAGATAAAGTTAAACCCTTGATAGATCCATTCAAACCAGCGGAGGAACAGGCTAAGAGTATTATCGATACAATAAGGCGAGAAATCCCTATAAAAATGGAGAATATTAAGGTAGCTGTGAAGATATTGCCACAATACGCCGCTAAAGCCTATGGAGCTGCTAAAAACTTCGGCCAGATAACAAAGGAGGAGTGGCTGAGGGATGGATCCTGGACAGCCCTAATCGAGATGCCTGCAGGAGTATATGGATCCTTCATAGATAAACTAGGTAGGATAACTCAAGGTACAATCCAAGTTAAGCAATTGTAAGCTGGTGAGTAGTGTTGCCACTTAACGTGCAAAAAAGGGAGATAGTGATTCCTGGAGAACTATTAGCCGATGGGAAATACCTCGCAGGAGCAAATACGATGAAGGAGGGGGACTTCGTATACGCTACTAGGGTGGGATTAGCCAATATTGAGGGCAACCGAATAATAGTGGTCCCACTTGCAGGATGTTATGTTCCAAATATAGGCGACCAAGTTATAGGAAGGATAGTGGATATAGGCCTTTCAGCTTGGGAAGTTGATATCGATGCCCCATATCCCGCCATGCTCCCAGCCTCAGAAGCAGTTAACCACCGTCAAGAACATTTGAAGCAGGACCTTGCTAGGATCCTAGACGTTGGCGACCTGATAACCGCTAAAGTATTAGCCTTCGATAGAACCAGAGATCCCCTGCTTACTATTAAGGATCAGGGATTGGGCAGGATAACTTCAGGAAGGGTTATAAAGATCTCTCCCGCGAAGGTTCCGAGGCTGATTGGCAGGAAGGGGTCGATGATAAACATGATAAAGAAGGAAACCGGCTGCCAAGTTATAGTGGGAAAAAATGGACGCATCTTAGTATCGAGTAGATATCCCCTTAGAGAGCAGGTAGCCGTAGCGGCGATATATAAAATAGAGAGGGAAGCCCATATCGAAGGCCTAACCGATAGGGTACGCGAAATGATAAGGAGGATGGTTAAGGATGCCTCGATCAACTCAGGATAAGTCTGATAGACTCATAAGTAAGGATGGAATAAGGGTAGACGGCAGGAGACTTGATGAGTTAAGGCCTATTAAAATGGAGGTAGGCATATTAGATAAGGCCGATGGGTCAGCTTATATAGAGCAGGGGAAGAATAAAATAATGGTAGCTGTATTCGGCCCAAGAGAAGCCCATCCGAAGCATGTAGCATTAACGGATAGGGCTGTGCTTAGATGTAGATATCATATGGCTCCATTCTCCACGGAAGAACGTAGATCTCCCGCCCCTTCCAGGAGGGATATGGAGCTATCCAAGGTTATTCGTGAAGCCTTAGAGCCGGCTGTAATATCACAATTATATCCACGTACTACTATAGATGTCTTCGCCGAGATACTTCAATCCGACGGAGGGACGAGGTGTGCAAGCATAACCGCCGCCTCGTTAGCATTAGCAGATGCAGGTATCCCTATGAGGGATATGGTGGTGGCATGCGCAATAGGTAAAGTCGACGGCGAAATAGTACTGGATCCATGCGATATAGAGGACAAGAACGGAGAGGCCGATCTACCCGTGGCTATTATGCCTAACTTGGGAATGGTAACCCTTCTTCAGATGGATGGTAAACTCTCCAAAGAAGAGTTTGAACAGGGTCTCAACATGGCCATAAAGGCTTGCATGGAGATTCACGGAAGACAGAGAGAAGCCCTGAAGAATAAATATTTGGAGATCGAGAGATCGATAGGGGAATATGGAGGAGAAAAAGAAGAATGAGCGCCACTCCGCAGCTTTCACCTGTAGCGAAGATGGAGAGGAAGACGCTGATTGACCTAATCGAGAGCGGGAAAAGACTTGACGGTCGCACGTTCTCTGACTACCGGCCTATAAAGATTAGGACTGGGATAATCGAGAAGGCCAACGGCTCGTCATTCGTAGAGCTAGGGAAGACTAAAGTAATGGTTGGAGTTAAAGTTGAACTTGGGGAACCCTTCGAGGATACGCCTGACCAGGGAGTATTAACGGTCAATGTAGAACTAGTTCCCCTGGCCTACCCAACCTTTGAACCCGGCCCTCCTAATGAGAACGCGATAGAACTTGCAAGGATAGTGGATAGAGGATTAAGGGAGTCGGAGGCCATAGGCCTAGGAGAACTCTGTCTAATACCTGGAAAGAAGGTTCTAGTAATATTCATAGACATCTATGTATTAGACTATGATGGAAATCTAATAGATTCATCCGCCCTGGCTTCACTAGCTGCACTCCTAACCTCTAAGATCCCCAAGTATACAGTAAAAGGAGAGGAGAAGATAGAAGCCAAAGGGGAAGATGCCCCTCTGCCTATTAGGAATTATCCGATAGCTATAACAGCCGCTAAAATAGGTGAGAGTATAATTCTAGATCCATCCTATGAAGAGGAACAAGTCATGGACGCTAGGCTTACTATAACAGTGGATAAGGACAATAATATATGTGCAGCTCAGAAAGGGGGATTAGGGACTTTCCCCCCCTCAGAGATCCACTCAATAATAGATAAAGCCATACCTAAATCCTCGGAGTTACGTTCAAGACTATTGGAGGCTGTAAAAACTGGGCAAAGCTAAGAAGATAGGTCTAACTGCAACTTTCGGTGCCAGATATGGAACTTCACCTAGGAAGAGGTATCTTGAAGTTATGAGGGAGATTAAGCGTAGACATGGATGCCCCAACTGCCTCTCTAACTCGGTTAAAAGGGTCAGTGTCGGCATATGGAAGTGTAGAAAATGCGGATACACATTCACGGGAGGTGCATATACTCTACGTACAAAGCTTGGACTAGCGGCATCTCGAGCATCCTCCAGGGCTTCACAAAAATCGACTTAATAAACTGAAGGTTTTCCCGGAAATGAATATTCAATTAATATTAAGGACAGGTATGATAGATGGAAGGTTAGTGAAGGCCTTGAAAAGGTCATTGGAGCCCGAAGTTAAAAATCTCCCATCGAGAAGATATAAGGGCACCATAGAGACAACAGAGGATACTGTCTCCATATCCCTTATCACTAGAGATCTACAATCTTTAAGGGCTATTACCAATTCCTATATTAGATACATATCCGTAGGATACTATATGTCAACGATGTTAAACCCTGAAATCTATTAATAGATGGAGGAGAGATTTTTGAGTGGAGAATTGGAGCTCCCGCCTCAGGTTCAGGAGCAATTGATGCGTCTTCAACAGATGCAGCACACGCTGCAGGCTGTGTCAACTCAGAGGCAGCAATTAGAGCTGGAGCTTAACGAGGTTGAAAGAGCTATAGAAGAGTTGGAGAAGGTCGAAGAACAGTCGCCGGTGTACAAGACTACAGGAAGCATACTTATAAAAGTGGATAGGTCTAAGCTACTGGATGAACTAAAGGATAAGAAGGAAATATTAAACACTAGGATAACAGTATTATCGAAGCAGGAAGAGAGGGCTAAGGGTAAGGTAAAGGAGCTTCAAGCTAAGCTTCAAGAGCGTCTAAGGGATATGCCTAAATGAGCTATTTACCACCCCATGAGACTTCGAGATTAAAAGATAAACATGGATTACTGGCTAATTATATTCATACATCTAATTGTATAGTTATATTAACTCACCAAAATGCTGATCCAGATGCGATTTGTGCAGCTTACTCCATGGGATGGCTCATAAAGAAACTGAACAGAAGCATGAAGCCTGTAAAAAGTACGTGCACTTGGTTTTCCGTATCCAGTTTTTCATTTAGCAAATATAGCATGAATGCTGCAACTGCTCCGAACATACTCCAACCGAGAATAAAATGGATAGGTGCTTCAGGAATCCACATGCCGCCAAACGCCCAAATATTGAATGCGTTGACTGTAGTAAAAGCGTAGCCTTCATAG
>JAWBPF010000072.1:0-7723 GCA_038825355.1 Bathyarchaeia archaeon
GAACCTATAAGCGGCATGGGTGTATCCATTATAAGCACTGGCACCGGCGCTTCTCTGCCGAGAACCTTCACATACGCGAAACTATATAATGCCTCAACTTCGCGTCTATCCGCCAAAGTAAACTTCATCTTTTCAACGGGTAACAACCCTATCTCCTCAGCTAAGCTCGGCGGGACCACCATGTATCCTGCACCCGTATCCGATAAGAACTCAACCTCCACGCTCTTCCTCTTGGCCGGATCGCTTAAAACCCCTAAGACTTTAACGTATCCCACGGCTGGCTTCCATCTTTCCCTATGGGAAACATTCAGATAAGATTTTTCCCTGAACCTCTGGTCTGCCCATGCCTCAGCCATAATAGAATATGGATGGGGAGAAGGACTTAAAATTCGAAAGTCGACTAAGCAGGCCCAGCAACTCCAATTTATATATAAAGGCCTGGCTATTATGTGGTGAGAGGGGATGTGGAAGGTATGGGAAGTCATTTATTGAAGCATAGAGGAGCTGTGATGAAGCTCATC
Source organism: Bathyarchaeia archaeon (assembly GCA_038825355.1). Classification (GTDB taxonomy): domain Archaea; phylum Thermoproteota; class Bathyarchaeia; order 40CM-2-53-6; family DTGE01; genus DTGE01. The sequence goes on from JAWBPF010000072.1 coordinate 522, forward strand.
CTATCGATTATCTTATGTCAAGCAGTGGGAGCGGTAGGTTCGGTCTTCACCTCTTCCTCCATATCCACGTGGTATCCCAGCCTTGTAAAGCCTGCGTTCACGCCTCCGAACTGGGTTTTCGCTCCCGTCTGGACGACCCTTTACCTTTTGATGGGCTTATCCCTATTCCTGATACTGGTTAAAGGGGGAGAGGAGAGGGGTTTGAAGCCGACTTTATTCGTCTTCGCCGTACAATTGTTCCTGAACGGCTTATGGTCTTACCTCTTCTTCGGCTTAAGAAATCCCCTATACGGGTTCATAGGGATAATCCTCCTATGGGTCATGATACTCCTCACCATAGTTGAGACTTCTAAGATTAGTAGGCTTGCGGCTGCGCTGCTCATACCGTATCTCGTCTGGGTTACGATCGCAGCCACTCTAAACTTCTATCTCTGGAGGCTTAACATGTGAGGCTGTGGAGCATACACCCGAAATATTTGGATGCGAAAGGCTTAGTTGCGCTGTGGCGGGAAGCCTTGCTAGCCAAGGCAGTCCTCGAAGGAAGATCAGAAGGCTATAGGAATCATCCGCAGATCGAGAGGTTCAAGGAAGCCAGCGACCCCAAGGCGGCGATAAACCTCTACCTATACCATGTATGGATGGAAGCCCGCAGGAGAGGCTATAACTTCGACGGGAGTAAAATAGATCTAAAATGCGTAAGCAGAGAAACCAAGATCCCCGTTAAGAAGGGGCAGGTCAGGTTCGAGTTAAACCATCTGGGACGGAAACTCAAGGCTAGATGCCCCGCATACATAACGGACTGTGGAGAAGCCGAAACCCATCCCCTATTCTACGTGGTGGGCGGTGGTGTCGAACCATGGGAGAAACGAGGGGAGGGCGGAAACTACCCTATAAACAGGAAGTTTGTTCAAGTGATAATTTCATCCTCCCATCAGGCTACTCCCCCTACATCTTGGAGGTGGGCCACCCCCTCCAGGACGAAGCAGCCTCCGGATTGACTCCGACCCCTCAATCTCCAGTTAGCGGATCGTCTTCAGGTTCCCCTAAGGGGATGCCGACGAGCCTTCGATAATGTTATGTATCCTCCCAGGATTATTAGGATGCCCCCTAGGATGGCTGTAGAATTCAAGGTCTCCCTGAGGAACACGTGGCCGAAGGCGGTGGCGCTTGCAGGCTCCAAGTAGGCTAGGACCGCAGCATCCTGCGCCTTAACCTGTTTTAAGCCGTGAAGGTATACAGATACGGCTAAAGCCGTGTTGACGACGCCTAATATGAGGATTAGGATCCAGGAGTTACCCGGCAGCTCGAAGTCTAAGCCTATTATGAGAGGTGTGATCCAGGCGGCTGCTATGAGGTAGGAGTAGAAGGAGACTGTGAGGCTTGGAACCCTCTCAAGCGTATGCTTCGATGATATGACGAATAGGGCGTAGGCTAGGCCGGCTGATAAGCCTAGGAATACTCCGATGATGCTCCTCGAGGCGGCTGGTCCGCCACGGGAGAAGGCTATCAAAGCAACCCCTGCGCTGGCCAAGGCTATGGCTGCATAGGTCCCCTTCTCCAGCCTCTCCCTGAGTAGCACCGGAGACAGCAGCGCCACGAATATTGGGGCATTATAGTTGAGGAGGACTGCCTCAGAGATGGGGAGGCGCTTCATGGACTCGAACAATAGGACCCAGCCCAACGCTAAGAGTAACCCTAGGAGAGATAACTTCCTCAGATACGAGGTCTTCAACAGGTTAAGCCTACCCGTAACCGTCAAGCCTACGAATAGAGCGGCGCTGCCCACAGTGAGCCTTAGAAAGGCTACTCCATAGGAGGCTAAGGGGAGGACGTTGACGATTACCCCGTTGGAGCCCCATAGTATCGCAGCTGCAGCTATCTCCAAGTATCCTATTCTAGAAGCCTCCACTTCCAAGCCACCTAAACCAGTTATTCATCGATGGATGGCGCTCAAAACCCATGACCTCCTCAGTCGTCCATGTAGACTTTAACGGGTAGCTTCCCCCTTTTTACTTTTACTTTCCTTCGATGACAGTGGATGCCCCGGTAGGAGTTGACGGAGCGCCTCCTCAGTTAAGGCCTCCGGAAGAACTGTTCCATATCCATTTTTACGGTCAACCCGGCGGAAAAAATGGCGGTTGATGCCTCATCTGCCAGAGCTTCTAGCAAATGCTGTTAAGGATGGCTAGTGCCTCAATGTTTGGCTAGGAAACTCCCGTGTAGGCATGGGATGGCTCGCTTGGAGGCGCGGCGGATAGAAATGTTCATTAATGATTTAAGGTTCACGATTCTAGTGATTATGGGTAGGGGATCCGGATGTCGGCTGGTAGCTTTATGCAGTCGGTTAAGCGGTTGATGCGTGTCCTGCATAGGCCTAGCCGTAGGGAGGCTTGGCTTCTAGTCAGGGTCTCCATGATAGGTGTGGCCGCCCTAGGCGTAGTAGGCTTCGTGATAAGGGCCCTCTTCTGGATAGTGGGCTTATCCCCGGCTACAGGCGGCTGAGCATGGAGGCCGGATCCATCAGGAGAACCATAAGGATAGGAGAGGTGTGATGTCTTGTCTAGGGTTGGTATGATGATATTTGCTGTGAGGACTACTACGGGTCAGGAGAAGACGGTGGCTAACCTCTTAGCCTCAAGGGTTGCGGCTAGGAGCCTTCCGATAGCCAGCATATTCGTGCCCGAGTCTGTGAGGGGCTACATCTTCGTTGAGGCCACGGGTCCACATGTGGTGGATGACGCTATATCCGGGCTTAAACATGCAAGGGGGCGTACGAGGGGTACGGTTAACATCGGCGACATAGAGAAGTTTATAGTCGTTAAGCCGGTGATAGAGGAGCTGGGTGAAGGCGACGTAGTCGAGGTCGTAGGGGGGCCGTTCAAGGGCTTGAAAGCTAAGATTACAGGGGTGGATAAGGTTAAGGAGGAGGTCACCATAGAACTCCTGGAGGAGGGCTTCGCGATCCTCCCCATAACAGTCCACGCAGACTACGTTAAACCAGTTGAGAAGGAGAAGGGTGGAGGAGTTGGGAGAGAAGAAGACGGTTGAAGCCATAGTGGAGGGCGGCAAAGCCACGGCCGGTCCACCATTAGGACCAGCCCTAAGCCCCCTAGGCGTAAACGTCCTAATGATAGTGAACGAGATAAACGAGTTGACCAGGGACTACGGCGGAATGAAGGTCCCCGTAAAGATCATAGTCGACGTGGACACCAAAGGGTTCGAAGTAGAAGTTGGCACACCTACAGCCTCAGCCCTCATAGTAAAAGAGCTTAAGCTGGAGAAGGGGTCAGGCGCCCCCGGATCCAACTTCATCGGAGACCTATCCATGGATCAGATCGTTAAATTAGCCCGGATGAAGAGGCCTGACAGCTACGCTAAAACTCTGAAGGGCGCCATTAAAAGCATACTCGGAGCATGCCAGAGCATGGGCGTAAAAGTCGAAGGTAAAGACGCTAAGATAGTATCCAGGGAGTTGGACCAGGGACTATACGATGAGAAGATCGTTGAAGAATCATAGCGTAACTATGAGTAGCCATAGCCATATAAAGAAGAGAAAGAGGTTCACGTCTTGTTGAATTAGTCTTTTAACGTAACGTCGCCATGGCTTCGACGGCGCGGCTTGCCTTCTTGTTTCCCCTTCCGGTGAGGATTTGGATTATAAGGATGGCTAGGAATCCTGCTAGGAGCAGGTGCATATAGCTCTTGTCAGGGGATATGAAGCCGCTGTAGACTATGCTGGTGGACCATGAAGCCACGGGGCTAGTCGTAGTGGTCGTCTCCACGCAGACCTCATAGGTGGTCGTTATCGTCGTATGCTGAAGCGTTATAGTCGACGTCCTATTAGTATAGTTGTAGCAGGTGATGAACATAGCTTGGGGACCCATGGTCTGCGTAAACGGCCTCTCAGTCGTAGACTTGACGATATGCCTATAGGATTCCCTTACTACTGTGCCCTCTCCCTTGAGGTCATATATATATGCATGCCCTTGCGGATCGAAAACATAAGCCTTGCCTAATGCATTGACGACGATTATTACACCGTCACCCTGTATGATCGTTCCACAATAGCTTACCGCATCGATGTCAGCTCCGCCCTGACCCTCTCCTTGGACATGGAAGAAGATAGATCCATCGAAGAACGTCGAAGCCATCTTGGAAGTAGCATCATAGAAGATGATATCATCGAAATCAAATATGTTACCTCCATGAAATGATAGCAGATATTGATCTGTTCGGCTGCCGATTATGAGCACAGCCATCGCATCGATGTCGAGTGCCGGATCGAAGTGCTCATCGTCTTCAAGCTTCTTCGTAAACATCCCTGGATTAGGATCCCACATGAATATGTCAGCAGCAGTCATCTTCCCACTTTGTCCTGGATATGCACCTGGCTGTGATGAGCCTTTGATTGAAAACAATACTTCCAATGTGCTGTCGCCATCGATATCTACAACGCTCAGAGCATCAATATCATCTGGATTACTCACACCAACATCCACAGGGGACCAATATCTGATGAGCCTACCTGTATATTTATCGTACAGCAATATATCATACTCTCTGAAATCGTAGTCTTGCCCCTCCACCGATAGACTTATCTTATCAAAATATCCGTCGCCATCACTGTCTATAAGTTTTCCAGGCTGCTCAGTGGAGAAATATATGTATCTGCCACAAACGACCGATGCAGCGTCGATCTCAAATTTATTAGAATCACCTTGGCCTCCACCCTGACCTTGGCCTCCACCCTGACCTTGGCCTCCACCCTGACCTTGGCCTCCACCCTGACCTTGGCCTCCACCCTGACCTTGGCCTCCACCCTGACCGCTATCAACTACAACAATATCATCTAGGTCGAAGGATATTGTAAATACGCCGTTGGAGTATTCTATGATGTCGTTTCCATCTAAGTTAGTTAAATCTGGATGATCGGGGTCTGTGCCTATCCATAGTGCATTACCTGGTTTCTTTAGTGAGAAGAAAAGTCTCTCCACGCCAGCGAAAGTTCCTTCTCCACCAGTCCATGTAGACTCTGTCAGTTCACCGTCTTGATAGTAGTAGTACTTCTCGCCGGAGCTCAGAGTCATCGAGGACTCACCTAACCGAACTTCGTGGGCTGGGACCTCTATATATTCACCTTCCCCGGAACCGTAATAGATTCGGAGGATCCAACCCTTGGGGATGTCACCCTCATCAATGGGATCGGAGTCCGATTGGAAGTAGATGGTGTTGCTGCAGGTCTTCGCTAGCACTTCGCGGAGGCTTGCAGCGCCGGTGAACGTGAGGACATGCGTCGTCCCCCCATCGTCCACGTATACGTAGTATATTTCTTCCCCTTCCGGTTCAGTCATCAGCGTCTGCATTTCACTGTGGAATTCGATGTTGTGTGCTGGGACAGTGATAGTGCCTCCATTTCCGTCTGGTATGAGGAGGACCCATCCCTGCCCTTCAGCGGTATCGTCGCCGGGTAGGAGCGATCCCTCATAGAAGTATAGGGTGTTCCCGGAGCTGTCTACGAGGGTGTAGGGGCCGTTGGGGTCGGTGCGCTCATTCACCATTTGCAGGTTCGTGAATGTGACCTCCCTCCCATCTATGGTTACAACTATCTCGCCGGGTATCGGCTGCCCCTCATAGATCGGGGTGTCCGTGAACTCCGTGGTGAGCGTGTCGGTTGCTTTATCCGTGATGGTCGCTATCGTGGTTATCTCGTCTAGGGCCTTCACCAGGGTGGGCGATGTTGAGGCGGCTGAGAAGAATAGGATGCCCACCATCAATGCGGCGAATATGCTCCTAGAGGTTTTCGGGGACCTCTTCTTCGTAGCTATAACCGTGAAGGTGAGGAATACTGCCACGATCAACAATCCCGCATTAACGGAGATGTTCAAACTCTTTCACTTCTCCTATGTTACTCTCATTTACATTATACGGTAACAAGAAGGCTTTATTCCTCCTCTTCCCGTACACGATTCATCCCTATTATTACTACTTATATATAAGGTTTCGCTATTTTCAGCCCCGTACCCATTAAAAATTTGTTACTTAAAAACGGCTCCCAGGTAACAGAAAACTTTTGCCAATCTAAAATTAAAGGTATAATCTGAGCTCAGCCTATACGGCCTTTTTTCGGGAAGAGGAGGGTCGTATAGTCTGAGCTCAGGGCAAGGGCCCGGGGGTGCGAGCTCCTTGCATGCTAAATGTCAGACTAGGTACTATAAAAAAGTTTTCAAGGCAGCACTTCATCCGGTGATGCTCATCCTCCTCGTCTCCCTTATAGTCTTCACGTCGCCCCCCACGGCTAGGGCCGCACCATACGAGGGATCGGCTCAGAGGCTCCTCGTGATCCCCGTTGAATTCCCCGACCAGCATCATACCATGACGGCTGCCGAGATCGAGAACCTATTCTTCGGTAGGGTAAGCCTCTACTTGAGCGAGGTCTCATATGGTAAGGTCCATCTGGAGGGCATCGTCCTCGACTGGGTTAAAGCTCCTAGGAAGTTGTCCTTCTATGGATGCGATGAGAAGGGCATCGATTGGAGGATGCCGATCCTGGTTAGGCATGCGGTCCACTTAGCCTCCAAGAATCCCGGAATAAGCATCGGAGGATACGACCTGATAGTCATCGTCCATGCAGGCCAGGGACAGGAGACCAGCAGGAGGAGCATGGATGTATGGTCCGCCTACTGGGTTGGGCTTAACATCCAAGTCGGAGGGTCGATCGTAGACTCAGCCGTCATACTACCTGAATACGAGGGGGGCGGCGTCGACCTCCTAGGCCCATACGTCCATGAGATGCTCCACGCTTTTGGGCTTCAGGATGTTGGAGGAGATGTGGGGAGATGGGATGTCATGGGGAGGGGCGCCTACTACGGCAGCCCCCCAGGGAGCTCCCCCGTGCATCCAACCGCTTATAATAAGATTAAGCTTGGATGGATAGATCCCTCAGATGTAAGGATCGCCTCCGCCCAGGCCGAGGTTACGCTTTCACCCCTAGAATTAAACTCGGACCATGCCTCTGTCGTGAAGATCCCGTTGAAAGCTGGCAGCTATTACCTCATAGAATTCAGGGATCATATAGGATTCGATAGGGGACTCCCCACCCCCGCGCTGGTTATAACCCTAGTAGAGGAAGGAAAGGATGCGGCTGGATGGAAGGTCAACCTCATACCCGTCAGAGATGACGGCATAGACCAAGGCGACCCTGA
>JAWBPF010000073.1:0-7652 GCA_038825355.1 Bathyarchaeia archaeon
CAATCCGTCCCCGCCAGGAATCCTCCACAGCCTCTCCAGTTCCGAATCTAGGATTCTAAGCTTCTCAAGTAGCTCCTCGAATGGATCCTTAGGCTTAGCTTCCCTCTCCATACCCTTTTTACGCCTCCAAAGGGTTAGAGTCTTTAAGCGGTCTGGAGCTACACCGTCTAGGATCATGAAGGCCGCCGCCATTATAAGCCATACGTCTACGCCCCTCCAGGCTCCTAGGAGGGTTGAGAAGACCCTGTAGAGGAGGGCCCCGATGAGGCATAGGCCTCCACCCGCTATGGAGAGCCTCGTCTTCCCCTTGAAGGCTCCAAGGCCTCCGAATAGGATGCAGCCACCTATGAGGAGAGACATGAACATTGAGGCCGTCATATACTTGTCCAGCTTTATATGCGACACTGCCTTGAGCCAGAGGCGTATCCAAGGCGTAGCCACTATAGCCACAGCTAATACGAGGAGTATCAGCCCCGTCAGGCTCCACCTCCTCAAACCATGAATGGGATTCAAATCCTAAGCCCCTCCAAGCCAACCACTCTTCCCCCAAGCCTGAAAACATAGCAATAGAGCCTGGATCACTCAGGAGTATCGAACCCTTCTATTATATCTTTCCCCGATACACATTTATTTAAATGAGATAAGGCATCTCTGCACAGTCTCATTCATCTTCATGGATAAACCCCGGGGCATCCCCCCTATTTTAGAGTTTAGTGATCATAGCCTCTTCTCGGAGCGTCCTCATCCTGGGAGAGGTTATTTATTAGCCGCCTCTGAGCCTTTAAACACTTCCAAGCCAGGATTGTGGATTAGGCTTAGCCTCATCGGCTGAATGGCTGGGTTTAAGCGCTTCTCAAGACCTTTTTCGCATGGTTCACATAGTCTAGGAAGCCCCAGCCGGGTTTCTCCTCGTAGCCTAGTTTGAGCTTTATGTAGAGCCTCCTAGCCATGAACCTTAGGAGGACCTCCGATCCGGCGCCTAGCATATCCCTTAGGGCTATAGCGAATTCTCCAGCCTTATCGGGGAGTTCTTCCCGCCTGATGGAGTAGCGTTTATCCATGTGCCTGTAGATGGCTTGGCGGACCGATTCTCCAAGGGCTAGGAGGCCCTCATCCACAGCCTCCAATAGGATGCTATGGAACTCTTCTAGGCTTCCTTCATGGATCCTACTGGAGCCTCCACCGCTCAAATCTTACGTCTCCTCACTGGTTAAAGTATGGGGGTGAGCCTGGGCATCGGATACCCCATTGAATTATCCGCCTCCACCCCGTATAGGCTGGTCCTCGGCTTGACCCCATAGAGGATTAGGCATCCATGCTCCCTTAGAAGCTTAAGGCGGACCGTGGCTATTGAGGCGAGCCTCGCCCCAAGCTTAGCGTAGCCAGGCTTCAATATGAGGATGCCGAGGGATCCATGTCTCCGTATCCTTACAGCGTCCTGGCCGAAGATCTTACTACATGAGGATCCGCCGTAGTAGCTGGTTAAAGCGTCGACTCCGGAGACGCATATGACGGACTGGCCCGTCACTCCGATCAACTCCTCCTCAAGCCCCAGATACTTAGAGTAGTCAATCCATGGATCCTCCCCGTCGAATTCTACGATGTAGGGTTTACCACTGGGTTTCCCTGGGATATGGGCTTCGCATACCCTTAGGAGACGGCTGATCTCGCCGTCGGTCAGCCCATAGCTTAGTCCGATCCGTCTACACGTCTCAGCATCGACTCCTATGCTGGGTATGAGTATGGCAGCCCGGCCTTGCAGCATAAAGTTTAGAATGATGGGGACGACTATTAGATGGTATTCAGCCATTGAGACCTTCTCAGATACCTCCAGGAGGATCGTGTCGCCCCTGGATAGGCCTCCGCCGAGCATGTCGTCTAGATCCCTTGAGCCCGTGGAGTATCCGCCGGGTGGATCGGGTACCACCTGGAAACGTTTAGGCTTTCCGACGGGTTTAGCCTTGAAGGGTGGGAAGGCTTTGAACCCCCCTTCAAGGGTGTAGACCATCCTATGCTCAGGGAGCCTCACACCCCTAAGCTTCGTTATCTCCAGCTCCCTGATATGATGACCATCTAATTCTAGGGATCTAAGCCTTAATACGCCGTCGGCTATGAACTCCTCCACGCCTAAGCCTATCTCCCCCCGTATGGAAGCCTCCTCTACGATGACTGTGGCGACTTTCATTTCTCTGACTATTCTGCCTAGGATTGTCTGAAGGAGTATCCTCGCCTCTATCTGCTTCTCAAGGGCTTGGGCTAGGGCTGTGAAGCTGTCGACGACGAGCCTCCCCGCCTTAATGGCTTCGACCTCGCCTAGGATTGATCCTATGAGGGCTGGGACACCCTCACCCCTCAGTGCTGTATAGTCGAGGATCCTAAGCTTACCCTCAGATTCGAGCCCTCCTAAGTCTACGCCTAGATGCCTTGAGAGGTTCCCTAAGAGGAGATCCTTGGCCTCAGCGAAGCCCGCGTATACGCCCGGCTCCCCATGTAGGGCTCCTTCAACCAGGAACCTCATGGAGAAGCATGTCTTCCCGGTGCCGGGCTCCCCCGCGACGAGGATCAGTGAACCCCTAGGGAAGCCTCCCCCGATAACCTCGTCGAGGCCTTCGACACCTGACCTAACCCTCTCAGCCAAGCATGAGAACCCCAAGGATACTTTGAAACCCTTCTTTTACATCTATATTTTAGACGGGAAAATTTAAAACCAGGTCGGGAAAAGACCAGATTATATGTTAATTTTTCGACTTTTACTTATGGATGACCTAGGGACATCCTAGCTCTCGGCGATGCTTTAAGACTCTCGGAGAGACGTCGATGCTCCACAATGGGAGAGATGCGAGGCAGGCTCAGATCGGCTAGGCTAGGCCGGGCTATAGGTCCCTCCCCCCTTCGGATCGGATGCAATACTGATTATATTCTTCCTATTATGGATACGACTATTCTGGCGAATACGTCTCCTAGGAGGCCTGTAGCTATGAGGGCTGGGATGACGTATGCTAGTAGGGGTAGGCCCGGCGTAGCCCAGGCCTCCTCAACTCCTCGAGCCTCATACTCCTCTTTGAGCTCCTCTATGAGGGCTTCCCTGTCGGCTTCAGCGTCGACGAGGAGGCTGAACCTCCTACCGCCGTCTCTGATCCCCTCAATGGGGTAAAGGTATTTTCCCTCCAGGTCTCTGAGGCTTACCTTGTAGCCTGTGAGGAGGGCTACGATCTTAGATCTCACCGGGGCCTCCTCGAACCCAGTGAAGAAGCTTCCCCCTCTGAGCCGGTAGTGGATATTCCTCGCTAAGGCATAGATTACAGCCGCCGCCGTTAGGAGATACGTATTATATAGGACCGCCAGGGGATATATGGGGTGGATCCATCCCAGGACTGTGCTGCTCCGAGGCCATACGGGGTTTGCTATGGAGAGGCAGATGAAGGCTTTAGCATCAGCCCCGCCGAAGAGCCCCAGGTAAGCCATCGACGAGGCGACGGCCGACATTGAAAGGATCGAGGCTATATGGATCCTCCATAAACCCTGATCGTAGAGGAGCCTCGCCGCTGAGAGGATTAGACCTGTGGGGCCATATATGAGCCAGAGGATGTCGCTGACCTCCCGGATCTTCAAGTCGCGATAGGCTGCGTATCCTAGGAACACTAGGGATGAGGCGAAGCCTATAAGGTTTAAAGCCTCTAAAACGTTTAGATTAAACATGGCCGGCCAGCTTATCTAACCCTTTTCTTTTCGTCTTTAAACCAGTAAGGTTTACGTTATAAATTAAACCATCTAGTATAGCATATATTTATGGATTTGACCGATCGCCTCTTCAGACCGATTCATTTCGACAGCCTAAACTGATAATCGTGAACTACCCCACCCTTGCGGTTCGAGGTCTTCTTGGGGGCATAGATAAAAATTCAATTTGTTATAAGAGAATATCATTACGCTCCTAGGCTTCTCCTTTCAGACGGCTATGAATCCCCTTATAGGATGCGATTATCTCAGATGCATCCAGTACCATACTTATTTTATGGATATTTGGATCTTAAGGTGAACTCAATTTTCCAATGCGTCCAACTAAGCTTAGATGGACGAGCCACGCTGTATAATGTGGGCTATCCCATTAAGGGGTCGGGGCTTAATGACGTTGTACTTCATGGCTATATGAGGTCCCGGGTATAATATTTTTATAGATTCTTCTAATGCTTTAAGTAGGGGTTTTGAAGCCATGCATCCAGCGGGTGTGTCAGCTCGTATCGAGTGGCTGTCCTATGCGTTTACCATGATCTTCTTCACAGTCCTCGTCTTATATGTTACCAATCATCTGCTCATATCGCTTAAGGCGGCTAGGAGGCGCAGCGAAGACGGAACCTATGAGAGGGAGGCTGAGCCTCCTAGGGAGTGGCCTAGGGTATCGGTTCACCTCCCCTTCCATAATGAGAGGAGGGTTGCAGCCAGAATCCTTGAAGCCTGCTTAGGCTTGGATTATCCAAGGGATAAACTTGAGATCATAGTGGTGGATGATTCAGAAGATGGGACCACGGGGATAGCCCAGGGATTTGAGATCGACCATCCATCCCTTGTCAGGGTTATCCATAGACGGGATAGGAGGGGGTTTAAGGCCGGCGCATTGAACCGGGCTCTAGCCGAGAGCAGGGGTGAATTCATCGCTGTATTCGATGCGGACTATGTTCCCCCTCCAAGCTTCCTCAGGGAGACCGTCCCGTATCTCCTTTCTCAGGGGGATCTAGCCTTCGTCCAGACGAGGTGCGGCCACCTGAACGCAGACTACAACTGGGTTACTGAAGCGGCTGCGGCTGCTCATGAATGGTTCTGGAACAGGGAGCAGAAGGCCAGATACGAGACGGGGTTCTTCACCCACTTCGGGGGAACAGGCGCCGTCTTCAGGCGTAGAGCCATATTGGAGTCCGGGGGATGGCCTGAGGAGACCCTTACAGAGGACTTGGACCTATCCATAAGGCTTCTACTCAACGGTTGGAGGTACCTCTACATTCCCTGGATCACCTGTCCAGGGGAGATCCCTATAAGGCTCAGGGACCTCCTAAGGCAGCAGTTCAGATGGGCTAAGGGGTTCACCCAATGCCTCCTAAGACATACGCCTGGAATCCTAAGGAGCAGGAGGATCTCCAGAGCGCAGAAGCTGGAGGCCATACTGCAGCTATCCTCCTATTATACGGCGCCAGCCCTCCTAGGCCTAACAGCCATGCTAGTCGTGGTCACCGCAAATTCAACTCCGGACATGTTAAGGCTTACAAGTCTGTCTCTCCTAGGGGAAACCCTGATACCGTTAGCCGCTGGACTGGTAGCCCTAAGATCCCAGGAAAAAGAGAAGAACAGAGAGGATCTGCGAGGAGAAGGCAGAACAGAGAAGCTGCGCCGACTCCTATACCTGGCAGCCTTGATGCCCTTATTCACCATCGTATATACGAGGGCGGTCCTAGAGGCCCTACTCGGAGTGACATCTCCATTCCATAGGACCCCTAAATATGGGATAATAACCGAAGCCTACAGGTTAGCCGATGTTAGCCTACTCCAGGAGACACTTAGAGAGATGGATAACTCCGCCGCATAGTATAACCTGTCTCATGGATGGACGGTTACAGAAAACTTATTTTAACCCTCCTCTAAGGTTATGATCCATGGGGTTTATCAGGTCTAAGCGTGGCGTAAGCCCCGTCATAGCCACGCTCCTCATGATAAACATAGCCCTAGTATTAGGCGTCATCGTCTACACCTGGGGGACAGGCATATTCCAGTCCTGGATGGCGAGCAGCAGCCTCTACTTCCAGAGCAGAGAAGAATACCTGGAGGAGGCGATAGCCCTGGAGAACCTGAGATACGACCCCGACGTTGATTACAAGTTCAACATAACCGTGAGGAACATCGGAAGAAGAGACCTCTGGATAGCCTCCATATACCTGAACGGGACAGACGTGATATCCCAGGCGAGCCTAGCCTGGAACAGCAAGGGCGAGATCATAGAGCGGGAGAGCAGCGGCCTCCACAGGGGATGCTACCACATCCTCGTAGGAGACTCCATAACCATCGCCTTCCAAAACGTAAACCCCAGCTTCGACATGGGAGACCTCCTAACCATAGTAGTAGCCACGGACAGGGGAAACCGCGTAGCCGAAGACTGGAATGTCACAGGATAAAAAGGGAAGAGAAGAGAGGATGAGAGAAGATTGAGGAAATGGAAGGAATGAAGGATGAAAGCTTTCATGGTTAGAGTCTTCGGGAGGAGAGCTGTAAGCGGAGCAATAACAGGCATGTTCGTAGTCTTAATCTTCGTCGCAGCCATATCAGCCCTACTCGCATATAATACAAGCCAGGACAGGTATAACCAAGCGGTGAATGAGAGGAACCAGATGGAATGGGAACGCCTAAACGAGAAGATAATTATCCCATCAGCCGAGAGGATCGAGGAAGACGGAACTCTTAACGCCACAGTACAGAACATAGGCGTTGTAACGGCTCACCTGGTCAGCTTATGGCTATCAGCCTACGATGGCAACGGAGAACCCCAATGGCAGCAGCAGTACAGTATAGACATATGGATCAGCCCGGGAGAGACAAAACATAATTTCGGACGAAGCAGCACTACATATACCCTAGTAAAACCTGACCAATACGGGGAAATTTTACCCTCAATATATTTGCCAAATGTTAGTTGGACTTATGTTATCAAAATTATTACTGAACGAGGAAATATGGCTACATACATTCTCCAACCGCCTAAAGAAGAGGAGGAAAGAGAAGGGTATCCCATCCCTGTAGCATATTCTTTTGGTTCGATGCGTGTTACAAGGGAAGACATCCCTGGTTATGAATGGAGACCTCCAAATGTAACGTACGCCGATGTATACTCAGATAATCTATATATAAGGGTGATCGTAAGAAACCTCCTCGATGAGTATATTTTCCTTACCGATGACTCTGGATTTACATGCACAGTTACTGGTGCCAAAAACCCCTCTCAAGATTACTATATAATAGGAGGTTTGGTAGACCCTCAGCTTCATAATTGGGAGGGGGACTTGGTTCTAGCGCCAGGCGAAGAATCTTATATATATTTTAAAGTTTCTATAAATAGTCTTGTACCATATAGCAATAACCCTATTCAACATTATACATTTGCTGGTATTGCTGCATTTACCGGCACTAAATCGGGCAAATTTTGGTCAGGCTCCCTTCTCATGGATGCAATATATTATACCTCATATCCTAAAAAGTAGTCTGATCGATGAGTTGAAGGAGCAAACAATTAACAATCCCATAATAAATAAATACTATTATATAGACCTGCTGACACTGCTTTCATTCACATGTAGTTTAAATAACCATATTCAATTATATATCAGATAAAAAAGTTAACATGCTTCATATCATGTTATAACTTTAAAGTTGGCTCCCAGTTTCCGAATAGTCCTCTCATAAATCTTTGATTATGGCGTTGCCGATCACAGAGTGTAAGGTCTAAGATCGCCGAAAATTTAGCCGTTGTATATAGCTTACAATGGCTAAATTAAGAGTTTGCAGGAGTAATTAAGGAAAGAGGGATGAGACGAGAACCATATCTCCGCAACACGTTCAAAAAACTGACCTAACGCGGATACTTAGTATATGGAATTATGTTGGTTTTGCTT
>JAWBPF010000074.1:0-2440 GCA_038825355.1 Bathyarchaeia archaeon
AAGTTAGGGAAGCCGTCGCCTCCACCTTGATCAACATCGGGTTTGAAGCCGAGGAGCCGCAGCTGATCATCCCCCTAAAGTTGGCTGAGAGCTTAGAGTTAACATCGGCTGAGGCTAGCATCGAAGACTTCGGTACAGGGGGAGGGGGTAGAGTCTCCGGGTATAGGGTGGAGGAGCCCATAGAGGTTGAGCTGGTTTTGGGCGGGGAAGCCTCAGTTAAGGCCACCGCCCGCGTCACGATACTCCCCGGGGAGACGGAGGCCATAATGAGCGATCGTTTAGCCTCGGAGCTAGGGATAATAATACCGGATTTATGGAGGGGGTACTGGTGCCTCAAGGACGAGCTGGGCGCCGGGCAGAGGCCCAGCGTCCCCCCTCAGGAATGGAGGTGACGGAGCCGATGACCCAAGCCACCCGATTATTTTTTATTACTACATTTTTTATTACTACGTATGCTTTGGGTTAAGGGTGAACTATCCCTCCCTATTGGGGGCTTCCTGCTTCGGTGACCGGATTCGACCCCATCCACCTACAGCGCAGGCCTCCATCCATGGGGCCGTTCCCTCAAAGCGTGTAATTAGGATTATCTGAATCCTAGAATCTTAAAATGGCTTTATCAGGCTTCCTTTAAAAGCTTGAGGAATTCTTCCCTGCTTAATCCGGCTTCTTTTATTATTGCTCTGGTCAATCCTGGTTTAACATCCTTTCCCGGATGGACTGGGATCACTACCCTGGTCTCTTTATCGTCTATCATGATAATATGTGAGCCTTTTTGACGGAGAATCCTAAAACCTGCTTTCTGAAGGACTTTAATCAGTTTATGAGGGTTTAAAGGTGAGATCTTAGACAAGAGCTTTCACTTTCTGTATTCCAATCACCCTCTGTCGTAGAATCTCCCCCTTTTCCTCCTCTGTTAGGGTCTCTAAATAAAGCTCGATGGCTTCTCTCACATTTTCCATAAGCTCTTCCAGGGTATCCCCTTGTGTATGGCAGCCTGGTAATGCGGGTACGAAAGCTAAGTATCCCCCGGTTTCATCCTCCATTATGACTATATCAAACTCGTACATTGCTCGTCTTCACACCGTGAAGCCATTGGGTAATTATAAGAGTTTCCTCAGGTTTTAAGGTTTAGGGTGTAAAGAAGGCCCACCGAAATCGATTATTTCGACATCATGTTCGGCTTGGCCTTCTTGAAGAATGCAGCGGATTGAAGCCGAGGAGCCGCAGCTGATAATCCCCTAAAGTTGGCTGAGAGCTTAGAGTTAACATCGGCTGAAGGTTAAATGTTTAAATAAATTTAGCCAAGCCATTGTTATAGGTGATTAAATGGGATATTCTTGGGTGGAGATCGAGGTTTCCAACATGGAGAGGACGAAGTCGAGGAGGCTTAAAGCTTTAGTGGATATGGGGGCGAGCCTAACCGTATTGCCAGGATCCGTGGCTGAAGAGCTTGGAATAGAGCCTATAAGAGAGGAGGATGTGGCGACTGGAGCAGGTCTAGTCAAGATTAAGAGGGGGAGGGGTTGGATTAAGCTTTACGATAAGGAGGCGATCTTCGACGTATGGATATCTGACATAATAGATAAGGTACTGCTGGGCGTAGTCGTTTTAAAGGTGCTTGGATACGAGGTGGATCCGGTTACAGGCAGGCTTAGGGAGAGGCCGCTGCTCCTATACTGACCTCTACTTCTATACAGATTTTCTATGAGTTGCCGGTTATGATGAAAAGGATCGTTTCCAGCAACGCGTTCTGAACGGTTTCACGGCGGTGAAGCCAGCCTCAGCCTGGTAGTGGACCGATATTGTATTCCTCCAGGCCTAAGCCTTATCGATGGGATAGGATTTTCCAGGGAAGAGGGCACAATCAATTAATCTTCTATATCGGTTGACCTGGTTACGTCTTTAGGTTTCTTAGATGGTTGAGAGGAAAGGGAGAGGTTTTCAACCTGAGGGATTTGGAGTCATTGGTCTTTAAATGAGGGCCCCCCGCAACAGGTTGACGGTGCATTAGCGTTAACAGCCATCCCTCCAGGCACAGCCCATGAGAGACACAGCCACCCGGTCGTGGAGGAGATGTTCTACATAGTCTCGGGGAGATGGAGGTCATCTTCTACTAAGGAGACGAGCAGGAGAAGTTCTACGCTGGACCGGGCTCATACGTTCACATCCCGGCTGGGGTGGAGCCGATCAGATTCCTCGTGATCTATAGTCCCCCCTGAACCTGACATATCGCCTTAGAAACCACCTGGAAAGCATATCTCAGAAGCTCGTTTTTCATGCTATAACATGAAAGAACATTGAACCTCGACCGTTAGGAGGGGAGAAAGGACTTAAAACCCGGTATATATCAAATTTCCACACATAATTTTATATATCTAATGTGAATAATCTCCGAACATATTCCTTAGGCCTCTAGGGGAAAAGCCCAGTGCGAGGCGTA
>JAWBPF010000074.1:2450-7604 GCA_038825355.1 Bathyarchaeia archaeon
TTAGTGAGAGAGAGAGAAGGAAAAAGCTGCATGACAACGCTTGGAAAGTAAGCAAACTTAGAATTCTCCTATCTGCTAAAATTCTAATTTGCTTTATTACGCTCCTCCTTTGCTTAACTTCTCCAGCGTTTGCCCAACCAGTTAATGGAGGCTTTGAAACAGGAGATCTTACAGGATGGACTGCTCAAGGCAACGTCGAGGTCCTTCAAGCAAACAATTTCAACCCCTCTATTACACCGCCTGAAGGAAAACTCTTCGCCTTACTATCAACAGGTCCAAACAATAGCCCCGCTCCTGATAACGGTGATCTGGATGGAGATGGAAATCCAGACAACGATATAACGATACTGTCCCAAACTTTTACGTCTGGAGCTGGCACGCTCTCCTTTAAATGGGGTTGGCTAACAGACGAGGAAGATGAAGAAACTATATATGATGATTTTTTCATGGTGAGACTTGATGGAATCATAATCCTCTCAGGGAGCGTCGATAAAACCCCTGAGCAGTCTCCGTTTCCTAATATTTCAACCGATGATATAGCCTACTCTGTTACAAGTTCAGGGCCAACGGATGGATCATATTTCGGTGACGGACGGAGCGAATTCCAGACATTTTCCTATTCAATCACAGCTGGGACACATACGATTGAATTTGTAGTTGCAGATGCGGGAAACCACAATGTGGACTCAGGATTATTAGTTGATGATATTACAGTGCCTCTAGCGCCTCTGCCTAAGCCTATGCCGCCTGTTGGTGGCGAGGTCTACTCGGCCGACAAGCTCGCCGTCCTTGCGCCCTATGTAGCCTTGATTGGCTTAGCTTCCGTGGTCGCCGTAGCGGTTAAGAGGCTGAGGCGCTAAACTCCTCTTCCCCTTTTTCCTTTTTTTGCCGTATCGTTTTGATGTTCCCTAGACGGTGAAGCGGGAGGGGTAGGAGAAGGCTGGGAAAGTTAATTTTTCGGGGTTTGGTAAGCCCTATGGGCTGGGGGCCATCTTAATCTTCTTCTCCAGCCCGTTTGAGAAGCCCTGGATGGATCAGATCGTATCCTTAGGCCCTATATTTCCGGGTTTTAGGCGTCTCCATACGCTCTGATAGACTCGAAGGAGAGGCTGGGCTGCCCCCCGAAAAAATTTTTACTTGGGATATTCCATATGGAGTGCGGTCTATAGGGCCTCCTTCTAGATCTAGCCATGGAACGAGTCTCAAGGTATGAACCCTATGATTTGCCCTACGGGGTTGGCCCAATAGGGTAGAGGGTCCCTGGTCCTATATATAGGGGTGTGGCCCTGTAGTGAATGGATTTGCTTATATAAATTATGAAAAAAGGACCTGGAATGAGCTTTTTATCCGAAAAACCCCAAAATGTCGGGCACATGCTCCGTATGAAATGAGATGGACCCATACGGGATAAACTCCTCTAGGGATGGATCCTACCGGGTTTGACCCTATGGGGATAGATCCTGTTAGAGGTTGGAGGCAGAAAAGATTTCCCTGCAGGGCTCTGTCCTTTACAGAGGCGCCTCTACAACTCTTCCCTATGGGTGCAGCTTTTGATCCCATAGGGTCCTACCTAGCAGGATCTTTTCGACTAGGGTGAGACATGTATCTCTTGGGGATTCGGCTAAAAATACGGGATTAGGGGCTCGAAGTCGAAGAATCCACCAGCCATGCCCTGGTGGATTCTCTTATCCTATAGGCCTTGAATCTTCCGCCCACGCCGCCGGGGAGCCCCGGGTATAGCCCTAACCCCTCCGCGACGACCTCTGGAACTTACTTCAGACCCCTCCGATTCGAAGCCGGTGTTAACGATCGCCGAGGCTGTAACCTCTCCCCCTCCGCTGGAGGCGCGCTTAACCTTAACCCTTACGACCAAGGCCTCTTCACCTGACTCTAAATACTCTGCCTACCCGCCTTCTCCTGACCGCCTTTACTCTACCAATCCTCTTCAAGTCCCATCCAATTATATGAGGTGGCTTTAAGATGGATAAAAGCTTAGTTGGGGGCCCTCCTACGCCGCCCATTATCTGGATCCCATCAGGCTACTCTACGGCTTCCCCTAGGCTCGAAGGAAACTTTAACCCTTTCATCCATATCATCGGTTCTGAAGCCGAATATTCCGCCGTGAATTTTACCTCCAAAGCCTTACGCGACATATCCCTTGTGGCCGATCAAGCTGGGCGGCATCGGCTTATCTAAAATGCATGGCGTGGGGGATGCCCTGTTACATGGGACGATCCAGCTTATAAGGTACGGCTTGGCTGGAGCTGGGCCGTTGGAGTTATCGTTGCAGGGGTTCACACAAGGTGAGGTGGAGATGGAAACTCTACACCTTGTATTCATGGGAAGCCGCTCCTATATCGATCCGATGCCTGATTATCGTCTTCAACGAAAGACTATCCAATACGGACTATTTACTTTTCAAACTCTGTCCGAAAGGATATGTCGAGAGAATGCAAGGATTAAATCATTTTTTTAAAAAAAAAGAAGTTTTTATAGATGGGCTGCGAATCAATGTTTCCTCTTCTTGACGGCTGCAGCCGTCAGGGCGGCTACAGCGGCCAAGGCTAAGAAGGGGCTTAGGACGACAACCTTATTAGAGGAGAAGAGCTCACCCCCGACGGGTGCTGGAGGCCTAGGCACCTGATTAACCGCACCTTTCACCGGAGTATGATCAATATAACCCTCGGCGTGTAGCAATTCTGTTTCAAGAAAGCTTATCGGCGTTTCGCCTTCGCTTATGCAGTGAAATGTGATGTAAACCACTGCGAGGTCTCCGATCGTAGCGGGGCCTCCTGCTTTAAGCATATATATCCCTGTATCCAATTCCTCTGCATCTGCTTTCCAATCTGTAGGGAGGTTGAGGCGTCTTGATATTAGTTCCATCTGGGTTTTATCATATCCGATGATAAATCCGAAGCCGGTCATCGGCGTTTCCTCAGGTATGTTCCTTATGACTATGGATATTGTGAATCGATTGCATACATACACGGTCGTGATCTGGGGGTCCACAGCGATGGTGGTGGTGGGTTGTTGTTGTCCTTGCACGGGTAGGCTTGAGGCTAATGTTAGGAGTGAAGGCTAGTAATAATGTGAGTAGGATGTATCTGCCGGGTTTTAATGATTTATGTTCCATGCGCTGGTCCCTTCTCTTATCCTTTCATTCCCATATTTCTCTTCTAGAGGAGTATTGTTCGATCCTTCTACTCCTATGATCTGGTATAAAAGCTTTTGTATCAGACTTGTTTTCAACTTAACGCTTGTGGGTTGTGGTTGGCCGCATAGGCCTTCATCCATCTCTGGGCAGTCTTCAACCAGCCCATATGAGGATGATTTTTGTAGAGGCGTTTCATCCCATGTTCCGTTACGTCAAGCCATGATTCGATTAGGTTCCGCATCCCCTCATGTCTCATGCCTATACGGTAGCCCTGTCCCCGGAGGGCTGGCGGATACCATGGCATGGGCCCTTATTCACGAGGATCGAGGACCTTCTAGTGCATCGATCCGAGGCGCGTTTCGGGGAGAGCTCAGCCGCTAAGATAGATCCGGTCCAGCTCTCTCGGCCGGCCGAGAACTCCTCGATTAGATCCCGGCAGCCCACATGTAGTCTCGTCCGCCGCCCTCATTCGCCTTCGTCCCATCCATCGCCGTGGCCCTTGACCCTTTCTCCCAGCGATGGGCAGGAGGGGCTTGAGCCTCTGATAGCGGTGCCTGATGGACCCACGGCTCGCGGCATATCCGAAGCTTCAAGTCGGGTCCTAGCCTATCTAAAGCTGAGGCCCATATGATACTGGGCCAAGGCCGGGGCCTTCAGCCCAGAAGACCTGCACCTACTCCGAAAGGCTCGTCTATCCTCGAAACCATCGGGTCAAGATGTATAGCATCTAGTTCACCTCCATGGAGGCACAGCCCTACCGGGAAACTAGGCGTTCCCCCCTTTTAAGCTGAAAACCTCACCCGATGTATCAGATAGATCTCGAGGTATGTTAGGCCTAGGCGGTAGAGATTACATAGCTTTAAAGGTCCTCTCCAGGCATATGTATTAGAAGTGTTCCGGGGCTACTCTTCTTAGGGTCTCTCTCCTACAAGCATCCAATACTCCTCCCCAATTTGATGAACCCTGTTCGATGCGTCGATGGGCCTATCTATTGTTAGGATCCCTTACTCTCCTGAGGCATTAGTTGAAAAAGATTTTTGCTGTGCAATGCTTCTATCTTCTCAGAGTGCCACTATTACGTGGGGTAAAGGTTCAGTTCATCCCCTCTTGTATCTAATACTTATGATAAGGGTTTTAATATTTCTCTTAGGATACTAGTCTCTGTGAGGTGCTGCCAAGTGGAGTTTGAAGTTGTAGCTGTAAAGCCCCCTGAAGAGGGTAACCTCATAATAGGTATGGCGCATTTCATCAAGACGGTTGAGGATTTATACGAGGTCCTGGTAAGCTCCGTTCCCGGGATCAGGTTCGGCTTAGCCTTCTGTGAGGCCTCCGGACCCTGCCTTGTAAGGCATGTCGGAAACGATGAGCACCTCGAGGGTTTCGCTGTTGAAGCCGCCTCGAGGATTGGAGCAGGCCACTCCTTCATAATAGCCTTAAGGGGGGCTTATCCGATAAACGTCTTGAACTCTTTGAAGATGGTCCAGGAGGTCTGCACGATATACTGCGCTACAGCGAACCCCGTGGAGGTCCTGGTCGCTGAGACCGGGCAGGGGAGGGCCGTGATAGGCGTGGTGGACGGCTACAAGCCTAAAGGTGTTGAGGGCCCCGAGGAAGCCGAAGAGAGGAAGAAATTCCTGAGAGGTATAGGCTACAAACTCTAAATCTAAAGATGAAGGGCGGAGCCGAGCGGAGGAGTAAGGATAAAGGAAGTGGAGGGTTTAAGCAGGGCCAGCCTTAGTCTCTTCTCCCATTTTTAGGTGGTTGGATTGTTCTTTCCCGTCCGAGTCTACGACTCAATGGCGCATGGGGTTAGAGAGTTCAAGCCTCTACGGGGTAACAGGGTTTACATGTTCGTCTGCGGCCCCACTGTCTACGATCTATCCCATCTAGGACATGCTCGAACCTATGTGGCCTACGATATTATAGCTAAGTATCTCAGGTTGAAGGGTTACAGCGTCTTCTACCTCATGAACATAACAGATGTGGATGATAAGCTCATC
>JAWBPF010000075.1:0-7557 GCA_038825355.1 Bathyarchaeia archaeon
GGGCTCCAGTGACGGGTACCACCATCAAAGCAATAATCGATGAATCCATAACCGTCAATGAATGTGATGCTTCTGCCGGTGCATACCGTTGATCTCCTCCATAATTCGCTGAGATCCTTAACTGACCTCCCACCGTAGCGTTAAATATCCCCACTGCCGTTCCACTATCGTCCGTCTTTAGGCTCAACCTTACGACAGGCAAGTTTTTAGCCGAGATCTCCACACTCATTAAGGCATACCTAATAGGCTCACCCAGCTCATCCGTCAATGATATCCTATAGGTCACCCTGTCCCCCTTCCAGGCTTGAGACGGCGCCTGGATCCTGAGCAGAGTTTGAAGAGGCTTAGCATTAATCTGCTCTACTTTTTCAACCCCCCTATGGTTAACGTCACCGTTATAGACTGCCTTTATTGATTTAAATCCACTGGAATCTAGCACAATAGGGATCTCAGCCTCCCCAGTGCTATTGGTGAGGCCTCTAGCGATCAATGCTTCCTCGCAGTATAAGAGTATCTCCGCGTTCTGGATGGGTAAACCCTGATCATCGATGAGCTTCACATATACAACTGTTTCTTCACCTACCCTTATGGTGGAGGATGAGACTACCAGGCTTAGATGCGTCGTGGCCGGTAATACTCTGAGGCTCTTAGCCATAGAAGAGGGGTCGTAGTTGGAGGAACCCCTGTATAAAGCCTTCACTTCATGAATACCTACCTCCAAGGTGGAATCCACCTTTATAACCGCCTCACCTTTATCGTCGGTGATGCTGACCCCTACACTCCTATTATCGATGTAAAATTCCACAGGTTCCCTAGGTAAGGCTCTGCCCCCTAGGCCTGTTAAATGGGCTCTCAAGGTCACTTCCGAAGTATAAACTATTTCCTCCCCTCTATCGATGATTAACTGTAGATTTGATGAGGCCTTCAGGATCGATAGTCCCACTCTAAACTCTTCCATGTGAGGATTACCCTTAAAGTCTTTATATGATATTTCATAGGAGACCTCTACATATCCCTGAGATATAGGAGGTTCTGTTGATAGTTCTAGATTGATTTCCGCTGATTCACCTATTGGGATATCGCCTACAGAGGCTCTTTTAGGATTAACTTCAACTCCCGGTGGACCAGCCACTATTAAAGTTGCATCATATATTACGTCGTTTCCTCCATTCGAGAACTGGACCTGAAACTTTAAGGGCTGGGATCCGCCTAGGGTGACCTCAGATATGGACTGCGAGAAATCTACGACTTGGAGTTTAACAGCCTTTATTTCAATAGTTCTCACGTCCTGGAGTATGGCGATGCTCTGGTTAAGCCAGTAGAGTTCTCCCCGTATTACATGGTCTCTTGGACCGTGGAGGGGAGGCGTATCGATTACACGTTCACGAGATTCCCCTTTTGGACACTCCCAACTTTTGGGCAATTCGTCCTCCATTAGGCTTCCGTCGAGGTAGAGGCGTAGGAAGAACCTTGGGAATCCATCTATAGCTGTTATAGAGGGGTTCCCTATCCTATATATGAGTCTGGCAACTTCTCCATCATATACTTTGTTGGGATACCCGACATCCTCTATCCTAGCGTTGTCTACTCCACGGGCAGGATGGGGAGCATATATGCTTAACGCTGATAATAGCGACGTTAAGAGCATCACAGATAGTATGATTATCCTAGGAATACCTGCCTTTCTCATTTCGATAATATTAGCAGCAGCAATGTATACTTAAACTTAGTTAAGTGGAGCCGTCAAATATGGAATATCTAAGCCCTAGTTTTTAAGCATAAAGTCCTTAAAGGACATATACTTTGAATCCCCTATAGTCGGGGTTTAAGGTTTGGGTCAAACTCCGTATCGTCGCGGCCGTGGTAGAGAGTATTACGCTTTAAGGATCCTGCGTGGGGAAGGATGGATGTGTTGTAGGAGCGCAGCATCCCATAGTCCTGTGGATATATTTGCTGGGAAGGATGGCGAAGTCTTACTCGTCCAGGTTAAAGGGGAGAAGAGCCGTATGGGAGGGGACGAGTTAAAGCATTTCCTAAGATGGGTTAGGGCTTTCAATGCTAGGGGTGAGGTATGGTATTTCACCCGTAGGGGTATTAGGAGGGTTGAGGTAGGGGGGGTGGAGAGACCCCTGTGAGGACAGGCTTATATTATCTGATTTTTAGTTTCACTTGACTCTATTCATTATGACAGAGTAATTTACCCTGTAAAGTGCCCGGTAAAATACAGGTGAAAAAGGTGCTCGAAGCCAAAGCCCGCCTAATAATTCCTGCAAACAAAGGGAGAACCGGGGTACTCTACATACCCGCAGACATAGTGAAAGACTCCTCATTTCCATTCGAACCAAACGAAACTGTCATCATAAAGATAGAAGGAGAAAGGCTCGTAATTGAAAAAGACAAGGAATACCAGAAATAGAGGCAAGATCGGATATCTAAGATATACGGGGACCCTAGCGTTCAGCTCTGAGAATGAACCGAGTGTAAACCTAATCCATAACCTGATAGGGAGCCTAGCCGAGAAGCAACGCTACAAGGGAAAGAGAGATGGCTATTACTCTTTTACTTTGGGACAGATGATGCTGCTGAACGAGATCCACCAGGATGACGGGGTTAAATTATGCTTAGAGTTCAAGTCAGCGAGACCACGTTTCCTAGACCTTCTAGTGGAGGCAGCTCTGAGGCAGGCCGAAGAATGTATCCTAGCCTTCAGCTTGAAGGGGGAGTCGATAAACTTCAGTGTCCTAAAGGAAATGTCAGTGTCCGGAGGTGATGGAGTTGGGGAAGAGATAGGAAACTTCAATGCTGTGCTTCCAATTGATGGGGTCTCAGTTAAAGTTGCAGCCTATCCTAAAGCTTCGATGCTTAACATCGTAGCCTCGTTGAATAGGGAGAGTTTAAAGCCAAGCGAAATGATCCGCATATTATTTAAAAGGGTGTTTAGGAAGTGACGGAGATAGAAGAATATAAGAGGCTTTATACTTTCGGCATAGACTACGGTACGAGCGACGTTAAGTTTGGTCCGATAACCTGTGGAGAGTTGCCTCAGGTAACGGAGAATAGGGGATATCTTCCGGATAAGGAATCCATAATGTATAGGGCCTTCGAAGTACCTGGAGATGTCATAGTTGGAAGAGACCTTCCATTATACTTGCAGTCGAGTGAGGACCTGTCCAGTCGGTTGATCTATCCTATGAGAAACGGTGTAATAGATAAGGATGATGAGAAGGCGTGGAGGATCGTGGAGGAGCTATCTAGATATGCTTTGAATATATTTAAGCCGGCAGATGAGGCTTTCAAGGGGTTTCACCTGGTGGCCTCGCGTTCCTCGATATCTCCTAGGTACATGTATGAGAGGTTGTTCCAGGTCTATGAGAGGATAGCGGAGGAGGAGGGAACCATAAGGGCGGCCACTATTATACCTCAACCCTTGGCGGTGGCGATAGCACATAAGGCAACCACATGCGTAGTGGTAGAGTCAGGCCATGGAAACACCCAGGTCTGTCCAATATCTAGGTATCCCATCAGAAACGCTATAGTGGCTGTGAATAGGGGGGGAGGAGACGCCAACGCGTTGACGAGCGAGATCCTCAAGGATCTGGGATATGGAGACCTAGCCAGGCAGGAGTCGTTCGTCAGGGCTGTAAAGGAGCATATAGGTCTAGTACCTTTAGATTTGGATAAGGCGGTGGAGGCTGCGAGGAGCGACAATAGAAGGTTTAATGTAAGGTTTAAAGTTCCTGGAACGAGGATATCCATTGAGCTGGGAGAAAATGCTTGGACGCGTTTCCTAATAGGGGAGTATATATTTAACCCTAACCATGAGGTGTTCCGAAGCTACTTCACTAGGGGTATGTCTAAACCTAAAGATGTTAGGATAGGCAACACTGTCTTCAGGGGTATGATAGACTTCGGGGAGGCGATCCTAGACTCCGTTGAGAGGTGCCCGATAGAGCTTCAGCCCCACTTATATAGGCAGATTCTCCTCTCGGGGGGGAACTTCAGCTGGAGGCAGATCGAAGAATTGAAGGAGTATGCCACGGATGCCCCCACGAAGATCCGTCTCCTCCTCAAGGGCTGGGATATAACCAATGTGAAGGCATCCATGGCTGAAGCCCCCCAGTACTCCGTATGGAGGGGCTGCGTCATATATGGCTACGCGGTTCCATGGGACTATGAATGGAATTGGGAGAGAATGGAAGGATGGAAGAGGTTCCTTGAATAAGCCTAAACTCCAAGATAGGATAAGGGAATATTTCCTCTCAAAGGGTTATTCGGAGGAGGATATAGATGATGGGGGCTTCCCATCCTTTTCGGATGGAGAATATAGGTCGGCGGTTAAGATTCTATCCTTGGAGGACCTTGGGGATAGGAACATACTCCTTCAATCGCTCCTAGAAGCAGTTTCAAAGCCTGGATTGCATGATAAGATGTATGTGGCTATGCCTAAACTCTTAGCTTCTGTGATAGATGGTAGGATCCTGGAGGAGGCAGGGTTAGGTTTACTCATATATGATGAGAGAAGTATCGAGGAGGCTATACCTGCAGGGATTAAGTCTCAGAGGATCCAAGCCGTTTCTGCGCCTGTGGATCCATCGATAACTTTGGAGCTTCAATTCCTTAAGGCTGAGATATCGGGGTTAAGGGAGACTGTTGAAAGGCTGAAACGTGAAATCAACGTTTTAAGGGAGGGTGTAAAGCCTCGTTTAGAGGAGGAGATTAAAGAGGTTAAGATGGAGGTTAATGTTTCATCATCGTCTCATTTCCAGGATCTTCCATCGTTCTTCCGGGACAACCCATGGCTTTCAGTGCTATCCCAGAGAGGTAGGGAGAGTGAGAGGATTGCGAGCTAAAGCTTTTCCCAGGCTTACGGAGAGGCCTATCAGGAAGATAAGGATGGTTATCGATTTAGAGGATCCTTTGAAGCCTGAACTACCCTTGGAGGAATTCATGAGGTTACATCATGGAGATCCGTATCCTCCAAGGTATAGGGTGGCGACTATCGAGGTGGTATCATGCTCTGAGGATCTCCAGCCTGTCTTAGCATCTGAATGTGGAACCTGCCCTAAATTCGTTAGGAGGTTTGGAGATAAGATAATCTGTAAAAAGGCTATGATCATAGAATACTAGAAGAGGATTACAAGTTATTCCTCCTTATCATTGTACTCCTTTAATCTATCATTCGGCATCTGAGGGGTTTCGAAGCCACCTGGGGAACCGGTTATATGATTACCTATGTCTGAATGGTAGTAGCGTTAATTGGGGGTACTCTATGTTTAGGGTTGGAGTGCACGTCTCTATTGCAGGGTCTATCGATTTAGCTGTGGATAGGGCTGTGAGTTTAGGTTGTACTTCGTTCCAGTTGTTCACTAGGAATCCTAGGGGGTGGAGGTATAATCCTTTGCCTGGGGGGATATTCTGGGGTTTAGGGAGAAGATTTCTAGGGTGGATTTGGCGCCTGTAGTGGCGCATATGCCTTATCTCCCTAATTTGGCTTCGCCTAGGGATGAGGTTTACTTGAAGTCTATCGAATCTTTGAGGGTTGAGCTGGCTCGCTGCCACATGTTAGGTATACCTTTCCTCGTCACCCATCTGGGCAGCCATCTGGGGAGTGGAAAGGGGATGGGTTTTAGGAGGCTGATAGCAGCCATTGATGAATGCCTGGGGGATTTTCAGGGCGGGGTAACCCTACTGCTTGAGAATACGGCGGGTACAGGGAACAGTATAGGGGCTTCCTTCCAGGATCTTCAATACATATTGGAGAAGTCCGGTGCGAGGGATCGTTTAGCGGTATGCTTCGATACATGCCATGCCTTTGCGGCGGGATATGATTTGAGGTCGGAGGAGGCTGTGGAGGCTGTGATGGAGGAGTTCGATGATGCTATTGGTTTGAACAGGCTAATGATGGTGCACGCCAATGATTCTAAGGGGGGGTTGGGGTCGAGGATTGACAGGCATGAGCATATAGGCTTTGGGGAGATAGGAAGGAGGGGTTTTAAGGCGTTGTTATCCTACAATAACTTTAAGTATCTTCCATATATATTAGAGACTCCTGTAGACTCTAGGAGAGGCGACGGGGAGAATCTAGGGGAGCTCAGGGGATTAGCCGGGGTAGCAGGGGCAGACTAGACGTATCTGGATGATATGGTGGCGGAGGGCTAGGCTAGATCCGGGATGAATAAGGAGAGATTAAGGGGAATGGCGTCTTATTTATGGGGGCGAGGATTTCATGGGGTACATCCCTGAGGGATATGACGCAGAGTATCAGCCTCCTCCCCGTAGGGGGAGGTGGCCCCGCTGGATCCTCATAGCCTTCTTAGTCATTGTAGTGGGGGTAGCCTTATTCAGGTCGGTTTTAACTTTCTGGTTGAATATAGAGGAGTTTGGAGAACTCTACTTGAAGCCCCTATATTTATCCTTCTATGGCGGGCTTATACTGGCTTTCATAGCTTTTTTTAGGGTGGACTTTGCTAGGAGGAGGTCTCTAACCTGGTGGGTGATCGGCTTGATATCTCGGATTTTTAGGGGAGGCCTCGTCTTGGATAGGAGGGCTTTAAGCTTCAGCTCCTCCACGATGTCTCTTCATAGGTTCTTGGCGTGGCAGGTGACCAAGGTTATCGTAGCGGTTCCATTCCTCAGTAACCTGTCTTTTGGTTTGGCGGCCTCTAATATGGGGTTACCCCTTGACCTGGGCGCCATCGGTAAGCTTGCCTGGCTGCCTTTTAAGACGCCTCCGTTTGAAGCGTCATACGCCTATGAGAACGTGATACCCCTGATACCTGGGTTGACCCTGTTTTTAGGGCCTCTGCTAGGCGCGGTAGGCATGAGGTTGATCATTCTTGTAGGGTTCACGGAGCTGGCCAGGGTGTTCACGCCTAGCCGTGATGAACTCCTCCTGGAGGATACGCCTATCAAGGCTGGGTGGCGTGTAGCCGTTGTAGAGGCGTTGATAGGCCTAGCCCTTCTATGGACCGCCTTCACGCGCTTCGCATCGTCATACATAGACTATAATACGAGGTATATCATAGGGGGAGCGATTGGAGGATCCGTCCTATATCTGGTTTTAGCCTTTAATGATCGGGTTAGGAATTCGGGTAAGCCCTTCATATTCTTCAGTGCTAGGAGGGTTGCCGCCCGCATCCTTCCCTTATTACTGATAGGGCTTATCCTAGGCTCGATAATACTCGTCAATTTTCACAACAATATTTTTATGGAGCTTGGCCAGCTCGTAAGCCTCGCGCAGCATCCCTTCACAATCGGTACTCACAACTTCTGCACTGATCGGTCCGTCTATTATTTGAGCGATTTCTAATATGATCTCTTTAAATGCGCGTTTTTCCCTGCTGATCAAAGACGGGTTTGTGGTAACCCCATCGATCAAACCGTATTCCGCCGCATTCCGGATTTCTTCAATATTCGCAGTATCGAGAAAAAATTTCATAGTTCGTTCTCCTGTATGGGAGCTCTATTATAAAAACACTTCGATTTTGGCCCAACCACCAATTTCCGAAGCGCAAAAATTTCCCTGCAAATCTTTCTTACTTTCTTTGCATCTGCCTC
>JAWBPF010000076.1:0-7425 GCA_038825355.1 Bathyarchaeia archaeon
GGATATGACGGAGGAATTCTATAGGGATATGAAGGCTTTGAAGGTGGACAGCGTGAGCCTCTACGCTAAGGCCTCGGAGCACATCGATGAGATCATAGAGCAGGTTAAGGGGCTCCTCGACAAGGGCTACGCCTACCGATTGAACGGAGACGTATACTATGATATTTCAAGGTTTCCGGATTATGGGAGGCTCTCAGGGCAGAAGCCTGGGGAGCTTGTGAGGCATAGGATCGATCCTAGGCCTGGGAAGAGGAGCCCAGGGGACTTCGCATTATGGAAGGCTGAGAAGCCGGGGGAGCCTTCCTGGGATAGCCCATGGGGTAGGGGTAGACCTGGATGGCATATAGAGGATACCGCTATAACCTATGCTTATTTCGGGGCCTCCTATGATATCCACGGAGGGGCTTTGGAGCTGATATTCCCCCATCACGAGGCTGAGATAGCCCAGATGGAGGCCTTAACAGGGGTTAAGCCCATGGTCAAATATTGGATCCACACCGGCCTGTTAACCATAGGGGGGAAGAAGATGTCCAAGTCCCTTAAGAACTTCATCACGATCAGGGAGGCCTTGTCGAGGCATAGCCCCGAGGCTCTAAGGATCTTCTTCGCCATGACCCATTACAGAAGCCCCATAGACTATGATGAGGCTGAGGTTTCAAGCGTAGCAAAGTTCACCACGGCTTTAAACCAGGCATACAGGATGGCTAAACGAAGGCTTGAGCTGGGAGAATTCAGCGAAAAAGGAGAGAAGGATGTTTCCGGTTTAGAGGAGGATGTAAGAAGGGTATGGGATTACGTCGAGAGGTTCCACGCCTTCATGGGGGACGACTTCAACACTCCGAGGGCTATTGGAGCGATAGGTGAGTTCACCCACTTCGTCTATAAGTGTCTTGATGGAATCCCTTCTAGGAGGCTCCTAGAGGAGATCCTGAAGGCCTATGAGACATTCGACAGGGTTATAGGCTTCATAGAGGAAAAAGGAGAAGCTGGCGGAGAGGAGATTCTGAAGAATGTCTTGGACGCCGTCCTCGAGGTTAGGGAGATGCTCAGGGCTGAGAAGCGCTTCGACCTCTCAGATATGATAAGGGAGAAGCTGGAAGAAGCTGGGATAAAAGTCGAGGACTCCCCTGAAGGCCCAAAATGGAGTATTAAACAATAACGGTTCGCCTCTAAGCCAGATATCTTAGATGAACCAAAGATCCATGGTATATCTACCGTTTATAACCGTATATTAGCCTTGACTTTGAGGCTTAGGATGCTTGTACTTCAGGTGCATCCCCTACCTCCTAGAGGGAGTCCACACTGATTTTACGATGTATACCCGATTCTATGGGGACTCCAAGACATATTCCATTCTTTCCTGATGGTTCTATGTTGAAGGATTACTGGTGAAAATGGGGATTCGAGGATAATCCTTGGCTTTACTCTCCATTTATATGCTTGTAGGGCTGCCTGCTTGAGCCTTGAATATGAGAGGCGGCCTTCCGTGGTGGATTTATGGTCGGCTCTAGGCTCTTCAATATTTGTGCCGTTAGATTGAAGGGGAGGCTAATGAGTGCCCGTGGGGTTTCCAAGGGGGGAGTTGCTTCCGGCGCGGCTCCGGTTTCTGATTAATATAATTTATTTTTCCTTAGGATCTCCTTCAGCTTATATTTAATGAATGGATCGTCAGGCCCTGTTTCAGGGTTTATTATATTGCGTTCCCTCATCCATTTAATGATCTCGGATGAGGCATTATCTATGCGTGTTCTTCCTAAACGTTTACTCCTAAACTTTATGATTACCGCTACTATTGCAAATATGGAGGCTAATAATATGAGGGAGGCAGCCTCGTATTCCTCTGGGATCAGGGTTGGGAAGAAGAAGGTGGCTAAGGCGAGGATCCAAACCGATACTAGGAGCATCTTTATCAACGTACTCGATACTAGGCTTGCAATATAGATTACTGTGAGAATCAATGCGTCCCCAATCGATATCGAGAAGGGGATCGAGGAAATACTCGATTGGAGATTAGCTAGGAGTTCCCGGATAAGAGATGCGATATAATCTGTTAAAGCCATATCTTACACCTGTATAGGCTCTAGGTTTGATCTCTCAGATAGGATTAAAAAGATTTCCAGTATCGGAGCTCCCAGGATTAATCTGAGACTATCGCCTCCAATAAAAATCCTCTACGAGATCCTCTTTTAGAGGTATCCTCGACAAAGGATTACAGGAGAATGGATGTATTAAGTTGGGTTGAGCCGCCTCATTTTTATAGTATCCGCTCCGATGCCTCATCTGATCAATCCGGATTAGTCGCCGGTTAACCTTATCTATCTATAGATGACATCCTTAATATAGGGTGTCGAGGATTATTAGGGTGCATTGGATTGGTTGTTCTATTAGGGTTGGATGTTGGCACCACCGGTGTTAGAATGGAATGCTACACGGTTGAGGGTGAAGTCATCTCTTCTGGGAGGGCCCCTATAGAAAGGCAGGAAGTCGATCATTGGCTTGAGGCCATAGAGTATGCGGCTAAATCCGCTGTAACCGGGAAGGTTGCTGGGGATCCTGAGAAGATCCTATCGATTCAAAGCACTTCCGGTACGGCGATACTCGTCGACGATTATGGGAGGCCGGTCTTCCCTCCCCAGATGTACTATGAGAGGGCTGTCCCGGAGGCTGGAGAGCTGTCCAAGCTGGCCTCTGCCCAGGAGCTTTCGGTGAAGGGTGAAACCGTGTCGGCGACCTCTCCTCTACCGAAGATTCTAAGGCTTAAGAAGGGTAGCCCTGAAGCCTTCAGGAGGGTTAGATGGATATTATCCCCTACCACTTGGCTTCTATACCGGTTACATCTCCCGGAGGGGGAGAAATGGATCGACGTGAAGACGGATTGGACCAATGCGCTCAAGTTCGGCGAGGATATAACCCTTGAGAGGCCTGGCTGGTTCAAGCCGATCTTCACGGATTCAGGTGTGTCCTTAGATTTGCTTCCGGAGATTGTTGAATGCGGAGCCTATATAGGGGAGGCTGAAAGCGGCTTCGCCTCAAAGATAGGCGTCGGAAAGGCTAGGCTCTACCAGGGGATGACCGATGGAAACGCTGCAGCCCTCGCCTTAGGCTGCTTTGAGACAGCTGACTTCGGCTTCACCTGCGGAACCACTACAGCTGTAAAATATGTGAGCAGGGAGATGAAGCCTAATAGGGCCATATATTATCATAAGCATCCATTCAAGGGTTACCTGGCTGGGGCGGCTCCTGTGACTGCAGGCGTCCTGGAATGGTTCGCTAAGAAGATCATGGGCATCTCAGTTGGTGAAGCCATGGATCTAGCGGAGCCCATAGAGCCCGGCGAGGAACCCCTCTACTTCCCACAGGGGGATAGAAGCCCATTCTATGATTCAAGTCTAGGAGCCTCCATGATCAAGATTTGGCCTGATGAAATCCCAGATTTAAGGGCTAAGGGACGACTGATAAGGGCCATAGTTACGGGCTTAACACTATTCGAAGATTCATATATCCAGTTGTTTGAGCAACTGTTCCCGGAGAAGATATCGGAGGTCAGGATAACCGGCGGGGGATCAAAGACTAAATGGTGGAACAGGCTTAGGGCAACCATGTATCAGAGGCCGGTTAAGGTTATAGAGGAGCGGCCTGGAATAGGCGCCCTCATCCCCGCAGCGATGAAGGAGAATATATATGAGACGCTTAGAGAGGCTGAGAGAAACCTGATAAGGGTCTTATCCATAGAACAGCCTGAGGATATCCCTAAGCCATACGTGGAGTTTAAGGAGAAGTTCATGGATAGGTGGAGGCTGATCCAGCAGGCCAGCCTATAAACTCGGCAATCCATCAGCCTTTCTTTAAAGAAAGGCTGAGCGTATCCATCTCAGGGTTAAGCCTTAAACCATCTGAATAGGAAGAATCTTGGATCCTTCCCCGGCATAGCTACTATGAACTGTTTCCGCACCGTGGTTGCAAGCCTCCCCGCCCTAACTATCTCGGAGGGATCCATCACTTCGCCTCTATCCCTTACTGAAATTATATATGGGGCGTGGTCTATCCCGGG
This sequence comes from Bathyarchaeia archaeon, assembly GCA_038825355.1. Classification (GTDB taxonomy): domain Archaea; phylum Thermoproteota; class Bathyarchaeia; order 40CM-2-53-6; family DTGE01; genus DTGE01. The sequence continues at coordinate 4,052 of JAWBPF010000076.1, forward strand.
ACCCCTCTCATACACGGCGAAGTCTGAGCCGAACTTTATGCCCGGCGTAACTATGTATCCCTTATCCCTTAACTCCCGGTAAACCTTATAGGATTTAGAGAAGTCCTTATAGTTGGCTTCAGCAAGCCTAAGCATACGCCTAATACCCACCTTACGGCCGGTAGCTGGATCGTATACCTCTATTAGGCCTCTCTCCTTAAGGTATATCCCCTCCATTAAATCCAGGGTTAAGGGGGCTTCAAACCTCTCCGTAGGCTTAGGCTTGGAAACCCCTACGGGTTTACCGAAGAACCCTAGCTTGTAGAGGCGGTTCCCTTCTTCATGGCTCCAGACTATGAGGCGGGCCCCGATAAGCTCAGCCCCTGCTAGAGGCATAGTATTCTCCTCACCCATATATCGCAAGCATCCTTATAAGCTCCACCACGTCGACGCCTACATCGCTTATAGTCTCTATACGCTCCACTATATCCCTTAGGAGGAGGAGTGCGGAGACGTTCCTCTCAGATGTTAGAAGCTTTAGATCCAACTCTCTGTGGGCTACATCTATCTCCTTCTCATGGTTCTCGACTATGGCGCTGAGCTCTAAAGCCTTCTCCGGGTTATACATTAAAGCCATTATTATATCCCTGACCCTAGCTGTTTCATCTAAGACCTTTGCTGAGAAGTTTGCCAGGTCTTTAAGGTACCCGCTCTTAGCCTTTATCTTTCCGTCGAGGATGTACATGAGCCTATAGGCGGTTGCTTCAGCATTGTCCGTTATCCTCTCCAACTCGAATATCAGCCTTAGGAAGGCTTCCCTGTTCAGGAGGAGGGTTCCCACAGAGGTCATCTCATCGAATAACTTAAGCTTCACCTCTCTAGACTCCTCTAATAGGGAGTAGAGGTTTCCGTTATGGATCCTCGCCTTATCCATCTTATCCATGGATGCTTCATCGATTATCTGGAATAACTCCCTCACTATATCCACTATCATCCTTGCATATTCCTGGCATATCTGGAGTATTCGCCGCCTAACAGTGGCTTCGGTCTCCGTTGGGAACACCATCTACCGACGAGCCCTCCCCTATCTTCTCCAAACACCTGAAATCCATACTATTATCCCTGTAATAGCTTAAGAGTATTTCATTTAAACCATCTACTGGAACCCTCACCTGATCCCATGTATCCCTATCCCTCAGGGTCACCGTATCGTCTTCCAGCGTCTGATAATCCACTGTAAGCGCCAGGGGTACTCCTATCTCATCAGCTCGGGCGTATCTCCTTCCAATAGACCCCTTCTCATCATAGTATACGTCGAATCTATCATTTAGGAGTCGCCTGTATATCTCCATGGCCTTGACCGCCAGGGGCTCCCTTGTCAAAAGGGGGAAGACCGCTAAATGATATGGGGCAACCCTCCTGGGTAGGCCTAATACTATCCTATCCTCCTTCACAGTTAAGGCGTATTCGAGGATGGCGTAGAGGAGCCTTTCAGCCCCGAAGCTGGGTTCAACCACGTGGGGTATTATCCTCCTCCCTGGAGGTGGGTCAGCCCTGTAAACGGTTAGATCCACTTTTGAATGCTTCATATGTCCTTTAAGGTCGTAGTCGGATCGATGGGCGAATCCTGCAACCTCAGTCCATCCCCATCTATCCAGGAGAACCTCCTGGTCGAAGGTCTGCTTCGAGTAGTGAGCCCTCTCATATGGAAGCTTCTCATGGAACCTCTGCCTATCCCCGGGTATACCGAGTGCCTCGAGGAAGGAAGTGGATAAGGCCATGAAGTAGGCCATCCACTCAGAATGGATATATTTCTTCTCTAGAGCCTCCTTGACTTTGGACTCTATGGGCTCCTCCCCTCCGGATAGCCTCGTATCGCATGTCACGATCCTAAGTTTCCGATCCTGGACTTCTGGAAGCCTATCGCATCTATCTTCTACGGGGTCATAGAAGAATTCGAACTCCATTATCGTGAACTCCCTTAGCCTAATCGGGCCCTGTCTAGGGGATATCTCATTCCTTAAAGCCTTCCCTATCTGAGCCACGCCTATTGGAAGCCTCTCCCTCGACGATTCATAGATCCTCTTGAAGTCTATGAACATACCCTGAGCCGCCTCAGGTCTAGCATATCCCGTGGAGGACCTGTAGGGTCCTATGACCGTCTTGAACATGGTCAGGAAATACCTGGGTTTTGAGAGCTCCCCTCCACAGTCCGGGCAACGTACGTCGGATTCCGAGAGCTTCTCTTGAAGCTCCCTTAAGGAGAGGCCCTCCATGGATCCGCCGTAGAACTGGGATAGGAGCTGGTCGCCTCTAAACCTCCTATGGCATCTACCGCACTCCACCATGGGATCCTTGAAGTGAGATAGGTGACCTGAAGCCTTAAAAACTATCATTGGAGCCAGGATAGGGGTTGATATCTCGACGTTACCCTGCTTCCTGACGAATAGATCCCTCCACTCCTCCATTATCCGGTTCATTATAAGTGAGCCTATCGGGCCTAGATCTAGGAAGCCGCTTAAACCGCCGTATATCTCATAGGAGGGCCATAGGATCCCCCTCCTCTTACAGATATCCATTATCCTCTCATACTTATTCTGAAACGCCATGAATATTCGCCCCTACCTCATCGAATAATGGAATGGATGGGATAAATGGGATGCTACCGGGCCTTAACCCTCTTTACTATCGGGGGCCTCGTCTTCTTCAGGACCCTGTATCCGCAGAATGGACATTTAATCTCTGGTGTAAGCTCCAACTCCTCGGAGGTTACCTTGGCTCCACAGTTCACGCAGACGTATGATATTCCTTCAGATGCATCCCCATGCAACGCTTCCAGGCTCCTTAAACCAGATCTCATCTCTGGCGATCCTGTTTTTAAGCTTGACTCTAGAGGTGATCAGTGGAAGGATCCTTCAAAGGCTTTAGCCCATTCCTCGTATTCCTCGAGTCTAGACTTCCCTATAGGCTTAACTTTCTTGAGGGCTTCCTCGAAATGCCTCATCTCTATCTTGAAGCTGGGCTTAGCACCTTTATCAGGCCTATCCCTGTTTATATATTCTCTTATAGCTGTCATGGCAGCTTCTTTGCATACAGCCTCTAAGTCCGCCCCTACATAATGTTCTGTCCGCTCAGCTATCTTATCCGCGTCTACGTCATCGGCTAAGGGTTTACCTCTTAAATGGACCTGGAGGATCTTCTTTCTAGCCTCGAGGTCTGGAGGGGCGACGTAGATCAGCCTGTCGAACCTGCCGGGCCTCAGAAGCGCAGGATCAATTATGTCAGGCCTATTGGTCGCCGCTAAAACTACCACGTTGCGAAGCTCTTCAAGCCCGTCCAGCTCTGTTAGGAGTTGGCTTATAACCCTCTCCGTTACGCCTGAGTCCGCGTATCCT
>JAWBPF010000077.1:0-7423 GCA_038825355.1 Bathyarchaeia archaeon
GACCGGGAAGTACCTAGTCTCAGAGTTCAGGTCAGCTGGGGTTTTAGGCGGAGGGAGGATAGCGAAGGCGGTTGAGATACTCTCTGAAATGTTCTCTAAGAAAGAATACATGAATATATTAGCGTTGGCGGGGCCTCTAGTCCCTGGAGGTATGAGGGGGATTATAAGAGGCCTCGTAGCGGAAGGGTTCATCCACGCAATAGTATCTACAGGAGCCAACGTAGCTCATGACCTCATAGAGGCTTTTGGATTCAAGCATATAATCGGGAAGGCTGAAGTGAATGATAAGGAATTGAGTAGTAGGGGTATTGGGAGGATATACGACATTTTTATAGGGGATGACGCCTTCGAAGCATTAGAGAAGAACATCCATAGGATCCTTGAGGGATTAGGGTTAACTCCAGATGAGAAGGAGAACTTAGCCACCTATGAGCTACTCCATAGGCTGGGGGAGAAGCTGGAGGATGAAGAATCAATCGTTAAAACGTCTGCGGAGAGGGGTATACCCATATTCTGTCCGGCAATTTACGATTCGATACTCGGAATGAGCTTATGGACTTATTCCCAGGTTAAGGGCTTGAAACTGAACCCGTTTCTAGACTTCACAAAGCTTGAGGATTTAATCCATGAAGCCGAGAGTACTGGTTTAATTATCTTAGGGGGTGGAACTCCAAAGCATTACGCTTTACTTGCCAGTATGATGAGTGGGGGGGTAGACCTAGCCGTGCAGATAACCATGGATAGGCCTGAGGCTGGGGGGTTGAGTGGAGCTCCCTTGGAGGAGGCTATAAGCTGGAAAAAGGTGAGTAGGAAGGGGAAGGTGGCTTCCGTTATTGGCGACGCCACCATCCTCTTCCCGTTGCTTGTATCTGCGGCCCTGCCAAGATTAAACAATAAGATTAAAATTTGAAGGAAGTATATATAGAGAATTGGTGATCGAAGCATTATTTAGGAGGATTTACAGGGTAAGGGAAGGTTCATCCCTCCTTGTGAAAGGGTCGGCCTCCGTCATGCTTCTATCCGGGAGGGCAAGTGTATTTGGAGCAATTCTCCTTTAGAATAGCCGGGTTGTAATACCTGAGGGGCGTATGATACCCATAACGGCCCTCACGGATAGCTTCTTCGAGGTTGTTATAGGTTCCTCCGGCTCCCTCATGGAGGTGGAGGGGAATACCATACCAGAGGACTGGGATCAAATTCCGCCTACTCTGGAGAGGGCCCTGAGGGGAAATGGGACGGTTGTTGTGTTGGGCGGGGTTGACTCAGGGAAGAGTTCCCTCTCTACACTCATATCGAACTATTTCACGTCTAGAGGCCACCGAGTATCGATACTTGATCTTGATGTTGGGCAATCCGATGTAGGCCTCCCAGCCACCGTTGGATTAGGGATTGCCAGGGATTCAATTAAGGGGCTCTATGAGGCTGAGGCTGTAGCGATGTACTTCATAGGCTCCATCTCTCCCGCACCTATGACTGAGAAGATAATTAGGGGTGCTGAGAAACTGGCTGAAAAAGCAAGGGTTAGAGGGTCTGTTTTAATGGTGAACACGGATGGATGGTTTGAAGGAGAGGAAGCATTAAGCTATAAGATGAGGCTCATCGAAGCTTTAAAGCCTGATGCAGTCGTCATCATAGGAGAGGAAAAGGAGGCTAACAGCCTCGCTGAGATCTCGAGAGAAAAGTCTCAGGTTTTAAGGGTGGGGAGGCCAGGCTTCATCTATAGAAGAACTAGGGAAGAACGTAGAAGAATACGTGAAAAGACCTATTATAAGTATCTGAGGAACGGCGTTTTGAAGAGTTTCCCTTTATCCAAGGTGGAGTGGAACAGCATAAACTTTAGGGAATTACCAGATTATGATGTAAACCTCTTGGTGGGATTGATAGACGATGAAGGCCTTATGAGGAGTCCTGGAATATTGAAGAGGACAGATATATCCAGGAATAGGGTGCTCATATATTCCGGGACAGCATATCCAGCGGAGAAGATAGAGGTTGGCTTAATCAGGATTAGGGAGAATGGATGCGAGATAGGGCAGATAAGATTGGATCGAAGCAGGATAGGGGAAGAGGATGTCTCGATGTAATTTAGTTACAGGTTATTTAATTGGCCTCAATTTTTGTATGGCGAGGTGTTACCTCTGAAACTCCTCCGTAGGAGCATAAGCTGGAATTCAGAGAGGTTATCACTAGAGGTTCTAAACCTGAAAAATTCTGTGATGGCGTTCCTATATGATTCTGATAGGGGTTTGGGGACCCTCGCCTTCGCCCTCCCCGGGGTAGATGGGGGGGAGGGCCAGTCCGTAGTCCTTATAGGAGGGAGATATAGGCTTCTGTCTCGTATCGTAGCGGAGAGGATCGCCTGCTATTATGGGAAGCCCGCCTTGGCTTCGGTTAAGCTTAAGCTACCCGAGGATGAGTCGATGAAGAAGGTTGCTAAGCTTTTAAGATCCCTACCGAGCCTGTAGAGGAGTTTAATAGGCTATCTTAGTCTCGGAGGGGAGTGTCCCTAATACTTCTTCAGAGGCCTTCTTAACTTTGCTCCTATACTCTTCCCTGGTGTATACTCTGAGTATGTTCATGTAGACTCTGAGGACCTCTATTATTCTGGAGAGTTCTGTTACTTTCCGGATCTCGATGGAGCCATCGGCTGATTTAAATGAGATGGGTATGTCCATCGGTTCAGCCGCCTCCCGGGAATATGGTACGGAAGGTAGGGATGGGGTATCAATGGTGACGTAGTCTGGATCGATTGAGGCTGCATCTGCTATCTCCTCCTCAACGCTTCTCCTCACCGCCTCGTTAGCGAATATGCTGGTTACAAGTCTATCCTTCGTATACAGGGTTATCTCATAGGCGCATTTGAGGAGCCTCCTCCTCTCAAGGTCCTCCATCACGGGTTTGGCGGCTTCGGAGCTGCGGAGCTCCCTCCAGAGGGTATAATCGTCAAGCCCGAGATATTCCTCAGGCGTTTTAAAGCTGAGGCTTGAAACATCCTTCTTAGCCAATTCTAGAGCCTTCACTAGCATTATCTGTGCAGCCCTAGATGCCTTATGGAAGTATATGGTCTTGAAGGATTCCAGCCTTGCTATGAGGAAGGTTTCCAGGGTTGGAATGGCTGTGGCATTCACAGTTAATTCACCCTTATATATATCCATGGTATATATCAGGCGGAATATATCCGTGTAGCCATAGCCGGCACCTGTATGGTAAGAGTCTCTCGATACGAAGTCCATCTTATCTACGTCCACAGCCCCCACTATAGCCTGATCCAAGTATGGTTTCCCGGGATCCCTTAGGTTTCCTAGAGCCAACTTGCCTACGGCTTTAGGGTCGTATCCTTCCCGGCCTAATACGTCCCTTAGCTCAGTCTCCCCTATGATGCTAGCGGTCATATCCTCATGGGTCTTATTCAAGTACTTCGTGAGATAGGAGTCGAAGACGTGGGAGAAGGGGCCGTGACCCACATCGTGGAGTAAAGCTGCGAATTTAAGCAGCTGTATCTCATCCCTTTCAAGTTCCACGGGTAGACTCTCGCCTAAGACCCCGGCTAAATACATTGTACCAAGGCTATGCTCAAATCTCGTGTGATTGGCTGCTGGATACACGAATTCGGATCCTGAGAGCTGTTTAATCCTCCTAAGCCTCTGGAGGGGGTAGGTATCGATGACCTCCTTCTCCGCCTCCGTGATCTGGATATATCCGTAGAGTGGATCCTTTATGAAACCCCAAAACCGTCCCATCGAAACCACCTATTACCTTCATGAGCGTGAAGGGCATCCTGACCTTTATGGAGCAATAATATAATAGTCATCGTTATAATAGTGTAAAATAGTATTATAAGTTGTTGGCTGGTAGCTTTTATGGTGCACCTTTAGGGGGCTCAAGGTGGGCCGTGTAATGGATTCGAATAATCCTAGGACAGGGTTCTTCCTAGTCATTGAGGGGATTGATGGCTCAGGTAAGACCACTCAATCTAAGAGGCTTTGTGAACGCTTGAATTCTGAGGGATTAAAGACCCTATACACGTGTGAGCCTTCAAAGGGTCCCATAGGATTGTTCATAAAGGAGGAGATCTTGGAGAAGGGGAGGTTTCCACCTGAGGTTGAGGCTCTACTCTTCGCAGCGGATAGATTTGAACATTTGAGAGCTGTCGTTACTCCAGCCTTGAACGAAGGTTTGATAGTTGTCTGTGATAGATACCTTTACGCCTCCCTAGCATATCAGGGAGCCCAGGGGGTGGACCTGGACTGGATTAGAGATGTGAACTCCTTCGCTTTGAGGCCTGATTTAGCTGTATACTTGGATGTACCCCCTGAGGTAGCTCTGGCTAGGAAGAAGGGTAAAAGGGATTCCCTGGAGTATTTAGAGCTGGAGGGGAGGGTTAGATCCATATATGTGGAATTGGCTACGAAGGGGGAGCTCCTTCTATTGGATGGTAGAGGCTCAATAGAGGATGTAGGTAAACGCTTATACGGGGAAGTTAAGGCCCTCTTAAGGTGACGGCCCTGCATTAAACCCTGTTGGAGGATGTTAGAGGGCTACTTCGATGAGGAGGCTGTCCAGTAACTCTTTATATCGGTTTCTTATGGTTACCTCCGTCACATTCGCTACTTCAGCTATTTCCCTTTGGGTCTTCCTCTCATTGGTGAGGACGGCTGCTATGTAGGTTGCCGCTGCGGCTATCCCTGTAGGGCCTCTCCCACTCGTCAATTTGAGGTCCTTAGCTAGTTTCAGTATCTTGATCGCTATAGCTTCAGCCTTACCGGATACTACTAGTCTATTTGAAAACCTAGCTGCGTATTGGTTGCTCACTGAGGGGGGTACAAAGGCGCCTAACTCTCTTATCATGAACCTGTAGCTTCTCCCTATGTCCTTCTTATTCAGGTTTGTGGCGTCGGCTATCTCATCCAACGTCCTGGGTACACCGCATTGCCTACAGCTCATATATATGGCCGCCGCAGCTACGTTCTGGATTGATCTTCCCCTCACAAGCCTCCTCCTTATAGCCTTCCTATATATTATGGAGGCTGTCTCAAGGATGTTCTTTGGAAGGTTCAGGTGCGAGGATAATTTGCTGAGCTCTGACAGGGCTATGGCCAGGTTTCTTTCGGCAGCGTCTGAGACCCTCACCCTGCTCTGCCATTTACGAAGCTTGTAGATCTCCATCCTCTGGTTTAAGTTTCCACCATATCCGGGAGGGGTTAGGTCCCTCCAATCTATCGACGTGGATAATCCCTTATCATGGATTGTATAGGTTAAGGGTGCCCCTACACGGGTCCTCTTCTCCCTCTGCTCCTCATCGAAGGCCCTCCATTCAGGCCGGGTATCAGCCAACCTATCGGCGACGACGTAGCCGCAGTCTACGCATACTATCTCAGCTGCATCGTAGTCGCGCATAAGCCTCATTCCACCGCATTCGGGGCACCTTCTAGTTTTATGGTCATGCCACTCAGGCTGGTCGAAATGGTCATCATCTTCGGACAAGAACAACCCTCTGCTCATATGGATTTACCAGTCTTCTTCATCGCGTAGAGGGGCTTGCCTATGTAGGATGGGGGATCCCCGGTTTTAGGCTTTATAGCTGCATATGGGGAGCTGACAGGCCCGAAAAGATCTTCTATTACGCCTACGGGGTTGAGGTTGGAATTAAAGACGGTTTCTCCAAGCATCGGCGTTTCGATGTCGGGCTCAAGCCGGAGTATGAGTTTACGGCTCTTAGAGATGTGAAGGGCTCTGCCAAGCCTTCTCAATATATTTGTGAACCCCCTACGCTCCTAATCGAAGTTAGGGGCTTAAAATTCAGATTACATTCTATAATTTAAACTTCTTGTTTTAACCTCCATCTCTGCGATGATGGAATCTAACCTTTAATAAATGGATGGAATACTCTTCTTCAGATATGTGCTGAGCATCGCCATGGACTGCCTTATACGTTATGGAGGGTTCCGATGAAACGTAATGTAATGAGGTAAGGTTGGTTTATGGGTTAGGGAGTTGGATTGTTTCAGGCTAATATTTTTATATGGTAAAGGGAGGATTTCCTATTATGGATAGGGTTAAATATGGCGTTATAGGGTTGGGCTTCTTCGGCGAGGTTCACGCCGAAGTATTATCCAGTATGCCTGATGTAGATTTAGTGGCTGTATCTACGCGTCGAGTAGATAGGTTGAGGGAGGTGGCTGACCGTTTCGGGGTTCCTAAGAGGTACGCCGACTATAAGGAGTTGCTTGAGGATCCTGAGGTTGAGGCGGTAAGCATCGTAACCCATGTGGATAGCCATAGGGAGGTAGCTGTAGAGGCTTTGAAGAGGGGTAAGCACGTGCTCCTTGAGAAGCCGATGGCTGACACGGTGGAGGGCTGCGATGCCATATTGGAGGGGGTGAAATCTTCTAAGGGGATATTTATGGTTGGACATATTTGCAGGTTTGATCCGAGGGTTTCGTTGGCTAAGCAGGCTATCGATGAAGGTAGGATAGGTAGGGTGGTCTCCATGCATGCTACGAGGAACCTGCCTAAAAACCTGACAGGTCAACCTAGGGTTCTAGGGAGCATTTCACCCCTTATGGGAGATGGAATACATGACATTGATATTATGTTGTGGATGAGTAAGGCTAGGGCTGAAACGGTCTATGCTCAGAACATCCGTGTTAGAGAGTTGAAGTATCCTGATATAGGCTGGGCCATGTATCGATTCGATAACGGTGCGATCGGGGTAATAGAGGTGGTATGGTTCCTTCCTGAGAATACTCCATATACTATCGATGCCCGTATGGAGATCATCGGGACGGAAGGGGCGATTTATATAGATGCTTCCAATCCGGGGATCACGATAAACGATAGGGAAGGCTTGCATAAGCCGGATACTATCTACTGGCCGACCGTCCATGGGATGCGTATAGGTGCATTACGCACGGAGTTAAGCTACTTTGTGGGGTGCGTTAAGGAGGGGAGGAAACCGGAAGTTATAACCCCGGAGGAGTCCAGGGAGGCCGTGAAGGTTATATGCGCGGCGGAGGAATCGGCTGCAACAGGTAAAGTCATCAATTTATAGGTTGCTTTAAGGGAACAGGATAGCCGTTAATTGAGGGCTTAAATCCATTAGGAATCAAGGAATAAGAGTGGATATATAAAGTCGGTGGTAATCTTTTAAAGTGGGACTTAGCTTTTTTGTAAGCTTAAAGTTCATAGGGGTAAAGCATCTGTTTTCCAAAGGCTCGCAGGTGTGTCTGCCTCTACGGATAGAGCGTGCAGCAGCTTGTTCATCCTCCGTGGCCTAGCTTCGACCCTGGGCTTGGATTGAATACTTTCACTCCTTGGGAGGGACCCCCCCTCCCCCCTAGATTTAAGGTTTATACGTATACCTGATTCTACGGGTTTCATAGGTTTCACGTTTTCGTAGCTGTGGTTTCTTAGCTTCGAGTCT
>JAWBPF010000078.1:0-7418 GCA_038825355.1 Bathyarchaeia archaeon
GCCACTTCAACCATTGAGGCAATTACCCTAACCGGCCTCTATCCTTGGAGCTACATAATAGGAGAGACCACCCGATTGAGGTAATGGAAACTCGAGCTTTAAAGGCATATTGGTGGAGAATTCCAGGCTAAGAATCTCAGATGAGGAAGAGCCGGCTTTCACCATATCCGCTAGATATGTGAGGTTGAAGGAAGCTTTTGAAGGCTCCTCAGCCGCGAACTCTATCACCGCAGGGCTACTCTTATCCAATTCAAATTTAGCCGAATTCAACTCACCCTCTACGGATACTATAAGTTTTTCAGGGATAGTCTCAAATATTATGCTATCGCCTATGGCTTGGGCATCCTCTATGATCTCCTTCAAAGATGTCGAGGTCATCTTTATCCTTGATTTAAAAGTGATCTTAGGCGTGGGAGTCTTTTCTTCTACGGTCTCTAGAGTTGAAATAGTGAATTCTTTCTTAACCTCGTTTTTAACCGTTAACTCGACTTTCTTTGTATCCATATTATAGGTTATCTCTACTCTCTCGTTTGTTTTAGCCCTTTTTAATAGCCTGATGAGTCCATCTAGACTTAACCTTACAGTGAAATGCTGAGAACACTCGTATTCTTGAAAGGCTTCTATTGGCAGGTCTAGATCCACCATTGCAACATGAGAGGGGTCCATGGCTCTTATCTTTAATCCTCCCTGATCTAAATCCATGTTAGCTTCCTCTACTAACGTGGATACTGCGGACATAAGGTTTCTAAACAATTTCGCATCCGGTATCGATGCCTTGAACAAAGGTTTCCCCCTTCCCCATTAGTTAGCAGGTTTAGTTCTATAAATTAAAATTTTTGTAAAGATTTTGTCCATAAGATGAGGAGGTCACGATACTTCACGCCAAGTATAGCCGCATTTAGCACATCTAAAAAATTGAGTTGAGGACTCGTCGGCACCTCTAGTTTGGACTATCCAATAGAAGGCTTCAGTATGTCCACATCTAGGACATTCTACCCTAGCTTTAGGGAGAGTCCTTATCTCTTGGGCTTTCCTCTCGATGACGATGACCTTCTCTTTTTCCCTCCTAACTCTTGAAAGAGCTTTATCAGCTTCTTTCGTCTCGAATCCACATTTAGGACATTTTAGTAGTATGGAATTCTCTTTTTTTACCGGAGTCATTATTATTCCGCATTTAGGACAAAACTTCATTTAGCGATATCCCGCCCCAACTTTCGGCTAGAATGATGTAACGCTGAAATTTAACCTTTTGCTTAAATTCCATAGAATACGGTCGATTAGTCAATATGGGTGTCTGCTATTCGGTATCCTTAAAATATTGAGGATGTAAGTGATTATGTAAAGATTTGACTTATATTTTACCAGCGAGGATCTCGAGTAATGATTGAATTAGAATCAAATCAAGAAAGCTTCAAGAAATGGGTAATGAAAAGTCGATATCGTTCCCGCATTCAGGGCAGAACCATCCCCCTTCGGATCTCCATAGAAGGTTTGAGGAACCGCAGATTCCACAAATTATATTGGAGACTCCTGCCCCAATTCGGTGGACTCTAGGATTAGGCTTAAGCTTCCCGGGATGCCTTATGAGGCTTGGATGTCTACGATAGAATTCTATGGAATCCTTTATGAACTCCACAGTCAGAGTGTTAGGCTCCCTATATCCTTGAAATACAGCGCCTGAGTAGTCCGGTATGACTTTAAGGGATGAGCCTTCGCCTATATTCAGAATATTTCCTAGATCGGAACTATATATCGTCGGCTCATAACTTTCTGTTGATACCGCTCTCAGAGCAGAATAAAGGGCCTCCCCTCTAACCTTTTTCTTTCTGAGCTTGAAGCGTCTAACTCTAAGCCTCTGAAGCGCCTTCTGACCTTGAGGGTTCCCGCAAACCTTCCTAGGTCTCCCAAACCTGTAAGATATTTCAGCTCCACATATCACACAGTAAAGCCGCTTATCCATCGATGATGCACCTTCCAATCATGTCTCAATTTTCAAATCAGCTACTAAGGTCGTCTCAGAGTTCAGCTGATTAGGTCTACTTATTAGATATTAAAGCCATAGAGTAATAAAAATGCTCCTAATTCAATAAGCCTGGCAGCCAAGTAGTAGGAAAGTGAGCAAGTTAAACTTCTGAAAAATTATGGCCGACCATTATTCTAGGCCTATTCTTCTAGCTGGGCTGGGATCTATCCTTCCTCTTCCTGATGAGAGTTATCTCCATAGATTTGGTGCTGAGTATGATGTAGCCTAGGATTGAGGTCGCCAAAGCTGTAAGGTATAGGCCTGCGCCTGAGCTTAATCCTATGCTGGCGCTTATCCATAGGGATGCAGCTGTGGTTATCCCTACTACTTTATCCTTTTCCCTTATTATGGCGCCGGCGCCTACGAAACCTATACCTGCTACGATGTAAGCGGCGACTCTGGCAGGATCAGATCCTGGAAAGCCTCTCAATGAGGCGATGGTGAGGGTGGCTGAACCTAAAGCTATAAGCATATGGGTTCTTAAACCGGCGGGTTTATGAGTCATCTCCCTTTCATAGCCTATAGGGAAGGCTAGTACAACCGCTAGTAGCAGCCTAAATAGGCCTTCAAGCTCCAATTCCATGGTCATATCAATTCCTCAATTTAAGAGTTAGTTCTCGTTTAGATTAAAGCTGATTCTGCTTGATTATCTAATCGATATTTCAACTTGGGTGTTGACGTTGACTTAATGGAATGATACCTTTGGAAGGTCCCCCCAAGCCATCATATGAGACCCTTTGATAACTACTGCTCCCCTTATACCCTTAATATTCTTGGCGGTGCGAAGGCCCCTCCTAAGCCATATGGGATCTGAGCCCTCCACCGTATTGCATATCGCTGTGGCGGCTGCATCTGCTAAGGCTACATTGTCGGCTATAGCTGTAGCTGCATCTGCCTCACCGAAGGTTAATGCATATCCTACGGAGGCTGAGCTTGTTCCTACTCCGATAGGCGGGTCTCCCCCGTTAATGGTGAAGACGACCTTACCTGTGAAGGGTGAAGGCCCAGCGTATATTCCTATCTTTGTTTCACGGTCAACTTTAGCGTAGATTTCTCCGCCGTTCTCTAAAATGATGTACTCTGTATTTACATCTTTTACAGCGGCATCTATTAGGGCTCCAGCCACCGCAGCTGAAGGGCCTACATCCGCCCTAGAGGCGGCTTCAGCCATCTGGAAGGCTACCTCAGGCGCTGAAGGCTTGGGATCTAATGGAGATAGAGATCTAAAGAATTCCGGATGGATCATCCGGTATACATCAAGAGCTCTCCTAGCCTCATATAATCTATTTAAAATATTTATACCGAGGATTTCATCGTCTATCATGAGCGACGCTTTTGTCTCCTTATAAGTCATCCAGAGGATGTGAACCCCATTATGGTGGGCAATCCTCATCTCAGGAGGATTATGGCCCTCATAGGACAAGCGTCGACGCACCTCCCGCATTGTATGCAGTTATCGGCTTTAACCCTCACGGAGAGATCGATTTCCTCCCTGTATAAGGCGTCTACAGGGCATAACGTAATGCAGTGGCCGCAGCTCATACATTTATCATTTATCTCTATTAGGGTTCTCCGATACGTCTTAACGCCCTTCCTCTCAAAGGCTTCAACGACCTCATCCACCTTCTCATCGGGTATCTCTATTAAGACCCTGCCCCCATGCTCATCTACCTGAGCCTTAAGTATGTTGAGGAGGACCCTCTTCTCTAATGCGACAGAGGTTATGGCAGGCTCATTGACTATACTAGTGTCAAATCTGAGTTCAACCTTCAAAGTCTCCTCCTCCTCAAAGCTTTCGCTATACCTTCAGCTGTTACTATCCCCATCACTCTTCCATCTCTATCGACTACGGGTAATGCCGATATGTTATGCTCCTCCATCTTCTGCACGCATGACTCTAAAAGTTCTTCAGGTTTAACTGTGACAACCTTAGTAGTCATTACTTCGTTCAGGCTTCTGAAGCCTTCGGCGACAGCCCTTGTTATATCGAATGATGTGACTATACCTTTTAAAAATCCTCCTTCGTCCGTGACTAATATATGGTTTACCTCTTCACGAACTATCCTTTCAGCAGCCTGTCTAAGGCTTTCATTCATAGAGCAGGTTGCAGCCGATTCCATTATCATACGGGCTTCAGGTTCACCTGTAACCTTCATCGGCTTGAACTCCGTATCGAGCGGTAGCTTCTCCACAGGCTCCGATAGATAGAATACTCCTGAGAGGATCCATTCCTTCAGGGTTTCAGCGATCTCCCTCGCCATCTTAAGGCTTGAGAGCGGCTGCACCGGGATCTCCCCCCCATCTACTTCTAGTTTTCCAGACTTCAACTCCGCATAGCTTGTGTCCTTCACTACGGGTCTAATCCTTCTCGGAACCCCATAGTCTACTAGGTCTGTTCTTATGTCCTCATCCTTCAAGCCGGTTTTTTCGGCGAGTCCAACGTTGAGGATTGGTATGGGGACTCCTATCCCCACGTATAGGGAGGTGCCGTAGTCTGTAAAGGATGCCCCCTTCAGGTATCTAGGGGTCATCTTCTTGAGGTCCCCCTTGACCATTAGGGTTCCTAGCTTGTTTCTAGGCTCATGCTGGGTTCCCTCTCCTATTATGTAGCCTATGCCTCCCCCCAAGAAGATCCTTGTACCAACCCCGATGGTCTCATAGTCTGGATCGTTGCATAGTGGGTTCAGGATGCCTGAGCCGCTATAAGAGGCATTTCCGAAGTTCGGGAGCAGTTTACCCATATACGTGTATATTACTTCGTCTCTGCTATTAGTTGCTGCGTTATATCGTTGATATGCGTTTCTCGGGTTGCATAGTATTGCCTGGTTTAAATCCTCTATGGTTATGTCCGTCTCCACGTGTCTCCTAGGATAGCAGTCGGTTCCATAGGCTTCAGCCTCCACATGAATGGTTTCACCTGCAGCTAGGTCCTCTATGACGTGGCCGCCGCCATATTCGAAAGGCCTTTTAGGATCCATCCTGGTAGCCCCTATGTAGCAGTCTACAGCCGCGTTTCCATGGTATGCCTCTACCCCGTTTAACGTTACCTTATCCATCTTTATAGGTGGATCTGAATGGCCGAAGTTTAGGAATGCCCCTGAACTACACATGGCGCCGAACGTCCCAGTTGTAACTACATCCACTTCTTCAGCTGCTTTTTCGATACCTTTCTCCTCTATGAGGATTCTCATCTCCTCAGCGGTTACTGCTACAACCGATCCCTGCCTTATCTTCTCATTTATCTCCTCTATTGTTCGAATCCTCCTACGCCTATTTCCGGTCAAAGGATACACCTTTTTATTGGCGGTTAAACCATATGATTCCAGTATTAATCTTTTTCTGAGAAAAAAATTCTAATAGGAATCAGGGATACGCTTAAATCCCAGGAACAGGAAACGCTTTAAGGATTTAGAATGCATACCATAGACTTGACGGATGAGGCTATCAAAAGGATAGGAGCCGCCGGATCGAATGAGCATGGGATAGTAAAGCCGGACTACGCAGGCTTGAACCTGTCTAACATGAAGCCTACAATCCTGGAGATTCTGGGAATAGGATCCTTGGAGTCGAAACCCCTCCATGAACTGGAGCCCTTCAAGGGATCTCTAGGAGAAGTCTTCGTGCCTAAGCCTAGAAGGCTGATAATACTACTCGTAGACAGCTTGAACCTAAGCCTCCTATCAAGCATTATAGCTTCCTTCGAGAAGGAGGAATCCCAAGGTAAGGTCTTAAAGGGCTTAGTAACCTCGACGTTTCCATCGGTGACCCCGACCGCCTTGATGACCCTTTACACGGGCCTACCACCCTTAGCCCATGGAGTCCTAGGATTCGAATTCTACCTTGAAGAAGCCGGCAGGATTATAAATCCTTTCAAACTGAGTTCAGAACGGGCCCTCCTGAGAGACGTTTTCGGATCATCAGCGACTCTATTCGAGGAAGCAGCTAAACACGGCGTAGATTTACGTGCGTTCATGCCCAGGGAGTACGCTTATGCTCCAGCAACTCGGCGCATGCTAGGCAAGGTGAAGGTTATAGGCTATGGATCCTTGGACGATGTCAGCAGCCTCATCTTAGGGACGAGAAATATAGAGTTATACTATATATACTATTCGAGGCTTGACGAGATCCTACATGAAGAAGGCCCTGGATCCCATAAAATAGAAGTTGTGATCCATGAGGTTAAAACCCTGATCCATGCCCTGCTGAAAGAGGGCTTTGGAGTATTATTATTATCAGATCATTCATTCGTAAAGGTTGATGGTAGGGTGGGCATAAAGGCTGGAAAAGCTAAGACTGCATCCAATGGTGGCAGGGTAATCTACATCTACGATGGAGACTCCACCTTCGAGGTGGATGGAGAGCGGGGTTTCAAGTCATTCACTAGAGATCAGCTCATAAGGGATGGATGGCTTGGAAGGGGGGAATACCATGAGAGGATCGGGGAAACCACACTGGTAGCTAGAGGGGGAAACTTTCTAACCTGTGAGGGTAAAGATTCAGGGGATAAGACTACCCACGGAGGATTCCTAGCCGAGGAGATGGCGGCCCCTCTAGCCTTATTCTCTCCGTTTTAACCCTTCAGCTTATGGATTCCCAGCTATCTTTTCAGCCTCCGCCTTAATTTTGGAAAGCCTATCCTCCGATATCCCTGTAACCCTATGTAGCTCCTTCAGGCTTCTCTTAGCTATATCGTTCAGGGTTACTAAATCCATCCGGAAGAACCTATGCACCTCATCTGCATGGATGTTTTTCAGAATGGTGATCGGATAGAGATCCCTGCATTCTATCATCCTCTGCAGACTCGTATCAGATGGATAACTCCAGCCTAGGAGGGTCATACCTGTACATTTCGCGTATTCCACGGCTTCCAGAGAGAATTTAGTATTAGTTATCAGCCAAGCCCCATCGAATCTCTCACATAAATCTAGTTCGAATCCATTTTTTAAATCGAGAAACCTCGCATGTGTATACATGGCTTCCTTTAAGCCAGTGTATATCCCATGATGGTTATGATACTTGCATTCTATCATATATTTAATGATAGGGGACCTCCTGATTTCATAGGCTATGATGTCGACCTCATGGATTGCGCATCTCCCCTTCATTAGGGTTCTAACTCTGGTTTCATAGCCGTAGCGCTCCAAAACTTTAGCGATATAGGTTTCGAAAGAGAAGCCTGCGGGTCCAAGCCTCATCAGGGCATCCTTAAGCCTATACTTAGAGGCTTTAACATTATCTAAATTTCCTAAAGCCTCCTCAACCCTAGTGTATATCTCCCCGGTAGTTATTCCATCGTAGAGGATTCCGTTGACTTCCCTAAGGATATCTTCCGCCTCTTCCCTAGACGCCCCAGCCCTAATGCATGACCTGAAGACTTTTTTAGGATCATATGGTT
>JAWBPF010000079.1:0-7379 GCA_038825355.1 Bathyarchaeia archaeon
TTATCCTGTAGTTGTAGTAGACCAGGCCTGCGCGGTCCTTCTCATCCATGTAGTCTAGGAATATCTTAGCGGCTTCCTTGGCGTCTCTGATCTTCGAGCCCAACATGCTCCCGGACCTGTCTAGGATTAGGACCACGTCCACGGGCGTAGGGATCACGCCGCCTGCACCCCTTAGGCTTATGGTTACCTCTACGGTTCCATCCTTTTCAGCCTTGGAGGGTGTAACCGTCTTGGAGGCCTCTACATGGGGGAACTCGAGCTCCTCGGCGTTCACTGGGAACCCTGTGTTGACTGTGAAAGAGACGGCTATTATGAGGAGGAGTAATAGTGGGAGTATTATCTTCCTCAACCCTGATCCTTCTCCTTCTTTTTAATATTTATCCGATTTGAATTAGTATCATTTTTAATATAATGAAGTAAAGATTTACTTTAAAGCTTTAAGCGTTTAACAAGTATAAATGTGATTTAAAGTTAAAATTGAATCCCTCATTTACCCGAACAAGTTTAACCAGGCGAAGCGACTACTTGAAATGCCCTGTAAACAGGCTTCGATCCAGGTAAAAGAGATCCGACGCTCATTCATGCCAGTTTTACTAGACGGAGGGCCTCCATGCGAATTCATCCACAGCCTTCTCAACCTCCACTATGCGGGTTAGGGCGGGAACACCGCCCATGAGGACGGCTACTCCAGCCGCCTCGAAGACCTCATCCCTGGTGGCTCCAGCCGCCAAGCTCCTCTGGACATGTACGGTTATACAGGGTTCGCATCCATTCGTTACAGCCGTCGCAAGGGCTATAAGCTCCTTAGTCTTAGCGTCTAAGGCTCCACCCGCTAGGATGGCCTCCATGAATCCTGAGAGGCCGTCGGCGGCCCCGGGGTTACTCCTAGACAAGGCAGCGAAGGCCTTCTTGAAATCCTCTATATGCCTCCACATCCCAACCAAACCTCACAGCCTCAACACAGATCATACCATTATAAATTATAGGTTGTCTTATAAGTGGATGACGGCGAATACGTGAGACATCTCTAAGATCCGGCGATGAGGTGTGAAAGGCTATCGGATGGCCTTTTAACCTATCTCAGCACAGCATCCACATATAACCGGTTTACTTTAGATTGCTCTGCCTGTGGTGGCGTCGATTATCCTCTGAACTTCCTCTCTTATGCCCCCTGACAGGCCGAGGATCTCCACGTCGAGGAACCCTTTCACTATCAGGGATGTCGCATCATCCTCAGATAAGCCTCTAGCCATCAGGTACTCTATCTGGTCCTCGGAGATCTTTCCCACAGCCGCCTCGTGGGAGAGGTCGGTCCCCTGAACTTCCCCGATGAGTTCAGGGATGGCGTGGAGCACTGCCTTATCCGATAGGAGGAGGCCTCTGCACTCGAGGTGGCCTCGGCTTTCAGGATTACCTCCCCTCAACATGCCTCGAGTAATGATCTCCGATTCGCCGGCTGCGATGGCCCTGGTGATCATTTCCCCCCTGCTCCCCCTCCCCTCAAGATGGATCGCTGAGCCTACATCTATGATGGAGCCTCCACCCCCATATATGAGGGAGTTGAAGCTCGCCTTGGAGCCTTCCCCTACGCAACGGGCTACAGGATAAGTCTGAAGACTCCTAACCGGAGAGGTGCAGACGTAATTACTTATGAATGTGGCATTGCCCTCGAGGATCACCCCCGTCCTAGGCCTTACATCCATCTCTTCCGCCCAGCCGTGGATCATCGTGAAGACCAGCTTTGAGCCCTCCCTAAGGATGAACTCTGAGACCCCTACATGTAGCCCCCTCCTCACGTTGGGGTGAACAGTGCATCCTGTTATAAGCTGCACCTCGGAGCCAGGTTCAAGGATAACCAAGTTGTGAACGTTCTGGTCCAGGTTATCCCTCGATATGAAGAGGCAGGATTGGATGGGGAGGGTTACCCTACTATCCGGGAGAACCCTTATGAAGTAGCCTTGATCCCATTCCAGCTCCGCCAGGGCGGTATACTTATCCAGGTCTACTGGGACGATCCTCCACCAATAGTTTTTAAGCCATGGATACTTTGAGAGGGCCTCCCAGGTGCTTAAGACTTCCACGTTGTCCCTGTAGGCTTCCTCGACGGCTTTCATGACCACGCCTCTATCCGATTGTAGGTATGCTCCTGCCTTTTCGGAGCCCTTCAGGTCTACACCAACTTTAGCCGCCTGCTCGGCGAGCATCTCATAGTCGACGTCCCCCCCATCGATCCTCGAGTAGCTGGAGAGGTCTAAGTCGGGGCCGTAGGGTGAAGGCTTAGCCAACGCTAGCTTAGCTTTCTCTCTAATTTCCAGCATTTCAGACATTTCTCGTATCCACCCTCCATGATGGTCTCCATGATCTCACCGGGGTCCCCAGAGCATACGATCCTCCCATCTATCAGGACGTAAGCGAGGTCAGGCTTCAAGTACTTCGATATATATCCTAGATGGGTTACGAGTAAACCTGACTTACCTTTCAGCTCCCTCTCAAGGAGGCGCCCTATCACGTTCAGGTTCTCCACATCCACCCCTGAGTCAGGCTCATCTAAAAGTATGAAACGGGGATTCGAGGCTAGAGCCTGAAGTATCTCGGAACGTTTAACCTCCCCGCCTGAGAAGCCTAGGTTGAGGTCTCTGCCTAGAAACTCCGAGAACCTTAACTCCCCGGCGAGAGATAAAGCATTATTATAATCTTCCATTCCCCCTAAGCGTAGGAGATCCGAGAGTTTAACGCCCCTGATCACAGGTGGACTCTGAAAGGCTATGCTAAGGCCCAGCCTGATCCTCTCATAGACGGGCAGTGCCGTGATGTCCCTGCCGTTGAACATTATCCGTCCAGACTTGACTCTATACCTGGAGAAGCCTATAATACTCATTAGCAGGGAGGATTTCCCCGAGCCATTAGGCCCCAAGAGGACGTGGACCTCACCCTCAGGAACCTCCAGGCTTGCATCTCTTAAAACGGTTCTACCATCCACCTCCACCGTTAAATCCTCGATCCTTAAAGCAGCCGACATGACGGGGCGATCGACCTCCCAAACAGGAAATCGACGTAATAAATATTCAACGTAATGTTCGGTGGAAATCCAAATCAGGTCGAAGCTTATTAATCTATCTAAAAAGGCCCTCATTCGATTGGGACTAGATCAAGTGAGATAGACCAATGTAGGAGAGAAGCCTACATATAGGATTTATGGAAAACCGAGTAATCCTCGAAGGAATCCCGGCTCATATGTCGCGGACATTAATGGCGAAGGGATGCGATCAAATGGAAAAGGATGCATCTCATCCTTCCTCAAGTGCCTTCTTCATTTCAAGGTATTCCTCTTTTGAGATCTCCCCTTTAACGTATCGGAGCCTCAGGGCCTCTAAGGCTTCATCCCTCACCTTAACGTATTTCCACGGTTTAGCTTTAATGGCTGCAGGAATGAAGCTGGCTAGAGCCCATATCACGAATACAGCTATGATTAAGCCGAATATTGCCCATAGGAGGCCGCCCATGACTGCACCGAAGACCCTAGCAAACCCGGTTAAGGATTCCGAGATCGGCCTAAGCTCAGGGGCTCCAACAACCCCTAAGACTATGGGGAGTAGATAGGCGAAAAGGAACACGGCGAAGAAGGCTATCAGAATCCCTATGAGGGCCTTCAAGAGACCACCCAAGGCGCTGTAGACTCCCCGAAACTCTTCATCCCCCACGCGAGAAACCCCCTCACCCAGGTCATAAGGCTAATAAAGTTAATAAGGTTATTGGATACCGAATAAATAAATGAATAAGTTACCCTGCGTTCAAGCATTGCTGTGCCTAGGGTGGGACGGCCATTAAAATAAGATGATAAATGCGATACTCCGAGGTTTCAAGGAAAGAATCCTAAACAATGTATCGGGTCGTACCCCTGACAGTTTCTGAGTTAAAAACGGATACTTTAGGTAATTGTTGGAGGTTTACGGGTCTTGAAGGTGCTTTACGACGGCGACCCCGGTATAGATGATGCGTTAGCCATCCTCCTAGCTGTGAAGATGGAGAATGCTGAACTTGTAGGGGTCACCACGGTGGCGGGTAACTGTTCGGCTGCCCAAGCTGCTAGGAATGCGTTAAACGTGCTAGAGCGGATCGCCTTTAGACCTGAGATTCCTGTGGCTGTAGGAGCCGCTAAGCCATTGCTCCGGGAATTTAAGCCGTCATATGAGATCCATGGATCTGATGGGCTCGGGGAGACGCATCTACCCGATCCAGAGATTAAGCCTTTACAGGTTCATGGAGCAGATATGATACTGGAGACCGCGAAGAAATTAAGAGGTGAACTCACTCTAGTCACTGGAGGGCCGCTCACCAACCTAGCCCTCGCAGTAGCTAAGGATCCATCCATACAATACCTTTTCAGGAGAGTCGTAGTAATGGGGGGATGTATAAGGTCTCCTGGAAACGTGACCGCAGCCTCTGAGTATAATATGTACCATGACCCCGAAGCTGCGAGGATAGTCTTCAACTCGGGCCTGCCTATTATGCTGGTGAGCCTAGACGTTACAGCTAGGGAGGAGAACCTTATCCGCCGTAGCGATCTGAGGGCTCTCAAAGGGCGAAGAGATGTAGTCCATGAAACAGTCTATAGGATGCTATCCTACTATGTGGAGGCTTATAGGAGGTATAGGTTCATGGACGGCTGCTATCTACATGATCCCCTAGCCATGCTCATAGCCTTGAAACCCCATATTCTAAGGGATGTAGAGCGTATTCATGTGGATGTCGAGACAGTGGGGGAGCTCACCTTAGGTAGGACCCAGGCGGATCTACGCCGCTATCCTTCAAATCCCCCGAATGTGGTTCACTGCCTCAATGTGGATTATGGGGAAGCGCATAGTTTATTTAGGCGCCTCCTCCTCGAATAAGAGCTGAAGAAGACTCGAGATAATGAAGTAAAGTAAATATAATTCGTATGGTTAGTGTTGGAAGTAAAGGCATGGGGAATAATGGAGTATGGCTAAGAAAGCTAGAGGATTGAAAGCCGCTAGAAGGCTCAGGAAGAATCATCAGAGGATGAGATGGAAGTATGCGCCTTATAAGAGGCGTATACTGGGCTTAGACTATAAAGTAGATGCTTTGGAGGGAGCTCCCCAAGCCAGGGGGATAGTCTTAGAGAAGGTGGGTATCGAATGCCGCCAGCCTAACAGCGCTATCCGTAAATGTGTGAGGGTTCAACTCATAAAGAATGGCAAGGTGATGACGGCATTCCTCCCAGGGGATGGCGCCCTCAACGTGGTGGATGAACATGACGAAGTCTACGTGGAGGGCATAGGAGGCCCCGAGGGCAAGGCCTACGGAGACCTGCCCGGCGTACGATACAGGGTATTCAAAGTTAATGGGATTGACCTGTACTCCCTCGTCGTAGGCAAGAAGGAGAAGCCTCGACGGTGATGGAAAACTTAAATTAAGCTGCATGGTTTAATTTTATTGGGCGCCGGGATCGCCTAGCGGTATGGCGTCGGCTTGCTAACCTCATCGATTACATCGGCGGAGAGCCGATGACCCTCACGGGTCCCGTGGGTTCGAATCCCACTCCCGGCGCCAAGTCATATTTCAAACTCGCTTTCATCTCCCGTAAAGATTAAAGGATTAAGAAGAAAGCCCTCCGGATACCCTAGAGAGGCCTCCACCGCCTCGTAGAGTTTTTACATTCACAATTACAGGAGATTCTTCGAACATCATCCTTTTTCATCCATTGCTTTGACGCCTATTTGAAGGCCTTAGAACCTGGTTGTCTCAGCGACTAGACTTTGAACCCTAAAGCTGGTTTAGGCCTATTCGTCTGGGGACCTCAGCCCGGCATGGTCGCCAGCATACTTTCCAAGTTTAATCCTTCTCCCGATTAAGGTTTCACTTCACTACAACCCTGTAGGGGGTGTATCCCAGCCTCCTCAGGTCCTCCGGGAGGGCTTCAGCATCCCTCATAAAGTTCTCTCGGATATCCTCAAGCCTTGGAGGATTATAAATCTGACTTCCATCCTCTAGGATTTGCAGCACCATGGCTTCTCCTCCGCCTCCCTCTCCCTCCTCATCGTATTTCACGACTTCATCGTACTCCATGACTCTCTCCCTGGAGTAATGCCTATAGATCTGCCTCTTATATGGGAATGTAGCCTTGCCTGGGCTCAGCTTGAACTTCGGCTCCCCCTTATACTCCACCAGCTTATAGGCTATATCCAGGTAAGGTCTATCCGACGAGGTTACTACCTTGGTGCCTACAGCGAATATATCCACCGGGGCACCTTCATCCATTAATTCCTGGATGTCATATTCGTCAAGTCCACCGCTCACGATTATCTTAACGTCTCTAAGGCCTGCATCATCCAGTATACTTCTAACCTTCTTTGAGAGGGCTGCGAGGTCACCGCTGTCTATTCTGACTCCTACTACGGGTACGCCGATCCTAGCCAGCTCCACTACCTTCTCTGCAGCCTTAATCGTATCATAGGTATCTATAAGGAATGTCGAGTTTTCAGGGAAGCTCTCCGCGAATCTTTTGAAGGCCTCCTCCTCAGAGTCGAACACCATAACGTATGAGTGGGCCATGGTGCCCACCACGGGTATTCCGAAGCGCCTTCCAGCCTCCAGGTTGGATGTGCCATGGAACCCCGCTATATACACGGCCCTGGCTGCGTATAGTCCCGCCTCCAAGCCGTGGGCCCTCCTAAGACCGAAGTCTACCACCCTCCTCCCCTGGGCTGCCAAAAGGCTTCTAGCAGCCTTAGAGGCCACTAAAGTCTGGAAGTGTACCACGTTTATCACTAAGGTCTCGATTATCTGGGCGTCCGGGAGGCTGGCCTCCACTTGGATGAGGGGCTCGTTCTCGAATATTATCCTCCCCTCGGGCACGGCATATAGATCCCCTGAGAAACGGTAGCCCCTAAGGTAATCTAGGAAGCCGTCTGAAAAACTTCCAAGGCTCCCGAGGTAATCCACCTCCTCCTCGCTGAACCTGAACCGCTGCAAGGCTTCTAGGAGGGTATCCAAGCCCGCTGAGACCAGGAAACCCCTCTCCCTCGGCATCCTCCTGATGAAGAGGCTGAAGACGGCGTCATCCAACTTACCTGATTCCAAGTAGCTCTGGGCCATAGTAAGCTCGTAAAGGTCGGTGTTAAGCGCTATATCCATGGCTGCAACGCCTAAGGAAGGATAGAAAACCTCGACTTTATAAGGTTCTCTCCGCAGCCCAGAAGCCACAGAATAGGATAGGGTCCAGGCCTCGGTTACGCATCCACCGGTACCAAGCGATTATCATCAGGTTTTTAATAATACCTTAACCTTACTTCGAGTAATTATAGTGGAAAGGGAATGGTTGAAATATACGCCTCGCCTTACAGGGATCCACTCCTGGA
>JAWBPF010000080.1:0-7362 GCA_038825355.1 Bathyarchaeia archaeon
TCGGCCGGGTTAAGCCTTTTGGATTTTATTAGGTTAGAAAACTATTTAAGTGAAGAGTTGGGAGTCAAAGTAGACTTAGTTGAGAAAAGCGCTCTAAAACCAAGGATTGGAAAGCGCATCTTAGAAGAAGTTGTAAACCTATGAAAATGGAATTTTTAGATTACGTAGAGGATATAATTGAAGCTATGGGAGATGCTCTAAGTTTTGTAGAGGGAATTGACTACGATGATTTTGCGAAGAATAAGAGAACCCTCTACGCTGTAATAAGAGCCATAGAGATCATTGGAGAGGCTGTGAAAAAGATACCGGTTTCAGTATGGAAACGCTACCCAGAGATACCTTGGAAGGATACGGCTGGAATGAGAGGTAAACTAATCCATGAGTACTTTGGTGTTAATTTGAGAAGGGTCTGGAAAACTTAAAGAAGACATACCTAATTTGAGAAATTTATTCGAAAAGATTTTAAAGGATTTTGGACAATAGTTCTAAATTCCAAATGTTCTACTAGGGATGACCCGGCTTATGCTAGAGTATCGACTAAGCATGAAAAGCCATCACAGCCTCATGGTAGAGGAGGACCTGAGAAGCCATTCCAGAAAATATTGAATACCCAAAGATGCCTAGAGACGCCTCCGAAGCCATCCAGCCCAGCCTAAATGAGTAAAGAGGGCGTATCGCATTCCCCTCCTGGTGTAAAATGAGCCTGGGGCCTCCCATAGGTTGAATAATCCCTTGGAACGCTGACCCCTATTACTACAAGGGTTTAAAAGAAGGGAGTCCATATAAGTGGAGCCTCGGATTACGGAGGGCCATCCTAGACAGGTGTTCAACGATGGCTAAAGTTGCTATAGTGAAGGGATTGGATCCCGTGGATTCAACGGTTAAGGCCTTGGAGATGGTGGACGCGTATAGGGGCATCCCCAAGGATAAGCCCATCCTCATTAAACCTAACTATCTCAATGCAAGCCATCCCTCGAAGGGTATAACCACCGACGGCAGGGTCGTGGAAGGCGTCGTCAAATACCTTAAGCTCCACGGCTTCAACTCCATCATCATAGGTGAAGGAAGCGGCTTCGCCGATACCCTTGAAGCCTTCAAGACCGCAGGCTTAGATGTCGTTGCTGAGAGATGGAACGTGAAGCTCATCGACTTGAACAGGGATGTCTTCGTCGAGGTTGAGCCTCCAAATCCCCTCGCCTTGAAGAAGGTTAAGATAGCTATGACGGCTTTAGAATCCGCGATCATAAGCGTCCCAAAGCTTAAACCCCACAGACAGGCCGGCGTCACCCTAAGCATAAAGAACATGATGGGGGTTATGACCCCTAAGGGCTCCATGCACATCCACCTCCACAGGAACATAGCCGACCTCGCCTCCACGGTGAAGCCTTGTGTAGCCGTAATAGATGGGGTGATCGCGGGTGAGGGACATGAATCAGCCGGGGACCCTGTGAAGATGGACCTGGTCATAGCGGGGTTGGATCCCGTGGCCGTGGACGCTGTGGGAGCCGCCGTGATGATGATACCCATTGAGGAGGTTAAGCATCTCCGATACGCGATGGAGAAAGGCCTAGGCACCTGTCATCTAGACCAAATAGAGATAGTAGGCGAGCCGATAGAGAAAGTTAAGAGGAGGTTCAGGAGATCCATCTTCTCGAAATTCCTCACCCACGTAGGCTAGAGGAGGAGCGTCCACATAGGTGAATATGCATAGATAACGACGTGTGGGTATGGCCATAGCCTTGGGATTCCTCTCGGCCTTGGTACTCGTTTTAAGGAGGCCTGGCTATACCTGGTGGGAGGGGCGTCCCCGCCTACCGGCCGGGTTAAGCTTTTTAACCTCGCCGGTTTATGGATGGTCCATGAGGGTCTTCTTGGGTCCGGCGGGCATCCCTACAGCAGCCGAGGAGAGGACCACCGCCGGTGGGTTACTGACGCTCTCAAAGCTTGGATTGAACGCTATGGAGATTGAATTCGTGAGGAGCATCTACCTAACTAGGAGTAACGCTGAGGCTGTTGGGGAGCTTGCTGGTCAACTGGGGATCCAGCTCACCGTCCATGCCCCCTACTTCATAAACCTCCTCTCCGAGAAGAGGGAGACCGTGGAGGCCTCTAAGAAGCGCATCCTCGAATCCCTGGACAGGGCTGAAGCCATGAACGCTGAGGCTGTGGTGGTCCACTCCGCCTACTATGGCAAACTCAAGAGGGAGGAGGCCTTCGAGGAGATGAAGGACATCTCCTATGAGCTCTTAGACGGAGCTGAAAGCCTCGGAGTTAAGGTTAAACTCGCCTATGAGACGATGGCTAAGGAGAGCCAGTTCGCGGGTCTAGAGGAGCTCCTAAGACTAGTAGAGGTCGTCAAATCCGATAGGCTAACCGTATGCGTCGACTTCGCCCACATATTCGTCAGGAACAAGGGCAGGATCAGCTACCCTGAAGTCCTGGATAAACTTAGGGGCCTCGGCCACGTCTACTCCCACTTCTCCAACATGAGGTATAACCCTAAGACTAGGAGGTTCATGGACATCCATGAGCCCATAGACGGCTATCCTCCCTTCAGGCCCTTAGCCGAGGAGATACTGAGGAGGAAGATGGATATTACGATTATAAGCGAGAGCCCCATATTGGAGGTTGACTCCCTAAAGATGAAGGGCCTCCTACAGGAGTTAGGCTATGAACCCTAACCCCTATGGAAACGGTTTCTAACGAGTTAACTGGCTAGGGGGGAGTAGATTCTCGGGTAGCTTCTCCTCCCTTATGAATTCTTCGAGTTCTCTATCCAGGGTTAGCAGCTTCAAGCCTAGGTTAACCGAGCATGCGTATAGTATATTGTCTATCAGGTCTCTATGGCCTGACATGTAGAGTTCCAGGGCGTCGCTGAAGGTTTTATCGTCCATCCCCGCCCTTCTATATCTGCCCCCTTCAATTATGCTCCTTAGGCCTTCCCTGAAGCGTGCCAGCTTAGTCCCATTCAATCGGAGCCTAGCCGCTATCCATAGAGATTCCAGGATGCTGAAATCTGAGTAGTATATTTCAGCGTTCAAGCCTTCCAGCTGCTTCAGGCTCCTCGAAACTTCGTCGCCTACGCCTATGCCTAGGGACGGGAGGATGAAAGACGTGTCAAGGAGGACCCTTAACGTATCTCTCCTGTTCTCCAAGGCTTATCGCCTCCACCTCGTCGGGCTTCATCGAGGCGAACTTCCATCCCTTAAGGGCTAAAGCGATGGGGTCCTTGATGCCCTCGATGACTATGTCGTCCCCTGCAAGCCTCAAAAGTATCTCTTCGCCCTCCTCTAGGCCGGCGGCCTCCACGAGCCTCTTAGGAAGATAGACGGCGTATTTCTTGCCGATCCTGGATCTAACGGTCAGACTCAAAATCTAACACCAGAATATAAGAGAATAACCAGACTTAAAATCCTTTCTCCGACATATAGAGCCTGAAAAGGCCTGATAGGGAGGAGGCTCATCCCAAGGATAAACCTTTAAAAATCCTAGTGCTATTAACCCTGGAGGTGAATCCCCATGCCCGTTAGGGTTATCCTATGCTACGGAGACTCCAACACCTGGGGATACGAGCCTGGAACCGGGAACCGTTACCCCCGAGATGAAACATGGCCCGGCGTCCTGAGGAGAAACCTAGGCGAAGACTACATCGTCATAGATGAAGGCTTGAACGGCAGGACCACCGTATGGGATGACCCCACCCAGCTCTTCCCCGAGAAGAGGAACGGCCTGAAGTATCTCATACCATGCCTGGAATCCCATATGCCCATAGACCTGATAGTGATCATGCTGGGAACAAACGACCTGAAGAAGCGTTTCTCGCTCTCCCCCGTAGAAGTAGCTAAGAGCATAAAGGCCCTGGTGGAAGCTGTAAAGGTGAGCGGAGCCGGCCCTGAAGGAAACCCTCCTAGGATACTACTCGTAGCCCCACCTAGTATAGGACAACTATTCGAGTTCGCCGAGGAGTTAGAGGGGGCCGAGGAGAAGTCCAGGAAGCTTCCCCGATACTACAGGCTCGTAGCGGAGGAGATGGGATGCGAATTCCTAGACGCGTCTGAGGTAGCCTCGCCGAGCAGAATAGACGGGGTACACCTGGACCTAAACGGGCATCGGAGGCTAGGAGAGGCCTTAACCGCCCATGTGAAGAGGATACTCAAATAATTCATGTACTGGACTCTCTTCTCGGAACTCCCCATCGTAGAAGCTTTCCCGCCTCACATATTTTATCGCGTCCCCAGGATCTATAACGCATCTTTCAGATGGATGGGGCTGCATGGATAGAGGCTTAACGGGATCTTGGCTACTAAACTAATCGATCCGGCTTGTCGCCGTTAGTTTTGTATATTATTATGGGTGCTCTCCTCAGGTTTCCCCGGGGGGCGATGCCCGGGCATGGTTAAATTTTATCGCTTTAGGATTTCAAGCCTCTGTTTTAATAGGCTTAGGGATTCCATGTTTAAGGGTTCACGTACCGGATCTTGGCTTAGGCTCAGCAGGGCTGAGAGAAGCCTCTACGTATGCATCTTATCCAGGGCTAGGATGGGCTACCTCTCCACACCGGGAGGTCCTTCAGCCTCGAGGGTTGGGCCCCTGCTATCCCCACAGGTGGAAGGCTCCTCTCCTAGAGGGCTTAGAGTTCCTGCGATGTGCACGAGTTAGACCATGTTCCTTAGGCCTCTTTCGAAGGTTCATCCTGGGGCTTAGGGCTTTAGGTGGTGGCAGGCTTATATCTGGTATTTTTAATGGAGTAAATGGTGTCAGAAATGGAGGCACCTGTTGGGGTTGATAAGCAAGGTCGAATGGTTCTTCCGAAGGATGTTAGGGAAGCCCTCAAGATAGATGGAGACGCGGAGATCATATGCAGGATTGTGGGGAACAGGATTGTGCTGGAAAAGTTTTCTGTAGATTCAATACGTGGGGCGTTCGCTGAACTTGAGGAGATAGCCCCAAGCTTAGAACTGGATAGGGTTAAGCTTGAAGAAGAGGATAAAATCGTTGACAGGGAGTATGCCCTCCGCAAAATTGGGGTTAGAAGCACTAATTGACGGCGGCATAATAGTCCTAGCTAACTTCAGAAACCCTGCACGTAAACATGCCGCTCAACTATTGCTGGACGCCCTCACGCTTAAAAAACACATTCTAATTCCATTAAACGCCTATCTGGAGGCCTATGTGATTATGACCCGATACCGGGGCTGAGCCCATAAGGTTTAGTGTTTCCGCCGCATCGGGCGGGGACCACGGATTTACAGGAGCGAGGTTTAATTCTCATCCATTAATTAATAATAGGAGGCTGTTGTAGGCTGTTTTAAGGCATAGAATAAGGTCGTCTAGGGTTGCCTGGAGGCTTTCAGGCTTATCCCTGGCCGTAGCCTCTATCCGGAGCATGGTTCCCCTGTTTACGGCTTCCACCCTCAACCCTTCCGGGGCAACCTTGTTATCCGGCTCCAAAGCCTTGGATAAGGCTTCAGCCAACTTTTCATCCCCTAAATCCAATGTGATCTCCGCCTGGAATAACGCCGTCAAGGGCTATCCCCCCGTACCTCCGCCTCCTCTCCCTTATCAGCCTTCAACCAATCCCCCGCTTCCTGGAGGTGCCCCATCTGGGACGTAGATCCGCGATGACTTGCTTATCCATTATCATCAGCGGCCCCTTCTCCAGCCGGCAATGGCGAGGCCCTCCCCTCTTATACGCGACCAGGCATAAGATGGAGGCGTTGTAGAGATATAAGGGTGCCGGCTTTCACATCCCGGGTTCGCAGGGGATCCCGTCTGCGAGAAGAGCTCAACATAAGCGGAACCTGAGATATGGCAGGCTAGTATAGGCGATCCCTTCCAGTTTCATTATCCGCCCGGGACAGCCATGGGACATCAAAAATAAAATAATATAAAATATATAGATGGATCAATTAATGGATGCGTAGCCTGCCCCCCGACTATAGGAGATGGAATATGAGCCGAGCCGTATAAAAAACTAAAGCGGAGATATCTGGAGGCATAGGCTAAACCCAGCCGAACCCCTCCAAGGAGTATATAAAGGGAGAGTCGAGTGAAAGTTTCACCTGCCTCCCCAAAATTGCCCGTAACTCTTCAACGTTGAGGCCATTTAACAATGTTATAAAAGTGTGGAAACCACAAAGAAAAAAAAAGCTCAAGGCTATGAAGACACAGCCATAAACGGAGAAAAACTATGAAAACCATGAAATCGGGTATACGTATAAACCGCAAATCTAGGGGGGAGGGGGGGTCCCCCGACGGAGTGAAAGTATTCCATCCAGGCTTGAAGCCGATCCTGATGGACCCTGTTATCTCAGGCTTTCCCCTGCTCGAGGATCTTCTCCAGCTTCACCTGGAGGACCCTGTTCTTAAAGGTGGAATCCGATATCCTAACCTTATCCTTTAAGGGGATGTTAAGCTTAAGGTTCTTCTCCCCCTTCACGTGGAGAACCTTCCCCCTCAGGAACACCGCAACCTTCTCGCATGGATCGGGAACCCTAGCCACTATAATTATATCCTTGGAGTCCTCTATCACGTCTACATCCCATCCACCCTCGATCCTCTCAGACCCCTCTTCGCCCCTGAATAGGAGGGCTACCTCCCTTATCCAATACGCTAATAAGGCCAACCCTAGAGCCGCCAAGGATACGCCGAGAACCCCTCCCCCCCTAAATAGAAGCCTCATATAAACCCCTAGAACCAGGAGTCCTAAAACGCTTAAGACTAATGCCACGACATAGCCGGGCACAGACCCTCTAACGCTCACCTCTACGCCTCTCCTCCGATCCCCTTCCTCTTATTATCCCTCTCGGCTCGACCTCTCCATGATCTCCCGCCAGAGATCCATAAACATCTTCAGCTCCCTCCCCGCCCCCTCAAAATCCCCTCTACTCCAGAGGCTCATAAAGTTTTCCAGGTGCATATTCGCCTCCCTCAAAAGGTCTGAAAGCTCCTTCTCCGCCTTTACAGGCTCCTCCCCCTCCTCTATCCCCGCCAGCTGGCCTAGATAGGAGGCGAATGCCTCCTCAGGGGTTGAGCCTAAACCCACATAGTACTCCCCTGTAAACGCGGCTCCCACACAGGCTATCACCCCTATCTCTGTGACGACGCCTCCAGCCGATGACGTGTAAACCGGGATAAAATAGACATCGTACTCTCCAACCCTGTAGAGGATTATGTTCCCGATCCTAGGCGTGCGTAGAAGCGTCTTCAACTGGGCGAACGCAGGGTTCTTCTCCAAGGCCTCCAATGCCCCTGTAGGACCAAGAAGCTTAGTCTCAGACTCCAATGGAACCTGATAAAATATGAGCTCCCCAAGGTGGGGTCCCCTATTCCTCGCCACGATGTAGCCTGCAAGGTTCCTCC
>JAWBPF010000081.1:0-7244 GCA_038825355.1 Bathyarchaeia archaeon
CGGACGTCTTGAAGGAGGCATTCGACTACGTCGTACCGGATATAAACCTGGCTACGGCGCCGGAGTACGATGACGTTTTAACGAAGCACGTCAACGCGGTCCTCACAGGTGGCGAGTCTCCAAAGGAGGGTATGAGGGCGGTCCACGACGCATGGGAGGAGATCACTGATCGCTACGGGAGAGGCGAGCTGATCGAGCAGTTGAGGACCTGGGGTCCCCCAGACCACAAGGGATACGGCCCCAAGCTCGCCCCGCTGATGAATCCAGACTTATAATGCATCAAGAAGAATTGCTTAACCCCCACCTTTTTTAGTCTTTTTTACCTTATCAGACCTGTAGTCTATTCGTTCATTCCTTTTCATCGTTAAAGTAGCCGTTGGCTGATAGGATCTCCACGACCCATTTAGCGGAGTTTCCAACCACGCTTGGGCATTTATCGTCTTCATGTCCGCCGGCCCTCACGAACCCTTCATGCTCCTCAGGATCCCATAGGTTGAAGCTTCTACCGAAGACCTTCTCCTGTACACTTCTACAAGTGCATCCGCCGTATTCCCTCAGAAACTTCTCAGCGAGCTCTGAGACTACTCTGTACACCTTGTACCTCTGCTCCCTGGAGATGGATTCGTATCTCGCCTCGGGCGAGCATAGGAGTGTTAGGATTAAGGCGCTCCCGCTTAGGGCTCCGCAGCTCCCCTCTCCAGTTAGTCCTACACCTCCAGCGAGGCCGTAGACCTTATCTATCGGCCATTCCCACCCTAGGTTTAAGGCGTCGGAGAGGGCTTTCACCGTTGAGAATGCGCAGTTGTGGAAGCGCTTCTCATACTCCACGCCGAGCCTGTAGGCTTTCTCGGACAACTCTTTCATCCCGCTAGCGGATCCGTTCAAACCCAGCCACCACGTACCCAATCATACATCCATTATTTACTTTCGATTTTATGTTTCATAGCTTAACCCATTTCCTAGTAATGAGTAATTAAATTTTCATGGATGAAGGGATCCCGGCTATATATTCATCTTAACTCCTCCACATTCATCTGCTAATTAAGCCATAAATCGTTTTTATAGCTTAATTACGTGAAGCTGGTTTACGGGTTTCTACAGACAAAGTTTTCAGACCTAATTGAATTCATCAGACACATTGTGAACAAGCTGAAGGGAAGATAAATCACAGGTAAGAGAGGTTAGATTTTCCGCAAGTACCGCCAAGTGTTATTTAATTAAAGGCTTTTGATTCCATTCCTCATTTTAATTAACACGTTCATAACTCCTTAAAAAATTAAGCATGATCAAGCAGGCGTAAAAGGCAGGCCTAGTTCTCATCCCCCATCGGCGATTCTATCTTGTGTTAGATATTGCACATCTAAATCGAAGTGTGAGATTAATTAATTTGGGAGTCTACCGGTCTATTAAATCTTTGATGATATGGTCTTAATGGTTTTAAGCTGTTTATAGTGGACGAATCCTCTGATGTCTGTCAGGGGTTTCATATATGGATCTGTTCCCAATCTTAGAATTAGAGGAGCCACGAGATAGCCTAAAAGCATTTTTAAAGTTCCCCACCTTGGGATCGGCGGGTTCCCATCCAGGAGATCTGCTGCGGTTCTCCCAAGCATGTATAATGGATGGTATCCTAGCAGGTATCTGGCTCTACCCCAATTGTGGAACCCATGGGTTCTACCTCGTGGATGCATATGGTGAAACCGGAGGTCGGGGTACACCTTTATCTTTTCGTTGTCCATCTCGGCTCTGTATAGCAGCCATGTCTCCCATCCATAGGATTTCGGGAAGGATGCGCCGATTTTAAGCCAATAATCGTGTCGTATCATCCTTCCAGATCCGGGTGGATAGACCTCCCTAAGGCTTTTCATCGAGGATGCAGGATCGCATGCGCCTGAGGCAACTACTGCGCTGTCTCTTAACATGCGATTCACCAGGGATTCAGCATAGTCCCTAGGGTATACGCAGTCATCGCCGGATATTAGAAGAAACCTGAACTCTTCAGGTTTAAGCTTTTCAACGGCTTCTTCATAGGCTTCATTAAGATTTTCTGGGATGCGGCGTACATCTTTTTCCACGTATCTTATTCCCCTATGCTCGATGATAGTGTAGGAGATTGAGCTACAGGACTTCCTTATAATTTCAATAGATGCATCTACGTCGCCTCCATCGATTATTATTGAGAAGAGTTTAGGCGGCGATGTCTGTGAAGTCAGGCTTTTCAGGGTTTTATTTAGGAGTTCTCCTCCATCCCTGGTGCTCATTAGAACTATGTAGTTTAGATGTGAATTCATTGGAGAAACCTCTCAGCCCAAAAGTGGAAACCATATAGTAGGATTAAGGTCCGGGCGTTTACATATCTGTTTCGTCCACTTTCAAATTCCTCCTTTACTTTGGCTAGATTGTCTGGACCGAAATACCTTCGGACTGGTTCACTTCCTTTTAGGAGGTCATCTATAGAAGGTTGAGCCTTCTCATACATTTGGATGGGGGAAAGGCTGAAGCCTCTTTTAGATTTCCTAAGACACCTCTCCGGCAGGAGTTCTTTCACCATTTCTTTCATAAGGATTTTACCCTCGCCTCCTCTAATGTGACATCTAAAGGGTATCGAGAATGCTGTCTTGAAAAGTTGCCTATCCAATAAGGGAAACTTTATGTCTAAGTGGTGGATTTCAGCCATTTTATATTCTGGGACGAGGGTGTCCTCGATCATCTTCGTCCTAAATTCGACGAGATAGCAGTACTCCTCGAAGTCTCCCATGTATTCCACTCCTATTAGGTCCATCCTCTGGTAAGCATCCATCCAGAGACTTGGATTATAGCGGAGCGGAGATACAAAAGTTACATAAAGCCACTTATGATCTCTCTTTAAATTATCCGTGAGCTTAACTCCTATGAGGCGATTCCTAAGGAAGGATGCTAGAGTTATCCCTCCTGGAATACGGGATAACTTAGAGAGTCGTCTTGCAAGTTTGAAGCGGTTTGTATTCTGGTAGCCCTTGAAGAGTTCGTCTCCGCCTAGGCCGCATAGGAAACGTTTCGAGTAAGGGGAGGCTTCGCGGTGAACTTTCTCCACGTATAGGTTGAGGCGGGGCTCTTCCATCGCATATACGAGTTCGGGATAATTCTCCACTTCCTCTGCGAAATCGTAGAATATTTCATGGTGTATCGTATCGAAATGATCGGACACGATTCGGGCATCTTCAAATTCATCTGTGGGCAAGCCGAAACCCATCGTAAAAGTGTGTAGTCTATCGAGATGTGACCTAGCTAAGGCAATAATCGTCGAGGTATCCATACCCCCACTTAGTGCAGCGCAAGCCTCTTTGACATCCCTTACAGAATTCATAACAGCTTCTTCCAGAATCGACCGTAAAACTTTGAGATCGACTGGGGAATCCATCTTATCCCCAGGCATCGGGGTCATCCTTCTAGTAGTAGATGCATCTTCTTTGACTATGATTTCTTCTCCGGGTATGAGCTTATTGACACCCTCTATCAGAGTCAGGTTAAAGGGCAGGTAACCTAATGCGAGAAGATACTGAAAGGCGAGAGGGGATAGATGCACCATTATCCCAGAATTCAGTAATTCCCTGAGGGAACGTGAATAAATGAATTCACCGTCCCTAACCGTGTAATATATGGGACTAGGATCCAGCACATCTCTCTTTACTATCGTATACATCTCTTTCCACCTAGGATTTATGGCTGAGGATCTCCATGATCGAATATACTTCCCAATTATAAGGGATTAAAATATAGGCTTCGTTGAGTCTAGTTATGAAGCTTAGGATATGGTTAGCTTGGGTAGATGGGGTAGCTCGGCTACCCTGTATCCTAGGAGGTAGCTGAAGGCTGCTGCTACTATTATCCATATGATGACTGAGACTAGGGCTATACCGAGGGCTCCGAGCCAGCCTGTATCGAAGAAATGCTTTATCAGGGCGAGCCATAATACTAGGACTATCAGGAAGCCTATATACGGGATCCACCGAGATATGAGGGACCCCGCAACCGAGCCTATCAGAGCTATCCAGAAGGCATCCGTAAACTTTGCTTTATTGCCTCCGACGGTGCTCCTGCCCACGATCCAGAGGACGAGCGTTAAGAGGGCCAACTTCACGATGAAAACGAGAATGGATCCAGCTGTAATCCCGAAAGCCATATCTATCAGCTCCTAGGGCTGAATGTTATTCGGTAAACCATTTTTATTACTCTCCGAAACTAGATAAATATTTTCCCATGGGTTAATGCTTCTACATTTGGGTTGGCTTATATCTCAGATCCATCTCTACAAGTTTAGCTCTGGACCCGAATCGCTTCTTTATCCTCACCCCTAATGATATCCTCCCTTAGAGTTTCTAATATTTATTAGGGAATGCCTGGATATGCCCTATGAGCCGAGATGAAGAGATCGTATCTCATGTTCATCCTCATAATGGTCATTATAGCTGCATCCTCTATGATCCTCCAAGCCCTTCCGGGGGAAACGGATACTCGTCATAGCCGATTAAAAGGTTACGTCTACGAGGTTGTGGAAGGTGTTGAAAGACCGGTTTCAAACGCTAAAGTCTCCATATATAATGGAAGTATTATACTCCAACAGCAGTGGACCAGCAGGAATGGTTCTTACTCGTTCGATTTGCAGTCGGGTAACTATACGGTGAGGGTTGAGGCTGGGAGGCGTATACCACGAGAAGCCCATGTGATCCTGGCCCCGGATGTTACGGTCCAGATAGACTTTCAATTAGAGGCAAGGGTTGAGCCCTATGAGGTCTATATCCTGATCCACGGTCTACCGGAGGGTTTTCATCCTGGGATGAGGCTTGACGGGGGTTTCTATGGATATGCCCTGAACGGGAGTATATTATCCTTTAAGGGGGGGAGTATCCACGTCGTCGAGTTATCCAGGGTTGAAGGGGATCGCGTCCGGTTTATCCCTAAGGAGCCCTTCCGCATCGTAGGGGAGGGTGGATCTATAACTTTCGAGTATATACGAGAGTTCTATATAGGGTCGGGGACGAATCCATGGATTTCCGGCTGGTATGATGAGGGCTCCCTTATCAGGCTTGAGGCCAGGGATGTGATAGACCTGGGTAACATGACGCGTCTCATATTCGATCATTGGATCATGGATGGGCGTGTCATGAGGGATAATCCCTTAACGTTGATGGTTGACTCCGCCTTCAGGGTAGACTCGGAGTATAGGCGGCAGTATCTGATTACAGTCTACTCGGATAAGGGTATAGTTATGGGCGGCGGCTGGTACGATGAGAAGTCTACGGCTCAGGTCTCCGTATCGGAGACGGAGGTGGGCGTCATGCCCTCCAAGTATATGTTTAAAGGTTGGAGGGGCGACTTGGAGAGCCCTAACGCCACCATAACCGTGGATGTGGATGGACCTAAGAGCCTCTATGCTGAATGGGAGAGGGTTCAACCAGTGGAGGTTGAGAGGCTTGACCCGATCTATAAGGCTATCATAGGGATGAGCCTCTTAATCTCGGCGGCTAAGATCCTAGGCGGCGTATTCCATAGGGTTGGATTACCCGAGGTCTTGGGGGAATTATCGGCTGGAATGCTTCTAAGCCCCAATGCTCTTGGAGGAATAATGATACGTGGGGAACCCCTAATAGAGTTGAATGAGTACGTTATAGCCTTCGCTGAGATAGGAGCTATCCTCCTCCTCTTCATAGCAGGCTTAGAGATGGGCTTTGGAAGATTTAGGGAGGTGGGCGGCCATTCAGCCGTCGTAGGCGTCTCAGGAGTGGTGGTTCCATTCTTCCTAGGCCTCTATGTGATGAGGCTTCTAGGTTTCCCCTGGAATGTAAGCCTACTGGTGGCTTCGACGTTGACGGCTACGAGCATAGCCATAACGGTGAGATTGCTGGAAAGCGTGGGAAGGCTGCACTCGATCGAAGGGGTTGTCATGATAAACTCGGCTGTGATAGATGACGTATTAGGCTTGGTCGTATTAGCAGTGGTTACAACGATGGTGACGGCTGAGATCTCGCTTAAACTCTTCGATGTTATATGGCTTCTATCCAGGGCGGTAATCCTCTGGATCATCCTCCTCGCGTCGGTGTTGGCGGTTGCTCCTAGGATAGTGGGGGTGGCTGAGAGGTGGAAGGTAAGGGGGACCGTGGAGACCTTCTCGACAGCCACATGCTTCGGAAGCGCAGTTGCTGCCGCGGCGATGGGGCTCTCCCCTATCGTAGGTGCATTCGCGGCGGGTATGGCCTTGGCGAGCTCCAGGGTCATCGGTAGAATCAGGGACTACATTGAACGTTTAAGCATACTCTTCTCCCCCATATTCTTCGCGGTGATAGGCGCGGAATTCAATGTAAACGCCTTGACGCGGGGAAGCCTATGGCTTATCCCTGTTCTATTATTAGTGGCTGTGGTGAGCAAGCTCCTAGGATGCGGGTTGCCTGCGTCGATACTGATGAAAGACTACAGGGGAGGGCTCAAGGTAGGCGTCGGCATGATCTCCAGAGGCGAGGTCGGACTCATAATCGCAGGTATAGGCATAACTACAGGCGTTATAAGCCAAAGCCTCTATGGAGCTGTGATAGTCATGGTGATAGGCACAACGATAATAACCCCTATAATGCTGAAATGGCTCTATTCACGGGATAGTGAAACTAGAGCAACATAGATGATGAATATGCCTTAAACCAGTTTTAGGCTTCGGCTAAGACTTTTACCCGGGTTTGGAATACTTTCACTCCATGGAAGGACCCCCCCTCTCCCCTAGATTTAAGGTTTATACGTATACCTGATTCTACGGTTTTCATAGGTTTCAAGGTTTCATAGCTGTGGTTTCTTAGCTTAGGATATTTTTTCTTTGTGGATCCCATAATTTTTTAACTTTGTTAAATGGGCTCAACGTTGAAGAGTTACGGGCAATTTTTGGGAGGCAGGTGAAACTTTCACCTATCTCTCCCTTTATATACTCAGAGATCGCTTACTCTAGCTGCTGATTATTGTTGTCAGTCGGCCACATGAAGTTAATCGTCCTCTAAGGAAGATGAGTTTAAACATATCTTAAGACTCCAGAGCCTCTTGCAGATCCAAGTCTAATGTAAAAGAAACTTAAGTGATAGGCTTCGAGAATAATCGGTGGATGAGGCCGGGATTAAGTAGAGGAACGGGTGGATCGAGGGTGAGCTAACTCAGCAATGACAAACTTGATTAATCGAAATATGGAATATAGCGTCTAATATACATTCAATATCTGGTTTCATCGT
>JAWBPF010000082.1:0-7193 GCA_038825355.1 Bathyarchaeia archaeon
TATTGACGGTTTCAGCCGTAACCTTTTTCTACTATTCGACTCATTATTATTGTCCGCGGGTTGATGGGGGAGGCTCTAATTGAGCGAAGAGGAATGGGAGGAGGAATGGGAGGAAGAGGAGATCGATGAGGAGGAGTGGTGAGCAGCACTGAAACCTCCTCGACACTGAATCCCCTATTATTTATTTACTATATATGTGGAGCAAATCATCTATTCAACCGATACCATTTTAAACGTTAAATTTATCGTGGACTGGTTTCGAGGTGGCGCTGCTTGGGTAGGGTCGCAGTGGTAGATGCCGACCGGTGTAAGCCTAAGGATTGTACGAGGCCCTGTATAAGCTTTTGCCCCATGGTGAGGAGCAGGATTGAAGCCATAAAGATGGATGAAGAGAGGGGCCTCCCCTTAATAGTGGAGGAGCTATGCTCTGGATGCGGTATTTGCGTGAAAAAATGCCCATTCCACGCCATTAAGGTTATGAATATACCCGAGGAGCTAGAGGGGGAATGCATCCACCGTTATGGCCCCAACTCCTTCAAGCTTTACAGGCTGCCTATCCCCAAGAGGGGCCTCATAACCGGCTTGATAGGTAAGAACGGCATAGGCAAGACCACGGCGCTCCGCATATTATCCGGCGAAGTTAAACCTAACTTGGGGGAGTGGAGCTCACCCCCATCCTGGGACGCCATTATAAGAAGATTTAGAGGCTCCCTCCTCCAGAACTATTTCAGAGATCTAAGCATGGGAAAGCTGAAGATAATCGTTAAGCCCCAGAACCTACTCGACCTCTTCCCAGACATGGCTTTAAAGGCTTCTCAGCTCTTGAAGGCCCTAGATGTGACTTCAGGCTCCGAGGAGATATTGGATGCCCTAGACGTCACAGGCATCATGGATAAAAGCTTGAACATCCTCAGCGGAGGCGAGCTCCAGAGGGTAGCCTTAGCCCTAAGCATATGTCGAGAAGGCGACGTATACATATTCGATGAGCCCTCCAGCCATCTAGACGTATACCAGAGGATCAGAGCTTCCAAAGCGTTGAGGAGCCTGGTTGACTATGGTAAGACTGTTGTAGTATCTGAACATGACCTCGTAATGCTGGACTACCTCTCAGACCAAGTATGCCTCCTATACGGGGAGCCTGGAGTCTACGGGATAGTATCCCACGTCCATAGCGCGAGGCAGGGTGTAAATATATACTTGGACGGATATATACCAGATGAGAACGTCAGGTTCAGTCGTGATGAGATAAGGTTCCAATCGGCGACCCTTAAGGTGAGGGATAAGCCTCCTGGGATATCATGGCCTGAGATGGAGTTCTCCTACGACGGCTTCTCTCTGAAGGTTAACGGCGGAGACGTGAGGTCCGGTGAGATAATAGTCGTGTTGGGGCCGAACGGAATCGGTAAAACCACTTTTATAAAGTTGATAGCCGGCCTCCTACGCTGTAGGGGAGTTAGGCCTCCAGCTATGGGGTTTAGGGTCTCCTATAAGCCCCAGCATATCTATTCCCGGTTTGACGGCACCGCTGGGGAGCTCCTCAGCCGCGTAGAGGTAGCCCCCAACCTCAGGGATGTATACCAGGAGAGGGTTTTCGAGCCATTGGGTTTATCCCCCCTCCTTGACAAGAGGATGGATCAACTGAGCGGAGGAGAATTACAGAAGATAGCCGTCGCCGCCTGCATCCTCAGAGACGCGGACATATACCTAATCGACGAGCCCAGCGCATACCTGGATGTGGAGGAGAGGCTTACCGCTTCAAAGGTCATACGCGAAATAGTCGAAGAGAGGCGGAGATACGCCTTCGTCGTGGAACATGACCTGACGGCAGCCCAATTCTTAGCCGACGCCGTCATGATCTTCCATGGTTCACCCGGCTTGGAAGGAAGGGCGGACCAACCAACATCCTTCAGCGAAGGTGCGAACATGTTCCTGAAGGGGATGGATGTCACCTTTAGGAGGGACCCCGATACAGGCCGTCTAAGAGCCAACAAGCCAGGCAGCAGGATAGACCGAGTTCAAAGGGGGCGGGGAGAATACTATGCGATCTCACCGCCAAACCCTTAGATAAACCCTAGCCTAATCAGGGGATTAATGAATCCTCTTATTCAGCAATCGCCGAGCGGTTTAGGAAGTTTCCTTATTGAACTCCTCTATCTTGGTAGGCAGGTATTCGTCCACTATGAATGTAAGGCCGTATCTGCTGAAGGCCTCCTGCTCTGCCTTCCTTTTTATCTTTAGGAAGGCGTTTATCTCCCTCCTCCATAATGGATCCCTGTATCTGGGATCCCTGCTGAGCTCATGAAGCCTCTTAACGTCGAGGTCATTCAGAGGATCTGTGGGCAGCTTGTATTCGATTATGTCGGTGGCCCATACCCCCATCCACTTCGCGTCGGGGGTGTTGAGATCCCTTACGTGGGCCGCATTGGCTGAACCGCCTATAATCACCATGGCTATATGCATCCCCCATGGGTCGCCGTCTGTGAGCACAATAACTGGCAGGCTGAGCTCCACGTTCAACCTTCTTATGAGGGCCCTGGTGGCCCTGGGAGCTTGCCCTGCGGTTTGAACCAGTATGGCGTTAAACCTCTCATGGACTCTCTCCTCGACGAAGCGGGTGAATAACGCGCCCTTCTCTACGGCTATAACCTTGTCGGCTTTGCATTCCACGAACTCCGCGTTGGTCAGGGCCGGTCCTATCATGACGCCGTCCGGATGGCTCGTCAGGTTCAATCTCCGCCCCTCGTAGCCTGGGACCGTGTACTCTATGGTTAGGTCTCCGAATATAGCGCTCCTCTCTTCCGGGAATACGTTGAAGTCCTCCCTTGGATGGCCTATCAGGGCCTCCAGGTCCGTGAGGACGTTGTCGCTCTCCGGCTGGTCCTTGAAGTTCATCTCGTACGCCTGGGCTGAATAATAGACGTCCCTGAGGGTGCTCGTCTTACCCTGCCCCGTGAGCTCCTTCACGAAGTAGGCAGCCCACACCAGCTGAGTGAGAGGCCTTATATGCCTGATGTTCCTGGAGCTCCGGCGGATCCTCCTCCTCCCTAGGATGTACTGCCTATACTCTTCATCGTAGTAAATGTTGGAGGTGGATCTGCTGGGGAGCTCAACATATGGGAAGCTCCCCATCCTGAGCTGCTCATAAATGGATGAGCCTACCCTTACCAGGGTTTCCTCCACTTTCCTCTTCTTATCCTTCACCGAAGGCGACAAGCCTCGACACCTTCTTTAAAAGCTGGTTTATATCAGGTTCCTCCCTCTCCCCTGCAAGCTTTGTGGAGAAGCTTGCAAGCTTCGGGAGATACTTTAAGAATATGCCCAGCCTCTTCCTCTCCATCTCCACGCTCCTCCTCTTGGATATATAGGTGGAAAGCCTCCTCGCTACCTCTCTTAGACCGCAGAGTATCTCCCTCTCAATTTCTGGCCGGTCAGCTATATACTCCTTGCCCACGGTCTTGTAGGGTATCTTCGTACTGCATATATGGGTTATAACGGCTACAGGCATATCCATTGTAACCTTGTATCTACGCCAGTCTAGGCTGTTCACAACCTTCCATGAGACATCGCTGGCCTCGTCGAATAGGAGGGGTATCTTATTCGCGAATCTTAGAAGCGCCACCTTATCCTCCTTCGTGATATCCCCCCCATAGGCTATCCCTACCTCTACTATGAACGGAAAGCCTGAATAGGATGCGGGAGGCCTCTGATGGACCGCTACATAATCAGGCTTTAAGACTTTCCTTATTCCGGCTTCTAGGAGCTCCTCCCCGAGGGGGGATAGACATGAGGCGTCGGGGGGTAGAAACCTTCCGAACCCCTTCATGGAGTTTACTATGAGGAGTATCTCTTCAGGGGATAGGCTGGCCACCGCCTTTTTAGGGTCTAGCCCTATGTATTCCAGGAAGGATTCAGCGGTCTTTCGCCCTATCCTCTGGAAGCTCTCCGTCATGAACTCCCTTAAGGTTTTAGCCTCTGAGGCTGTTAAGAGCCTCTTAAAAGTTTCGACATCTACTCCTTCAGGGTGAGGCCTCGCCTCCTTGGGCGGCTTAGGCATCCTGGTGGTCGCCCTTTCAAACCTGTATATTCGACCCTTCGGATCTATAAAGGTTATATCTGCATAGGGGGCTACTATGGCTGTCTGTCTGAGATACTCTATTATCTTGGGCATAGCCCTTGGATAGTCGCCCTCCGTGGAGAACTCCACTATGGTACCATGCCATCTTCCCCTGTTGGGTTTAACCCTCCTCTCAAGGATTATGGGCTTATTGCTCTGGATATCCATGCTCAACGTGTATTCATGAATCCTGTCGCTCCCGATAGTGGCCGACGCCACGCTGGTAGCTGAATGGGTGGTTATCTGCCCGTAGAGGAGGGCCATCTTCACGCCCAAGCCGAATGTCCCCCTAGCCTGTTTAAGCCTATACTTGGATCCGAATAGGACTTGGCCGAAGGCCGAGGGTATTACGTCCGGGGGCACCCCTAACCCGTTGTCTTTAACCCTGACCTCGTATACTGCAGGGTATTTCTCCGCCTCCACCGGCTGCCTAAGCCTCACATATATGTCTGGAGGTATCATGCTGGTCTCGCAGGCGTCCAGAGAGTTTTCCACCAACTCTCTTATCGTGGAGTATAGGGCCCTAGACGGGTTCGTGAACCCGGCTATGTCCCTGTTCCTGTAGAAGAAGTCCGCAGGGCTTATCTCCTGGAAAGCCTCTAA
The DNA here is from genome assembly GCA_038825355.1 of Bathyarchaeia archaeon. Lineage (GTDB taxonomy): Archaea > Thermoproteota > Bathyarchaeia > 40CM-2-53-6 > DTGE01 > DTGE01. The sequence goes on from JAWBPF010000082.1 coordinate 4,718, forward strand.
GCTCAACTCTGGATATCCTCCACAGCTTACTCCCACAACTTCGTCTTTGAAAGCTTCTTCAGTTCCCTCCTCCTTTCGCTGAGGAATTTATACACCGTGGCGTGGGTCTTACCCTCTATAAGCATTTTAATCGCATCCCTTGCTATTACGATGTTCTCGTACAGGCCTATTATTGAAATTGTATGTCCATATATTGAGATGTCTACGCCAGCCACCTCCTCGATTATCCTTCTGGTCTTCCCCTCTCTGCCTATGATCCTTCCCTTCACTCTTTTTATAGCGTTCTCGGATCTCCCGAAGATTGCCCTTAAGTCCATGATCTCCAAGAGGTGCTCATCGCCTGAAATGAGTTTGAAGGCTTTCTCCGGTGGGAAACCTCTTCCTATGGCTAGGATCACATCTCCAGCCCTCCAGATGTTCATGGGATTAGAATCTAAGCCTTCAACCTCTACTGTGCCTAATGTGCTGTCCACCTTGAGGTTCACTTTGAGGCTTCTCTCTATATACTCTTTAACCTTCCCTTTACGGCCTATGAGGACTCCAACCCTCTCCCTGGGTATGTTGAATGAGAGCTTACCGTTCATGGCTTCCCATCACCCACTGGGTCAGCTCCTCAGCATCGACTATCTCGACACCCCTCTTGGAGAAGAATCTGTTTAAGTTCTCAAGATCCCTTCTAAGGTAGGTGCCGGCTGAGGGATGATCCCTGTGAACAGCCTGGGAGAAGTCTATCAGTACTGGCTCGCCTTTCCAGATCATCACATTGTATTCACTGAGGTCTGCATGGATGATCTCCGCCTTATTATAAAGGGTATGTACCATTTCGAGGATTCTCCTGTAAACCTTATCCATCGCTTGATCTGAGACCTCCCTGAGGAGGGGTGCCGGTATCCCTTTCTCCCCTATGAACTCCATTACTAGGATGTTACCCCTCACCGTTACGGGTTTAGGGGCCCTCACCCCCGCACTATAGGTGTTTGAGAGGTTCTTATACTCCTTTCTAGCCCACAACTCGATTAGGGTGCGGGTATCCCTTCTTATCCTAGGGAACCTGGGGTCTCCGATGATGTAATTGAGCATCCCCTTCTTGAACTCCGAGCTTATCGTCAGGTATATCTTTATTGCGGCTTCCATTCCCCTGGAGGTTTCTCCCCAGTAGATTCTAGACTCTTTTCCAGCCTTTACTACGCCGTAGACCCTTGTCAAGACCCTCCTGTTTAACAGCTGATAAAGATTCAGGAGGGTGGGCCTATCGAATACCTCCTCGAGTACTTCCCATTCCTCGCTCCGCTTATGCTTCATCAGCTGCTCTACTATGTATCTCCTCTCCTCTAGGTCTACCTTCCTTTCAGCCTTATCCATCTTCCTCCTCCGCACTAGATCCTCTCCATGGTTAGAAGTCTCTTACGCCTCAGGGTTTCAGCCTGACTCTCAGTATACCTCCACACTATGTCGCCCCTAGACTCCGACTGGAAGTCCCATGGCTCGACCAAGACGGTATCTCCAACCTTTATCCAAACCCGCCTCTTCATCTTTCCTCTGATCCTGCATACCCTGCTATATCCGTCTTCACATCTCACCATTAATCTATCGAATCCTAGCATCTGAGTTACCACGCCTAGAACCTGACCCTCCCCTGGAAAAACCATCTCCCTCAACTCCTCCTCGCTCAACACCTTCTTCTTACCCATGCCGTACCCCTCCTAGGCTACTCAGCTGGCCTTAACATTCCTCTCTTACCAATTTAAGTAAACGGTTAACATCATTACCGCCGCCTAGAATGATCGACGTGGCTGGTTAAAGCTTTATCGATACTCACCGAAGACGTAGAGCCTTTAAAGCCTTAATATCTGCAGGTGGGGTATTCCCGAGATTGTGATCACAGCCCTCCGATCCGCCAGGCCCTCCCTCAAGATTGCGTCCACGATGGATCTCCCAGTTAGGTTAGCTATATCTGAGTCTACAACCAGCTTGACAGCTTCATCCATGGGTAGGAGCGAGCCTTTATAGAACTGCTCCGAGACTTCCAGCTTCAATCTACCCTCTCTAAAAGTTTTACCCAGTATTCCTTCATCACATATAGCTACGAGCCTCCTCCCCTTAAGATGAGCTATCCTAACGTATACTAGGCTCCCGCCCTCCTCACCCGTAACAGATGTCGGCATCGCTCTCCTCTTTTCTCCTTTTCCTACTAATCGTGGGGCTTTGAATTTTATACGTTGAGAAGGCTACCGTCTATTCTACTATGGAGGACCTAGCCCCGCAGGCCTCACATAACAGGAAGTTAAACCTCCCTTCCTTGACTATGTTGGTGTCTGGGCCCTTACAGATTGGGCAGATCACGTAGCGTTTAACATATATATCTATTAGCCTCTTAATAGTGATGTCGCTGAACCTCCCTTGGAAGACGGCTCTCACATCCTCAAGGCCTCCCGCCGTCGCCAATTCCTTAGACATGACTTTTATTAAATGTCTG
>JAWBPF010000083.1:0-7131 GCA_038825355.1 Bathyarchaeia archaeon
CGCGCGTCTGGATTCCGGGCTTCGTCCAGGCCGATGCCAGCGGCTTCTACGTGGACTACAAGTTCACGGTGGCCGCTGACGAGTGGGCCGGCGACGTAAGACTCTGGATAGACGTCCAGCTGAGCGGCTGGATAGAGAAGGAGGTCCACTTCCACAACCTGCCGGGCACGATCGATACGGATCCCATACAGGGACCCGACCCGTACAGGTGGCTGATAGCTGAGGCCAGGGACGCCCAGGGAACCCTCGTAGCCTTCAACTTCGTACCCGTCTTGTGGTGGCAGGAGAGTGCGATCATACCCCTCTGGGGCTTCGGGCTCTGCGGGCCTGAATTCGCAGACGTCGACGGCGACGTCGCCCACGACCTTGAAGGGTACTTCTACAGCCTCTACAATTACAGGCATATAAGGGATTACGGAATCATGCCTGGCACCTATACGATATACGTCTATATGCGCGGCTACGTCCAACAGGAGTTTGAGATGGCCTCGGTAACCCTCAGCGGCGGCAAGACCTACATAAGCAACCACATGTACCGCGGCGCAGGGATCAACGTAACCGTCTACAGCATGGACAGCCAGATGCCGCCCATATTCCGGCCATGGATATTCCCAGGCGAGGACATAACCGTAACCGTTAAGAACAAGGATACGGACGTCGCCATGGGCGACGTGAAATACTGGGACGACACCGCGGGTGCATGGAAGACCCCCACACAAGTGGATGGCCAGATATCTGTTCCACCGATTCCAGGATGGGTGCCTGGCTGGAGCAAGTTGAAGTTCAACGGATCCACAGCCCTAGAAGAGAATGGACCCGACCCGAACAAGTACGCTGTAAGCCTATACGATCCATATGATGAGAAGTTTAATGTGCCGGGTGGATTCCTCGCGGATCCATCCATGTACAGGGACGCGGACTTTAAGACCGTCGTAGCATTGGAGACGGGCCGATACTACTTCGACGTCTCAACGAAGGGCTACATATTCAAGGACGCAGACAAGTTCACAGTATACGCCCAGAAGGGATACCAGGCTGACGGCCCATTGAAGCTCATAGTCGGCGCACACATAGACGCCACAGTCCTATTCAAGAAGGAGGGCATACTCGACCACGCAGCCTATAACATAACTATGATAATCCACGTATTCGACGAGGACGGCAACGAGGTCGCATCTGAGACCGTTGAAGTCCCGGAGTCTACTGAGAGCGTAAACGTGCAGATCTGGACGTTGGACGCCTACCCCAACTACATGGGAGACTGGACCATAGAGACGGAGACCTACGTCGAATACTGGGGTGAATGGGAAGATTTTAAAGAATGGGCTTGGTATGGGCGTCCGTGGTGGCAGCCTATGGGTGGGTTGCCTCCTGGCCTGTTGATGGGTAAGGGTATGCGCGTCGTGGCCGGTGAGGTTCGCGGCGCCACGCTGTTCAACCATCTCGGCCCGTACCAGCAGCGCATGGACGTCGTCGTACCCAACGTCCAGCTGGGTGGAGAGGCCTCCGTAGTCTACGAGCTCGACTTGATGGGATACCTACACGGGCAGATCGCAGGCTACACGTGGAGCAACGAGCTCCGCACGATAAGCTGGGCAAAGGTCACTGTGAGCGGAGCAGCCGGCGACTTCACCGTCTACAGCTTCGACGGAGCATACAACATGTGGGCTGTACCGGGCGACTATGAGCTCACAATCGAGGAGTGGCCTGGCGGCGTCGGACACAAGACCGCATCTGTCTCAGTGAAGATACCCGACGGCGGACAAGCAGCAATGAACTTCGTCAACCTTGAACGCAGCAACATAGCCATACCGGAGTTCCCCGTCGCTCTACTCCCCACGCTGGCCGCGTTAGGAACAAGCCTCTACCTGCTCAGGCGTAGAAGATAGACGAAAGCCTGACGGGTAGAAGCCTAAATCCAGGCACAGGCCTGGAACCCCCACCTTTTTTAAATACACATCCTTTATAAATACTAGGAGACTCTCTAGGAGATTCCAGTGCTCCACAGCTACAGCCGGGAGATGCGATTTCCGACTCTAAAGGCTTCTCCGCTCAGGGGTAGCTTTGCATACTGGTTTAGCTGAGGTTAACCTGGGATGAACCTAGTTTGACTCTCAGGCTTAAGATCGGCAGAAAAGGATACATAATACTCCCCAAAGCCCTAAGAGATTCCGTGGGGCTCGACGAAGGCGACGCGGTGGAAGTCGAGGTCGGGGAGGGCATAATCCTCAGGCCCTTCAAGAAATTTGAGAGGACAGAAATCGAGGCCGCTTTAAAGAGGCACCTGGACAAGCTCAGGGATACCCCCTCGAATCTGGAGCCGAAGCCAGGAGAGCTCTCCAAGGCCTACCTTGAAGAGGAATTCGAGGCTTGAAGGCCTTCATAGACTCACCTGCTGATATACCTAAACACTCTAAGATCCGAGCATAGAGCCGTATATGAGAGCTTCTACCTAAACCTCCTCTCAACCCACTACGTCGACATCCTAGTCCTGGATGAACTCTTATACGTCTCAAAGAAGAAATACAACGTCCCCTACGGGCTCACCTCAAACTTCATATAGTCCTGCCATGCGTTGAGATCCTGCCGCTGGGAGGGGAAGAATACGCGGAGGCATCGAAGATATCGGCGGACTATAACCTTAAGCCCTCAGACGCCCTACACGTCGCGGCGATGACCACGAATGGAATATCCGTGATAGCCTCGGAGGACGAGGAGATGGGAAGGGTTAGGGGGATCCGGAGGATCTGGACTTGAATCAACCCAACGCCATCATCATCGTTATTGTTAACAATAATAAAATGCTTCTTATCAGTATCTAGGCAGTATTTATACTATTTCTATTTTATTATTCATTTTATTGATATTTTAATATAGGTGATCTCATGACTATGGGGTTGAGTTGTCCATTGCTCGGCGACCAGATCGCTAGAACAGCAGTATAGTAGAAAAGTTTATCTAGAATACTTTTCTACCATAAAGGGGGTTATGTATGTCGACCTCGGTCAAGCTCAGCAAACAAGATAAGGAGAGGTTAGAGAGGCTTCAAGCCCTAGCCACCCTCAAAACGGGATGGAAAGTGACCCAGCAGGAGCTCCTCTCCGCGCTCATAAGGGAAGCCTTGGAGAGGGGCGACGAGTTCCTGGATAGGGCATATAAGGCGAGTGTACCGATGCCCGACCAAGAATTCGAAAGAATACTGTCGCTCGTTGAGGACTGGGGGGTTGAAACGAGATGGGATGAGGTGGACCGGATACTCTACGGCCCAGGGACGAGGCGGAAGAGGATGGGATCCCAGTGAGCGCCTTCATCGACTCAAACATCTTCATCGCCTTCGCCAACGAGAGGGACCGAGACCACGCAAGGAGCGTAGGGCTCATTGACAGACTGAGGAGGGGCGAGTTCGGCCAACCCTACTCATCGGACTACGTATTCGATGAGGCTGTCACGGCGGCCCTCATCCGAACGGGAAGGCTCGACGCAGCGGTGAAGGTGGGGAAGATCATCCTCGGCTCAAAGGAGGAATCGATACCCTCCCTGGTGAGGCTCATAAGGGTCGATGAGAGAACCTTCGCGGAGGCCTGGGCAGTATTCAAGACGGGCCGGTTCGAAGGCCTCAGCTTCACAGACCACACAATCCTGGCGCAGCTCAGAGAGTTCAAGATAGATTTCCTCATCAGCTTCGACAAGGGCTTCGACGGACTAGCCGCTAGAATCCCATAAACAAGAGCCACGTCTACTGCAGATTGATATTCCCACTCTAAATTGAAGGCTCTTTAAAATAGTAAAATAAAAGTATCTATAGTATTCTTATTAATATTTTACCAGATGATCTCATGGCTTATGAAGTTAAGGTTACTAGGCAAGGGCAAACAACGATACCGAAGCCCCTAAGGGAAAAGTACGCTATAAATGAAGGGGATAAAATCGCATATATAGATTTAGGGGATCACATAGTTGTCTTGCCTGTTCCAAAGCATCCCATGAAGGCCTTAGAAGAATTAAGGATCAAAGCTAAGGAATCCGTATATGAAATGAAGAAAGAGGCTTTGGAAACCGCTAAAAGGCTTATAGAAGAAAAGCTGAAAAGGTGATCTCAGATCCTAATCGAGCCAGATCTATTGCTAGCCTTCAAAAGGAAGAGGATAGACTTAGACCAATAGCCAAAAAGATCTTGGAAAAGATAGAGGTCGGCAAGCTTAAAGTTTATGCTTCCACCACTACAATAAAAGAGATAATCCCCCGGTTTTACAGCAGGCAAATGCTCGATGAACTCGTCAAAGCAGTTAACGCTCTAATACATTTGAAAATAGAATGGGTTAAGCTAACACCTGAAATATACTTGATAGCTTCTCTATTAATGAATGTCAGCTCTCATTGCTTAAAACGCTTGGAGATCCGCCAAAGTTTAGGATAATAGGCTTTTCCCAGACAATCCCCCCTTAGGGATATAGAAAAGTATGGAATCGTTGCTAAGTCAAGAAAAATAGGTAGAGCTAATCTTCAAAGAAGCGGGGTACAGCCTTCCAGGGGTACTTGGCCTTAAACTGATCCGAGGGAATCCTTAAAGCTGTCCTCGAATAAATGGGTGGTTGTGGTGGAGGAATGCATAGGGGAGAGATCGATATTTTAAGGAGGAGAGCGTCTGAATTCCTCTACGAGTCAGAGAGCGCGCTCAAATCTGGGCGCTACAACCTCGCCTGCTTCTTCTCGGACCAGGCGGTGCAGCTCTACGCCAAATCCGTCCTCCTAGAGTTTGTAGGCGACTATCCGAGGACGCATAGCATCAGGATGCTCCTCGAAGAGATCCTGAGATGCAAACCTTCAAAGGAGCTTGAGAAGCTCATCCGTGAAAACAGGGCCGTGATCTCAAGCCTAGAAGACACCTCATCATGGCTAGATATTCAACGAAGGAGTATGATGAAGAGGACGCTGAAGGCCATATCAAGCTCGCCAAGGAGATCATAGAACGCCTTGGAAGGTTGCTGGGCGATGAGCTTCATGGAAACCCTTAGATTAAGGGCCGAAATGGTTAGGGAGTGGAGGCGTTGGGCCCATAGGATCGCCTCCGCCGCCAGGGCGGTTCTGCCCGGGGCTGAAGTCTACATCTTCGGGAGCGCGGTCGAGGGAAGGCTGACGGGCGGCAGCGACGTGGACCTGCTCGTGATCTCCGAGAACCTGCCGGGTAAAGCCCTGGAGAGGGGCTCCCTGAAGGTTAAGATGGAGGACCTGGCCGGCCTCCCATACTACCATCCCTTCGAGATGCACCTCGTAACCCCCGAGGAAGCCGAACAATACCTTAAAAGGATCCGGGACAAAATGGAGAAGCTTTAACCCCCCTCGGCGAGAAGCCCCTTCATCTCAGCCCTTCATAGCTAAAGGATACTTTATGGTGAAACGCTTGGAATATGGCGTCGAGGTTAATGTTAAGAAAGAATTAAGAAGGGGGATGCCGGGGGCCACCTCACCTGCGGACCGGCATAAAGCGAAACTGGATAAAACCGGGGGCTAGAGGAGGCATCGAAGCTCTGCATTTAATGAGTTTAAAAATTTCCCCCTTAATGGGAAAACTTTTATAATAAGTTTCCCCATTTAGAGGCCATGGAACTGAGGGAGTACCTATTAACCAAGAAAGATGACATAAGGGCCTTAGAAGTGAAGGAGAGGCTGAAGGAGGTCAGGGAGAACAAGAATTTCGTCGTGGCGGTTGTTGGGCCGAGGAGGGCTGGTAAGACCTACTTCCTCTACAGCCTCATCAGGAAGAGGGGCCTGAGGGATGAGGATTACCTGTTCGTGAATTTCGAGGAGAATGTAGAGGTAAAAGCCCCTGTAGAGCTGCCGATAGTTCATCAAGAAGTTTACGGAAAATTGCCGGAATACATCTTCTTCGACGAGGTTCAGGCCCTAGGCGATTGGCAAAGAATCGTGTACACCTTGTACGAAAAGAAGAGATACTACCTATTCATAACGGGCTCCTCCTCAAAACTTTTAAGTAAAGAAATTGCTACACAACTGAGGGGTAGAGCAGTAACAACAAAAATATATCCGTTCTCCTTTAAAGAAATTCTCTCACTAGAGGGGATTGAGAGTAAAAAATATTACTCGGCTTACGAGATTGGAAGGATAAAGAACCTCGCCAGAAACTACGTAGAGGGAGGTTCCTTCCCAGATATCGTCCTAGGACACATCCATCCGTCCACATTCTTCAAGGATTACCTCGACCTGATAGTGTACAGGGACATCGTCGAGAGATACGGGGTCAAAAACAGATACGTCCTAGAATTTTTCATGCGATCAGCCATATCCTCATCCGCAAAAATTTTCTCGGTAAATAAGGTTTTCGACACGCTCAAATCGATGAATATCAAGGTGAGCAAAAAAACCCTTTATAACTTTCAGAAAATACTTGAGGACGTAGGATTCGCAGTATTTCTAAGGAAAATAGGTGGGAGCCTCAGGAAAGCTGAGCTCACCCTACCTAAAGTTTACCCGTTGGATAACGGCGTCTTCAGGTTCACCGAAAGAAAGCTGGACCTCGGAAGGTCTTTGGAAGCCGCAGTATTACAGGAGCTATGCAAGGATGGTCTCGAACCGAACAGCGACATCTTCTACTGGAGAGACTCCACGGGTAAAGAAGTCGATTTCATACTTCGGGACGGAGCAGGGATTAAACAGCTAGTCCAAGTGGTTTATGCCTCCAGTAGGAGTGAAATTGGAGATAGAGAGGTTAATTCCTTGTTAAAGGCCAGCAACCTATTAAAATGCAAAAATTTGCTCATAGTCACATGGGATTACGAGGAAGAGGTTAAATTTGAGAACAAGGTGATAAGGTTCTCACCGTTCTGGAAATGGCTGCTGGACCATCCGCTTTAATCGAAGGTTCACACGGGAATACGCGCGCCCACACGCTAAACCTAACAACGACACCATCCACCGTGGAAGACGAGAGATGAAGAGTTAATCTGATGGATCTCGATGGGAGATCGTCCAAGGTCCTCAGCGGGAGGCTTCTATAGAGATCCGAGACACGCTGTTTCACCACCTATCCTTTATGGGCGCCTCATCTCTAAAATCGAGCCACGTCCCAGGATCGGGAACCAGCATGAAGGGTAAAGGTGCGGGACGGGTAGC
>JAWBPF010000084.1:0-7017 GCA_038825355.1 Bathyarchaeia archaeon
GCTTTAAATGCCTTAAGGAGCGACCCAAAAGCAAATAAAGTCACGTTCGAGGATTTTAGAAAAGCAATGGATAGGATTAAACCTAGTATCACATCAGATATGGAGACCTGGTATCAAAACTTTGTTAAACGATTAAGGAAAGAGAAAGCAGCTCCACCAATGACTATAAGCTAACTTATATGAGAAGAGGATTTATATGCAAAAAATTTGGACGCCGTTACCTCTCCATATAGCGATAATCGAACTTCTCCAGAAAAGAGGCGTATACGTAGATGTGGAACTATTGAAGGAATTAAAGAAATTCTACGGTGACCTAAGCTTCCGGGAATTGAACGATGCCCTGATGAGACTTGAATTGAGAGGGATCATAAGGGTTTCTAGACTCACAAAGGATAAACGTAATATAGAGCTCGTATAAAGGAAACTGAAAGAATGAAACATTGGATCGTGAAATTGATATAGCTATAATTGGGGCAGGCCCTTCCGGCTCATATGCTGCATGGAAACTAGCCTCAAACGGGTTTCAACCTATAGTGATAGAAGAACATTCTACTCCAGGGTACCCAGAACATTGTACGGGACATATTCCGACGAGTCTACTTGAAAACTTATTTCCGAAGCCTCCTCCAAGCCTAATTCAAAACAAGTTCAAGGGAATGATACTTCATTTACCCAACAATATAGACCTAAAAATATCTTTTAGAAATTTATCTACATGCCTAATAGACAGAGCTTTATTCGACGTATGGTTAGCCAGGGAGGCCATTAAAAAAGGAGCGATTTACCATTTTTCTTCAAGAGTAAGGCAAGTATTATTTGAAGACAAAATAGTCAAGCTGAAGGTTAGAAATGAGAAATATAATAAAAATGATATTTTAAGGACTAAGATCCTAATAGATGGGGAGGGGTCCCCTCCAAGGCTACTGGAGAAAATGGGTTTTAGTGAGACGACAAATCTAATATTTATAAATGCCGTCCAGAGATGGTTCACCGATATCAAAGGCATTGAAAGAGAATTCATTGAGGTGTATCTAGCGAACACTTATGCATATCCTTTCTATGCTTGGATAGCTCCATTTGGAAAAGATTCCGCTAAAGTAGGCTTGGCGACCGCGGGAGACCCTATCCAAAAGTTAAGAGAATTCATTAGAAATGATGCACGGATCTCCCATAGGTTTAAAGACGCTTATAGTAGCAAATTGGTTGGACATAAGATGCCCTTGGGGCCTCCAATATTCAAAAACAGGCACGGCGTAATCCCTGTAGGTGATGCTGCAGCACACGTTAAACCAATTACTGGTGGAGGTATAGCTTTCTCCCTCCTATTCGCCTCGCTATCGGCGGATTCTGTAATAAACTCTCAAGATAGAATAGAGGATCTGGGGAGGAAATATTCTGAGATGGCTAAAAGATACATTCCATACCTCAAGCTTACAAACTCCATTAGGAATCTACTTTATTCCATAGAGGAACATAAACTTACATCCATAATAAAACATTCATGGGATGTTAACCTGTTACCTGAGCTCATAGAAATCGCCTATCCGGAGGCATGCCTTAATCATAAGATATTTAAGCATTTAAATGGATCCAGCTTGAGGTGGCTTTTACATACAATCTCATCCTTAGCATATTCAACTCCAAAACCTCTCTTAGAATTATTGTACTCGACTATGGCCTGCATAGTTCATCCGTTATCTCCTTTCAAACTCCACCCTTAGGGTTAAATTCTTAACCGTCTTAGCTAGATTTTTCGCTATATTGAGATCCAGAGGCATCCTTCTAGGCCTTCTACCCTGAAGTATAACTTTAGTCTCCGTGCTTCCGTCAGGTAGCCAGATGGTATTAATGGTTAGTATCGAAAAGGGACTGAAAAGCTCTTCTAAAAACTCCCTGACATCGCTCCCATGACTTAAAACTTTAACCCTCTTACCTGCATTTTCCCTTAAAGTCCTAATTATTTTACCGCCAAAACTTAGCATCTTTCCCATATCTTGCTTATCCACTAGTATAGCAAGTATATCATCCGTTTCCACTGCTTTATGGAAATAGACATCCTTTATAATAGGAAATTCACTTTCAAGGTTACATAACCATTTAATCACCTTCAAGTCCAGTTTAGTTACTTGACCCTTCCTAACCTTCTCCTCGCATCTTTCGCAGAGGATACCGCTCCTAATACAGAAATTGTCTAACAGTGTTCTAACCATTTGTATCATCATTTCCCTTCTATGAGTCGTTTTAAACTTCTGATACCTGTATATATTGGTTATGTGTAGTTAGTGCCTTTCACCTCTAAATATTTTACGTACTCCTTCATCCACCTCCATCTTCCAACAGGTTTCCTAAAATCCCCGGATTTATAGAAGACTTCTAATGCTTCTATTCGACCCTTTAAGTCTGGATATTTCCGTCCGAAGACTTATTCACTCCTCTCCATACGGATCGGATCCATAAACCCACATATACTTATATGTATGATCGCATCAAATGTAATCCTAACAAAGCTGACTTCGAAAAGGGGACATCTCCTGTAGCGATGATAGCCCTTTATCTGCAGTAAACTCAACCCTCCCGCACGTTTTCCAACAAAAATTCACCATGATTTGCGACTATATAACTCTCAATTACCTTCGGGAATCTATAAAACGTCAATTACATAAGAGTAAAATATTCTATGTGTCTCGTTCATATAGGAAGAACCTCATGAGCTGAGATAGTCTCAATTTTTCGAAAAGTATCACCGATGATTAATAATGGATCCCTTCAGAGTTCATGGAGAATGTTTCATCATCCTTACATAGAAAACTCTTTGGAGTCTTTCGAGACAATATCGTCTAGCAATATTCTAATTAAACTCCATAGAGGCCACGTAAAATCTAACTTTGAACATTCTGTAACTAGGCTACCCCAAACCAATGGTTTCTACAAAATTATAAGATCTGCCAACAACATCCTCTAAGAGGTTGGATTCTCTCAGAATCATCAGCAATGCTCCTATATTTTAGTGCTAAAAAATCCCTGCTTTGATCCTAAAGTGTGTCACGGTGTGACCAATATATGAACTACAAAGTTTAGAATTTCATCTCCATCAGAGGTATACTACTACATATTGGATATTTAACCTGCAAGTAGTAGTTTTCCCCTTTCTCAATAGCCCGCTTATTTTAGATTAAGTCAAACTAAAGAGAAAGATAAATAAAACTGATTTATCCAAGTTGGTTAAGGACTCATGGTTGAGGGGTGGATTTGAACTCATCAGAAGATTGGAAGAGAACTCACTACTCAAGCGATATAGAGCCCTCAATGGAAGGGAGTGAGGTTATCTTAACTGGATGGGTCAAGGATATAAGAGATCTTGGAGGCATCATGTTTATACTTCTACGGGATGGTAAAGGTCTTATACAAGTGACTGCAACAAAGAAGGACACACCTCCAGAAACATTTAGAATAATGAAAGATCTCGCAGGAGAATATATATTAGGCATAAAGGGCATTGTAAGAGCCCGTCCTCAAGCTCATAGAGGAATTGAGATAATCCCGTTCAAGGCTAAGATATTAAGAAAGGCATCTCACCCTTTACCTCTAGACACAGCTGAAAAGGTACCCGCAGACTTTGATACTAGATTGAATGCGAGAATATTAGATTTAAGAAGACGTGAGCCTAACGCCATATTCCATATTAGACATGAGATCCTCAGGGCTATAAGGGAATATCTATCCTCAGAAGGTTTCATTGAAGTTCAAACTCCTAGAATTATAGCTGCTGCTGCAGAAGGTGGAGCATCATTATTCGAGTTGAAGTATTTTGATAGGACTGCCTATCTAGCTCAGAGTCCAGAATTATATAAAGAGCAGTTGACAACCGCTTTTGAAAAAGTGTTTGAAATTGGACCATTTTTTAGGGCTGAAGAATCGCATAGTAGAAGACATCTAAATGAGTTCACGTCGGTGGACGTTGAATCTGCTTTTGCAGATTTTAGAGACGTTATGAGGCTCCAAGAACAACTTTTATATAGAATCTACGATTATGTATCTAAGAACTGTAGAGAAGAGCTTGAAACAATAAATGTTTACCTGAAACCTCCAAAGATTCCCTTTAAACGTTATACCTACAGCGAAATTCTAGAGGAATTGGATGAGGTAAATTATAAGGTAAGTTGGGGTGAGGATATATCTACAGAAGCTTATAGGAAACTGGGGGGACTTCACAGAGAGGAATACTACTTCATAACCGATTGGCCAACCTCTACTAGACCATTTTACATTAAACCACAAAGCGATAATCCCCATATTAGTTATGGTTTCGATACGATGTATGAGTGGATTGAGATAGCTTCAGGCGGTTCTAGAATAGATGAGAAAGAGGCTCTGATAAATAGGTTAAAGGAGCAAAAACTTAATGTTGAATCCTTCAAGTTCTTTCTAGACGTTTTCGATTATGGTATGCCGCCTCATGCAGGGTGGGGAATGGGTTTAGAACGCTTGATGATGGGCATGCTAAGAAAGTGCAACATAAGGGAAGTGATTCTTTTTCCGAGAGATAGATTCAGACTCTCTCCTTAAGGATATCCTGAAAGTTTCAGGTGGAAAAAAGCATTGGGCAGATGGATAGTATGTTGTGCATGGCCATATGTAAACACGGTACCTCATCTCGGTACTTTCATCCATATACTCTCCGCCGATGTATTTACGAAATATCTGAGAATGAAAGATGAAGAAGTCGTATCTGTAACAGGCTCAGATGAGCATGGAACTCCTATCGAAGTTGAAGCCATAAAGTTAAGGATAAAGCCTAAGGATATAACAGATAAATATCATTCCATGATTCTTCAATTATTAAAAAAGTATCGGATAGAATTCACTAACTATACTAGGACGGAGAACCCAATACATATAAGATACGTCAGAGAAGTATTCGAGAAAATCTATAAAAACGGTTATATATCCACAGAAGAGGTAATGTTGCCATACTGCAATACATGTAAGCGATTTCTCCCTGATAGATTTTTAGAGGGAAAATGTCCATATTGTGGATTCGAGACTGCTAGAGGAGATCAATGCGATAATTGCGGTCGAGTGTTAGAACCTCTAGATCTAGTGAATCCAATATGTGTATTCTGTAGATCTCCTCCGGAAATAAAAACTACTAAGCATTGGTTTTTTGACTTACCCAAGTTTACCGAGAAAATAAAGAGATACTTGGACTCAAATCCCCAACTCCCACTTAATGCCAGAAACTTCAGTTATAGATGGCTCAAGGAGGGGTTAAGACCTAGAGCCATCACAAGGGATAATAAATGGGGTATACCCGCCCCTTTCCCTGGTTCTGAGGGAAAGACCATATATGTATGGTTTGAGGCTGTATTAGGTTACGTGTCAGCGGTTATAGAATTGTCAGAGAGATTAGGGAATCACGAGTTATGGAGGAACTTATGGTTCGATCCTGAGGTAAGGAACGTCCATTTCATAGGCAAGGATAATATCCCTTTCCATACAATAATCTTTCCATCACTTCTAATGGCAACTCATGATCCTTATATTTTACCCTGGCAAATCTCATCAACCGAATTTATTCTATATGAATCACAAAAGTTCTCTAAAAGCAGGAGGATAGGTATATGGATCGATGAAACACTAGAGCTACTGGATCCAGATACATGGCGCTTCGTGTTGATAATGATGCGTCCGGAGAAAAAAGACATCGATTTTACATGGAGAGACTTCATGAATCATGTAAACACTGAGTTAAATGACGTCTTTGGGAACTTTATTTACAGAACTTTAAAATTCATTTGGAAATACTTCGATGGAAGAATTCCTGAGCCAAGCGAATTTGACAAAGACGATAGAAGATTAAAGGAAGAGATCTCATCTGCCATTGCTGAGTTCGACCATTTAATGGGAGATCTTAAACTTAGAGATTCGTTATCTCTTGTAGTGAATTTGGCCAGAAAAGGAAACCATTACTTAAGCACGAAGGAACCATGGCATAGAATAAGTGATGAACTTCACGAGGCTGCGACTAGCCTCTTCTTATCAGCCCAACTTGTTGGTAGTCTTACTATATTAAGTTATCCTTTCATACCGTCCAAATCGGAAGATCTTGCTGAACAGCTCGGTCTAAACCCTCATCAGTATATTCGATGGGAAAATGCTGGAAGTGAACCACTACCGCCCCGACATAAGATATCCGAACCTCGACCCCTGTTTAGAAAAATAGATTGGAAAGATATAGAACATTTTTTAAAGAAGAAATCTCTTAGGGGATTCAAAATATTTGAAGGTTAAGATAGATTTGCATGTACATACAACGTTCTCTAAAGATGGCTATACCACTCCCGATGAGCTTCCAAAAATTATTAAAGCGAAGTGTTTACATGGTATTGCTATAACAGATCATGATACAATATTTTTTAAGAGATTCAATAGAGATGAAATATTGATCATACCTGGAGTTGAGATTACAACGAGCCATGGGCACCTCATAGGGTTATGGGTGTACGATGACCTTCACAAGGGAACAACCCCGGAAGAAGCTGCGGATGAAATTCATGGGCAGGGCGGGTTAGTGGTTGTCCCTCATCCTTACGATATATTCTCAAAGGGAGTAAATCCGTTTAGTTTAAGAGATTACATCGATGCCATAGAGGTCATCAATGCATCCGCCTTCCCCTTCCGGCTATCCATTCTTTTGGCTGAGAGAGCTGCGAAACGCTTAAATCTGCCAAGGTTAGGGGGAAGCGATTCCCACTTACCCGACACGATAGGGGACGCATATACCGAAGTAGAAGCGTCTTCCTTATCGATGGACGATATATTTAAAGCTATAAAGAGAGGCTTGACAATTCCTCAAGGTCAAGGTACAAGTCCAAAAAATAGATTTAAGAAGATCGGCCTAAGCCTCCTCAAGCAACGGTATCGATAAATTTATATTCTTTGAATAAGCTTCCTCTGACTTATAAACCTCAAGATCATATAATGCATTCTCGCCCTCTATGATAGTGGGAAGTTTAT
>JAWBPF010000085.1:0-6947 GCA_038825355.1 Bathyarchaeia archaeon
TCACCCGCGAGAACGTCTCATTTAACTTGTCATAGTCTCTAGGAAGCCCTATTTCCAGAAGAGATTCTATATCACTTATGGATGTTTCAATTGTCGGCATTTTAGGCCACCCCTTTCCTCCTAAGCCATTCTAAGTCGTAAGAGAATAAACTTCGGATATCATCTACCCCGGCCTTCATCATGTAAAGTCTATCTACTCCTAGACCCCAGGCTAGTACGGGAACCTTTATACCCAATGGCAATGTGAGCTCAGGCCTGAATATTCCGGATCCTCCAAACTCCATCCATCCATAACCTTCCTTATAGGCGAGTAGCTCAACACTCGGCTCTGTAAAAGGGAAATAATCCGGCCTAAACTTTACAGCGTCTGCTTCAGCTATATCCAATGCGAATTTCTTAAGGACTCCTAGGAGGTTCTTAAGAGTTAACCCTTCGCCGACTACTATTCCCTCCACCTGGTTAAATTCTGTTAAATGCATTTTATCAGTAACTTCAGGGCTATAACATCTAGCTATGGAGAAGTATTTGCCAGGGATCTCTAGATCATCCCTTATAAGGGTTCTAGCGCTTACCGCTGTTCCATGGCTTCTGAGTATCAATCTAAGAGACTCCTTGGTTGAGAATTTATAACCCCATCCAATGGATCCCGTAACCCAGCCATCTTCATGGACTCTTTTGACCTTCCTCAGATATTTATTATATCGTGCCAGGGATCCATATCTGGGGTTCTTAATGAAGTATACGTCATGGATGTCCCTTGCGGGATGATCTTGGGGCATGTAGAGGACGTCGCAGTTGAAGAACATTATTTCAACTAGTGGGCCGACCATCTCCTCGAATCCTAAGGCTATCAACTTCATCTTAAGTTCGTCGAGGAAGGCGTTGTAAGGTTGCTTTTTTCCGGGCCATGTTAAGGCTACGGGAGCCTCTACATTATATCGCCTCAGAGAAACCCTCCGCCATCTCCCGTCTCTGATCAGTTGTGGAGTTATTTGGCTGATCTCTCTTTGGATCTCTATACCCCTTGAGATGGAAGTTAAACCCTCCTCGGTGAGGATAAGCCTATACTCCGTCTTTGAATTTTTAGTTATAAGCCCCCTCTTCTCTAGGATGTCGGCTGCCTCTTTTAGGGTGTCACTTAAACTTTCTTTTATCATTCGTCCTTTATCCTTTAATATTTTAAGGAGTTTCTCATCAGAGGTCTCCAGAGGGGGCTTAATCCATATTAGGGAGATCTCGTCGTCTTCCTTCTTTAATTCTGCCATCCTCTTTTTTTTCAACCATCCAACTGCAGCAACGAATAAGTTCTCGTCCACTCCAGCTATTTCGGCTACTTTGGTGAGAGGCGCTCGTCCCCCCAGATTTTTAAGGATTTGATTCATCCTTCTTTCAGGTAAACCTCTCTCGGAGTATTTCAGGCCTTCAGCTGTTAGTTTAATTATGGTTACCCGCCTCTCCTCTATCTCTAATAGTTTATCTTTGGATAGAGATAGTCCAGCCCTCATTATAGCTGCGCTCTCCAAGCCGGACTTCTCAATTATCTCATCTAAAGTAGCTGAGCCGTTCATCTCAGCTATCGTTCTTAGTACCTTTGCCTCTTGTTCCCTTAGCTTCAGTATTGTAACCCCCTGGATCCTTAGCAGGTTTAGAGCTTAAATGCGATTAGCTTATATTCCTTTCTTTAAGACACTCTCCCAAAAGAAATACACGTAATTGAGAGTTCAAAGGTGGTCTTCAACCATGGCTGAATTTGAACGTGGAGAGATGACAGTTACCCCCTGGGAGGTTTCAGGAGAAATAGATTACGCTAAATTAGTGGAGCAGTTTGGAACTCAATTGATAACGGATGATCTGCTTAAAGGCCTCAGGAGATATACAGGAGATCTACATTTCCACTTAACGAGGAGAATATTCTTCTCTCATAGGGATCTAGACTATATACTCGACCTTTACCGTGAAGGGATAAGATTTGTATTATATACGGGTAGGGGCCCTTCGGGAGATACACATATCGGACACATAGTCCCATGGATATTCACGAAATGGCTCCAGGAGAAATTCCAGGTGAAATTATATTTTCAGCTCACGGACGATGAGAAATTTCTTATAAATCCCACCCTGAATCATAGGGAGGCATATAGGTTAGCTTATGAAAATGCTTTGGATGTAATAGCAGTGGGCTTCGATAGAAAGAACACTGTGTTGATTTCTGATATGCGGAATTCGGAGATAATGTATAATGTCGCCATTCGTATTGCTAGGCATGTGACTGCATCAACTGCTAAGGCTGTATTCGGCTTCACTGATAGCTCTAATATAGGGATACAATTCTTTCCAGCTATGCAGGCAGCACCCTGCTTTCTAGAATCGTTATTTACAGGCGAGAACATTCCCTCGCTCATCCCAGCAGCCATTGATCAGGATCCCTACTGGCGTATAGCAAGAGATGTTGCCCCTAAACTAGGCTTTTATAAGCCAGCCCAGATACATTCAAGATTTCTTCCAGGACTTGGGAAGGGGGGTAAAATGTCCTCTTCGATGCCTGAGACGTGTATATTCCTCGTTGATGAACCTGAAGTGGCAGTAAGAAAACTTATGAACGCGTTCACTGGGGGAAGAGCAACTGTTGATGAACAAAAGAGGCTTGGTGGAGATCCCTCGATATGTAGCGTATTCCAATACGAGTATTTCCTTTTGGAACCAGACGATGAAAAACTTAGAGAGATAGAAGGAAGATGTAGGCGAGGTGAACTCTTATGTGGAGAACATAAATGTATGGTAGCGGAAAAAGTTGTAAGGTTTTTACAGGGCCATCAGGAGAAGAGGGAGAGGGCTAAGGATGCCATCCAAGATTTCTTCCTAGAAGGGGGAGAGCATTTGAAATACGTTAAGGACATGGAGCACAAATGGCCTAATACGTGAAGAGGGATAGATTTGCTGGCCGGAGAGGAGATATATAAAGCCTGCAGAATTGCAGCTGAGCTACGCCATAAGTTTAGCGGAGCCGTTCACCCTGGAAAGCCGATAATGCAACTATGCGAGGAAGTTGAAGATGAAATTAGAAGACTTGGTGGAGAACCGGCCTTTCCTTGCAACATCGGAGTTAATGAGGTCGCTGCTCATTACACCTCCGACATAAGCGATGAAAGTAGGATCCCTCGGGATGGCGTTGTCAAGGTAGATTTTGGGGTTCATGTAAATGGATATATCGCCGATACTGCTTTTACTGTAGCCTTATCCCCAGAGTATCATTCAATGGTGAATGCTGTAGAAGATGCTTTGAACGTTGCTGTAGAGACCCTGAGGCCTGGAGTGAAGGCGAATACGGTTGGAGCAGCCATAGAGAAGACTATTAAGAGTTGGGGATTTAAACCGATAAGGAATCTAATGGGACATAAGATGGAGAGATTTATTCTACATGCAGGAAAGTCTATTCCAAATGTATCTAATCTTGATGGAACCCATATTTTAGAGGGTGAACTCTACGCTGTCGAGCCCTTCCTCACAACCCTTAATGGTAAAGGTTCTGTAACGGAACTAGGTAAGGGCTCCATATACAGGCTCCATAAGGAGAAGGGTGTAAAGGACGAGTACGCGAAGGAGTTGATTAAGAAGATCCGAAACAAGTTTTACACTCTACCATTCACCGTCAGATGGCTAAGGGATGAGGTTGATGACCCCAATTTCAACTCTACATTTAAGCAACTTATAGCTAAGGGAAACATAAAGGTATATCCTATACTCGCGGAAGCGGGTAGTGAACCTGTAGCCCAAGCTGAGCATACGGTCCTTATCACAGATGATGGGTGTAGAATCTTAACGGCCCTCTTCGATTAACGGTTGAACCGGATGCTTCTACTGCCTTATAGGCTTCTCTAGATATATAGCTGTTATCATCTTGTCTTCATCGCAGTTTGGGCATTTCTCCAACCTCTTATTCACGTAGTCTCCTTTCTGGAAGTTTCGTATAGTCTTAATCTTACATTTGGAGCATTCGACCACGGTTAAGATTCTTCCTTCCTCCTTCGAGATTGATGTAAGCCTATTTCTTAACCTCACCAACGAGGAGAGCGCTAAACCTATCCCTATTATTCCAGCGATTAATCCAAAGTAGAATCCATCTGTTTTTCCCTCCATCCTCTCTCGAACTGAGGATGCTATTATCCATATAGAGTAAACAAATACTAGTAAGCTGAACAGGATTACGATATAAATATAGGAATGGAGCATTCTTTTATTCAATCATATTCACCTCTATATTTACTGGCCGATACCTATGGTGTTTCCTATTCCTGCTATTATTACTGAGTCCCCCTCATCGGATTTCCTCTTAATGAGCACCTTAATCCTCTTAATGGCTTCATCAGCTACTTCAGCTATCTCCTTCCTCATGGGTGTAATGGCTTCTTGAATACTCTCCTTTATCACCACAGCATATAATGGGATCTTGAATCTTTTCGCTTCTTCTTCTATCTTATATTTTTCTGTTCCTATACCGCCTATCGCTGCACCTATTCCCTCACTTACTTCCCCGCTCCGCTCCCCTTCAAACTTTAGCGCTGCATCTATCATTATTATCATCGATATTGAGCCCCTGTTCTCTTCAATTATTCGCCTTATAGCTTCTCCTGGTTTACCAACGTTCCCTCCCGGCCCCTCAGCCTTTAATATATAGGCTTTACGTCCTTCTATCTCCACTTCGGCGGCTACCATGTCTTTCTCCATCCTCCTCTGGGCTCTTCCGAGCATAAGTTTAGATGCTATGTAGGGACCGATTCCGTCTCCTATAGGCTGAGCTTCTGCAAATGCCTTAGAGGCATCTACTAGGGCTTCGGCCTGCTGCATTATAAGGGGGAGCAACATTTGAAGTTGAAGAATGATATAGAAGCTTGAAGTCTTCTTTCCAAGTAAGTAGTAATGCCTAATTATGCGGTAGATGGTATTAAGAGCTAGAGCAGCCTCTATAAGGTTCTCGAGATTGTTTACCTGAACCTCATCGGCTTTCGGGGCTACTAATCTAACATCATCCTTAAACTTGCTATCCCTCACATCCATTAAATGATCTAGCTTCCAAACGATTCCTGAAGGATCCATATCGACCGGATATATTACGAATTGCTCTAAGAGGGAGTTAAGAATAGGCTCAGGATCATCATCGGGTTTACCTATCTCTTTAATTGTATTCAGAGAGAGAGATTTAGCCTCTCTACGCATAAAATCGAGTTTTCGTAGAACTCCATCTATCTCCCACAGCATCATTCTAAGCTGTATTTTCTGGCCGAAAAATATGAATAGAATGAATGAGAGATACATTAGCAGCGTAACTATGCTTCCCAGCGTTGAATCCTGAGATAGTAGGGGCAGCTGAAGAGCCTTACTCATGCTATTAAACATCTCTATAGCACCTTAGAGCATCAATCTCATACTCCTAAATATGTTTTCCCATTAAAAATTTATTAAATCCATAAAGCAGTTCTTTGACGGAGTTGGCAGCGGTCTAGGCTTCGCATGGGCTCTCGCACCATACTACAACCTAGATCGCCTGGGAGATTCACTTCCGTGTTCGGAACGGGAACGGGTCCTAGCTCCCAGCTATGGCCGCCAACTCCGAGAATGAAGTAATAAACCAGACTTTTAAGGATTTTGCATATATTGAACCTTAGCTTATTATTAGACTCCCATGACCAAAGATTGATCAGACTGCGGGAAATTCACTTTCATTACCTGAGAGGGGTATAATGATCTGTTATAATTTATTCTTTTTCGACCCAGGATTTATTATATATTGATACTCTTCAGGCCATTCAATTTCGCTGCCACATTTGTCGCAGAACTTCATGATGAGAAACAATTCATTATTACATTTCGGACAGGAGAAGATCTTCTGCTCCTTCATTTTCCAGGATGGATCACCTCTACTTTTTATGAGCTTCGTAAGTCCCATAGTTCCTTCCCTTCATTATACATTGGAGGGGCCCTTATAGAAAAATCCTATTACAACCATATCTACAAAAAATCTCTACTGTATCCGGAGTATTAAGCCGTACTTGTAAACCTAAAATCATTCAATCCTTTTATACTTTTATAAGCGTAGCCTTCTCATCTTATAGTCTTAAATAGATACATCCGAGATGGGTAAGTAGATTGGAACTTGAAAGGCCATCATTTGAACTACTCTCCATCGGGAATGAGCTTCTGATAGGGAGAACACTGAACACTAATGGATGGTGGTTAGCACGTCAAATAACGCTTCTAGGCGGTTTTTGCATTAGAATGACTGTTATAAGAGATGACCTTGAGGAGATCTCGAATATCTTTAGGGAAATTCTGCACCGTTCCCCTAGGTTCATTATAGCTTCAGGAGGTTTAGGTCCGACATATGATGATGTAACGCTTGAAGGGTTGTCCAAGGCTCTGAGTATATCCTTAAGACTTCATAGAGATGTTTTATCATGGATCTCTCAAAGATATGAAGAGTTGTATAGGAGAGGGCTCACAAAGGATCCTAAGCTGACTCCCCAGCGGGAGAAGATGGCAATGCTCCCGTTAGGATCTAAGCCGTTACGAAACCCTGTTGGAGTTGCGCCAGGCATCCTCCTGGAAACCGGTAGAACCAAGATAGTCTGCCTTCCAGGTGTGCCAGAAGAATTGAAGGCCATATTCGAAGATAGTATTAAAGAAGAGATAATCCGAGATATCGGATGTCTCCACTTCGTAGAGTCGAAGTTCACAGTCCTGGATCTAGGAGAAAGCTCAATAGCTCCTATTATAGAAGAAGCCGTTAAAAAATTCTCTCCAATAGTGTACATAAAGACTCATCCTAGGGATAGGTCATCGAATATAACAGTAGAGTTCCATGTTACATCCCAAGGTAAAGACAGGGGATTAATAGAAGATAGAGTGAATGAAGCCGTCAAATACCTTAAAGAGAATGTGGTGAAGCTCGG